>DATLYU010000128.1:0-14918 GCA_035574435.1 Gaiellaceae bacterium | reverse complement strand
GCACGCCAGCTCCTCAGCGTGCTGTGGCTCGCCGCGCTCGCGACGCTCGCGTCGCCTGACCGGACCCACGCCGTTGTGGGCCGCCACGCAGATCACGCGAGCGCTTGTGTCTCGGCCGTTGTCGACCTGCGCCTTATCGGCGTATGGGCACCGTGGCGCCGCCTGCGCCAGCGCGTCGCGGCGTGGCTCCACAGGGCCGCGCCAGCGCGCGCCGGGGCCCTGGCATGCGCAGTGCTTCCCGCCTGATCCCATGCGATGCCGCGCTATCGGCTCTGGATCGTCTTCCGCGGCGGCTGGCAGTGGCCGTTCCAGGAGGGCGATGTGATCCAAGTGCGAAGCCAGACCCTTGAGATTCTCGCCGAGATCCCGGCGAGCCTCATCGAGGCCGTGATCGCGCACCACCTCGACGGGCTCGCGCTGCAGGCGGCGCTCGGCCGCTACCGGCAGACGCGCCTGGATCGCAACGGTCCGCCGCCCCTGCTCGTCCGCAGGCGCTTGACGTCCGTCCGCCGCGCCGTGCATGATCCCGGCGTGCGCGCCGAGCTCAGAGCCGCGCGCCGGGGGCGGCGATGAGGCGCTACAGGTTCCTGCGGGCGTGGATCCGAGCGCTCGAACTCTTCGGGATCGCGCTCATGGTGCTTGGCACCCTCGCCATCCTCTACGGCTTCCTCGTACCGCTTGTCGCCTCTCGCGCGACGTCGCAGGACATCGCCTGGCTCTGGGCAGCTGGCGTCGCCCTGATCGCCTTGGGCGCGGGCGAACTCTTGGGCGGCCAGGCGGCGCGAGTGGTGCTGGATATCCGGGATTTCTCGGCGCGCCAAGCGCGGCTCCTCAGGGAAGTACGAGATAGGCTCCCGGCGCCCGAGCCCAGCACTAGCTTCGGGCGCCTCGCGCGGCGCCCGCTCCCGCCCCTGCCCTAGGAGCTCAGGGCCGCCAGGCCGCCAGACGCTCGGCTGTCTGTAGGAGACGCTCGCGGAGCTCGGCGAGCCGCGCTTGCTCGTCCTCCTCTCCCTCGCGCGGCGCGAAGCGCTCCACGAGGTGGAGGGCGAGGCCGATCAGACCGTCGACGATCAGGATCAGCTCCCGTGCGCTCATGACTGTTTCCTCTCGGCGAGTCTCAGCGCCCAGATCGTGAGCTCGCGGCGCAGCGCCTCGACCACCCGCCGCACCTGGCCCGGATCCTGCCCCGCGAGCCACGCGCGATAGGCCGTCTCCCAAGCGGAACGGAAGGCTACGCCCCATGCCGCGAAGGCGGAGTACTCCGCATCAGTGACGAGCCCCTGGGCGTGCGCAGCGCGCCACGTCTCCGCGGTCTCAAGGAACGCCTGGCCCGTCGCGTCCAGCAGCTCCCCCGTCGTGAGTTGCGCGGAGGTCGAGGCGCAGGCGGTAAGCAGCAGTGTAAGGAGAATGAGAATCGTTCCGCGAGCCCCCCTCATGACGTCACCTGCTTTCCGACTTGATGGACCGCCGTCGCAGTGGCACCGCTGAAGATCGCCACCAACGGACTCAGGTCGATCGGTGCCCCGAGCCACGCCGCGAGCCACGACTGGACTGCGGCCACGAGCGGGCCAGCCGAGGCAGCGAGCACTGGCAGGAGCCATGGCGTCGTCTGCCGGAGCCACGGCAGTAGTGTCTTCAGCCCCTGAACGAGGAGCAGGACCGCCGTTGTGTTGATGAATCCGGCGAGGATCGGTTTCCACCAGAAGCTCTCCATCTAAAGCTCTCCTCTCTCCCGGGCCCGTTCGAGGTGGGTCCGGGTACTGGCCCAGTGCCAGGCCGCCATGATCCCGTGGAGGACGAGCGCGGCGAGCTCGAGCGTCGCCGCGATCGCCATGACGATGCCCGCCCAAGCGTGGATCCTCGAGGCGGTCACCTCAGAGGTGTCTCCGCACGACCCGAGTCGCGGGCGCGGGCTCACCGCCGCACCGCATGGCCAGCCGCGATGAGCGCGTCGGCCAGGCTCTCGCCGCCACGCTCGAGCCGCACCAGCGGGCGGCCGTACTTGTCCGCACCGCAGACGTGGGCGGCGACCGGCCCCGCCGCGACCCAGCGTGCTGTGAAGTCGCGGGCGGCCTCCCCCGCGGCCCGCGTCGAGCCGTGCAGCTCCGGCGCGTCCACGCCGAGCAGGCGCGCGGGGGCCTCGACCCAGACGCGCGCGCCCGCGTCGTAGGTCAGGAGCCGGAGCACGAGCGTGTCGCCGTCCACGACGCGGACGACCTCGGCGCCGAGCGCGGTCCAGCAGAGCACCGCGAGAACCAGCGCGCGGCGCATCACGCGCCCCACCAGAGCCAGGCGAGCACCAGGCCCGCGAGGCCGAGGGTGATCCACGCGAGCACCGCCCAGCCCCACCACGGCAGGCGCACGTCGTCCGGCTCGCGATCAGCACGCATCACGACGAGCGCGCACGTGGCGCCAGTGGTCGGGGTCGCGGCAGAGGTCGCACAGGCGGTGGTGCGAGCCGGTCGAGAGGAACCTGCGGTCGCAGCAGAGACAGCGGCGCGGCTGCGCGGGGCCGCGCGGCCCCTTGGGCGGCTTCGCCGGGCGCCTCAGCCGATCGTCCATGCCGGGGCGTGTGGGTCCTCGAGGGGGCGGATACCTGGGAGGCCCTCGTCAGAGGGCGGCAGGAAGTCCCGCGACGGCAGCGGCGCTGGCTCGCGGCTCCGGACCTGCTCGAAGAGGATCTCGGCCGGGACGAGATCGTTGCGCTGGTGCTCCGCGCACCGCCGGATCATCTCGACCGTCTCGCGCCAGCGCTCGCTCACAGCCCCCCTCCGGACGGCGGCGGCGCGGGCGGGAGCACGACGACGTCGAGCTCGGGCGCTCCCGCCGGGCGGCCGTCGATCCGCCAGGTCCGCACGCGGACCGCGAGCGCCCGGCCCTCGGGCGTCGGCGGGAGCCAGCACCGCCAGTGCGCCGTGACGCTGTCGATCCGCTGCGGTGCGTCTTGGAGCGTCCTCGTCTCCTCGCCCTGCGCGCCGCATTCCACGGTGACGTCGGTCTGCTGCGCCGCCGCTCCGGAGAGCAGCGCGAGGCCGAGGGCTAGGCCAGCGCCAAGGCCGCCTGCTGCGCGCGGAAGCATCGGCCGATCCACCCGCGTCCGTAGCGCGGGAATCCCGGCAACGCGACATACACGAGCACGCGCCTCGTGAGGTAGTCGGCGAGCACGCGCCGGGCCTCGACGGCGTGTGCGGCCGCAGCGGTCACCGGGCCGATCACGCCGTCGATCGTGACGCCGAGCGTCTCCTGCAGGAGCCGGACGGCGCGGACCCGGCCCATGTTCACGGCCGCATCGAAGACGGCGAGCGCCAGGGGCGGCGGCAGCTGCGCCACGCGCGTCGCCTCCCAGTAGTCCCGGCGGTAGAGCGCGATCGCCGTCTCCTTGGTCGGCGGCCACGGCTCGAGCGCCGGATAGGCCGCCCGGCTGATGCCGTACCAGGTGTCCCCGCCGGGATCGTGCGGGTCGTCGGCGTGCTCGCCCTCCTCCTCGAGGACGAAGGCGACCGCGCGCGCCCAGACCTCCTCGGCGTCCATCCCCTACCGCCCCGGGAAGAGCAGGAGCTTGCCCAGCGCGATCACCACGCCGACGAGATTTGCGACCAGGAGATAGAGCCCCCGCTGCAGCGTTGCCTCCAACCGCTCCATGCGCCGCTCCAGCTGTCCGATGCGCCACTCGTGGGTCGCGTGCCCGTCCATGCCCCCCCCTAGACCCGATCCAGGTTCCTCACGCGGATCTCGATCTCGTGCCGCCCCGCCTTGGCGCCAGCCGCCCACGTCCATTCGAGCAGGAGGACGTGCGTCTCCTCCGTCGCATTCGTCACCAATTGATTGTCCGCGGGCTGAAGTGTCAAGCGAAATCGCTTCGTCGTCGGATCGAAACTCCCGCGCCCCACGTTGAGCACGTTGACGCGGTCGACGCCGTTCACGACCGTGCGCGCGGCGTCGAGCGCGTAGATCGTGAGCGTGAGCGTCGAGAGATCGGACGGGCCGAGCACCGCGCCAGCCTCGTCGAGCAGGTCCGCCTCGTAGCGGAGGGTCGTGCGCTCGGCCACGACGTCGCTGAACACGGTTCGCACGCTCATGCGCCCTCCAGGTCTTCGCGCGCCGCCCCGGGCGCGGCGAGAGTGTCCCGCGCGGCGGCGGGCCCGCCGAGATTCGCGGCCGCCGGCGTCGGCGACCGGATCGCCGACCGGGCGGCGATCGGGGCGCGGAGCTTGGCGGCGCCCGCGCCGGGCAGGCCGAACGACTCGCGTCCGACCGTGATCACCACCGGGATCCGGCCCGCCAGCAGATCGGCGGCGACGGCGGCGGAGAACGGCGCGGCCCCACCGAGGACGATCGCGGTCGCGAGGGTGCCCACCGTCGTGGCCGTCGCCGAGACGGCAGCGGCCGCAGCAATGACGGTCGTCAGGGCTCCCACAGTTGCTGCGGAGGCTGTGATGGCGGCGACGGCATGGATCGCCGTCGCAAGCCCGCCCGAAGCGCTGGCCGAGGTCGAGGCGGCCGCGCTGAGGGTAATCGCGGTCGTGAGAACCCCAGCGGTCGTTGCGGTGGCGTCCACTGCTGCAGCCAGCAGGATGCCAGCCACAGTGAGATCGGCGGCGACGGTAGCGACCGCCGGAGCCTGCGCGGTGAGCGTGATCGCCGTGGCCAGTCCTGCGGTCGCCGTGGCGGCGGCGGAGACGGCTGTCGCCAGCGTGATCGCGTTCGTGAGATCGGCGGCCGCCGTGCCTACAGCGGAGAGCGACGCTCCCAGGGTGATAGCCGTCGTCAGTGCGCCAGCCGTCGTGGCGACGCCGGACGCGGCTGCGCCGAGCGTGATGGCTGTGCTGAGCGCACCGGCAACAGTGGCGGTGCCCGAGATCGCTGCCGCGAACTCGGCGCCAGTCGTCGGCACGAACCACCGCCGCCGGACGATGGGGCGGAGGAAGCCGTAGGGCTCAGCGTAGAGCCACTCGACCTCCTGCCGAGCCAGCGGCCGGCGCCAGACATAGACGTGCGTCAGTTGGCCGTCGGTGGCATTGCTCCGCCCGTTGCCGTTCACCAACAGCTCGATCGGGCGGCGCTCGCCCCAGTCGATGTTGGTGTTCGTGGCGAACGCGACGCTCTCGAACAGGACTCCGTCTCGGTAGAACGCCGCCGACGCGCCGAACCTTACGGCGGCGTAGCGGCGCCACTCCCGCGACACGAAGTAGGCGTCGGACGCAGTGGCCGCCTCGACATAGGTGCCCGCCGACGCATACGCGAGCGCGCCCCGCCCGTTCGTGTTGAACTGGCGTCCGAAATAGACCGACACCCAAGGGTCGAGCCAGTCCGCGGCCCGATACGGGACTTCGATGATGGCGTCTGAATCCTGCGGCGCACCGTCGCCGACCGCGAAGAGCCGAGGCCGGAACTCCACCACCACGGAGAAGTCCCGTGTGATGAGGCCGTCGAGCCGAAACGGAAACTCGAAGCCCGCGCTTACGGCAGCGGTCGTCGAGCAGTCGAACACCACGCCTCGCGGGGACGGCAGGACGGCCGTATAGTTCGGTCGCACGGCCATCTGCCCATGCTGAGTGAGATCGAACCAGAAGCCGCCGATCGCGCAGAATGCGAGTCCTTGCGCCAAGGAGTGGCTCCAGTCGATCTCCACGGCCCCCTGCGGCGGCTGCCGGGTCGGGTCGGACCAGACCGGAGAGCGGATCGGGCCGCGCGACATGAGCTAGACGCTCTGTTCTGAGTGAATTCTGTACTTCAAGGTGTTGCCAGAGGTGGCGAACGCCTGCCCCGTCACGTTCTTCACGTAGAGCTTGACCTTGAGCGGCGGGATCGCCAGGTTCACCTTCGTGAGCCGCCGCGCGTTCGCGGTTGCGTCCAGCTGGAACGCCGCCAGCAGCTCCGCGAAGGCGTCGTTCGCTGTGTCCGGGTAGTTCGGCGTCGAGTCCACCGCCGAGGCGATGTACACGCCGACCCACGCGCCGCTGGAGCGCGCGGCGGCCTGCGCGGCGATCACGAGTTCCAGGTCGATGTAGAGGTTCAGCCCGGTCTCGTTGTCGATCTCGGCGCTGAGGGCGCTGTAGGTGTTGTTCGCCAGGCCGTTCAGCTCGGTGCTGAGCGCCGTGGTGAGCGTCGAGGGCGGGGTCCACTTGAGCGTGGGCATGGCTTAGCCCCTCCCCAACGCGCGGGCCACGTCGAGGTGGCTGACCACCGTGCCGGGCCCGAACAGCTCCTCGGCGCGGCTGATCTGCGCGTTGCCGAACGCGACCACCGCGTCGCGCTGCGCGGCCGTCAGCACCCCGGCCGCGACGAGGCCGTCGAGCACGCCGCGCAGCGCCGGGTCGTCGAGGTCGAGCGTGTCCACGCGGTCGAGGACCTTCAGGATCGCGAGCGCCGCCGCGCGGACGGCGGCGGGCTTCGTGAGGTCCTGGCTCGCGGCCGTGAGGATCGCGAGCACGCCGCTCGCCGCCGCGCGGAGGAGCAGTGGCGCGACGGCGATCGGACGCCGCCCGGCGCGGTTCCGGCGATTCAACAGGTCGGCGAGCGCCGCGTCGGAGCCGGACGCCACGAGCGGCGCGTAGCCCAACGCGGCCGGATCGGTCCGCAGTTCGTTCGCGAGCGCGGCCAGGTCGAGTGCCATGGCCGCTTACGCGAACGTGACGTCGAGCGCGCCGATGGTGAACTTCGGCGCGGGGTCGCCGTTGTTGACCGTCTTCGGCGTGGTCAGCGCCCCGTGGAAGAGCATGTTGCCGCCGGTCGCGCGGTCGAAGATGGCGAAGTGCGTGATGGTTCCCCAGTTGGCCGTCGGCGTCGGGAACACGATCTCGTTGGCGTTGTCCGTGAGGCCGCCGGTCGCGTCCGGCGCCGTCCAGTTGGTGTCGGACGGGAAGTAGGCCACGCGCGCGTAGCCGCCGCCGGAGACCTCCGTGCCGCCGCCCGCGTCGCTCGGCGCGGCGGTGAAGAGCGCGACGTAGAGCGGCCGCTTGGGCAGGCCCTGCTTGAGCGTGAGCCAGGTCACCGTGCCGTCGGTCGTGGTGTCGCCGAGGTTCTGACCGAAGGCGGGCGGCGAGGCGGCCGTGGTCCCGGCCGAGATGCACTCGTACACGTTGAGGTCGCTGGTGCCGAGCATCACCCGGTCGCCCACGGCGTACGCCGTGCTGTTGGCGCGCACGGTCACCGTGGTCGTGCGGAAGATCGCCTTGCGGAGCTCGACCTCCAGGTAGTCGCTGAGGGCGCTCATCCCTGCCTCCTGCGGTCAAAGCATTCGACAATGCGCGCGGGCATCATCGCCTCGCGACGAGCCTGTCGCGCACCCGCGCCGTCACGGTCGCGGGATCGAGCGGGGGCTGCGGTGTCGGCAGCGCGGCCCGCACGGCGTTGAGCTCGGCGAGGAAGACCTCGAGGGCGGCCTGGAACAGGCGCGAGCCCTTGAGCTCGGCGTCGGCGCGCTCGGCGGCGAGTTCCGCCGCGCTGCGCGGGACGTGGGTCGCGACGAGGGCCTGCGCTTGCGCGTCCGAGAGATCGTCGCCCCCAAGGACCAGCAGCTCATCCCCGACGAGCTGCAGGCCCACGACGCTCGGCGACGCGGCGCGGAATTCGCGGTCAAGTTTTTCGAGGTCCAGCTGTTTCCCAGCGAGCAGTTTTAGACGGCGCATTTCGCGGCTCCTTTACGGCCTCCCGGCGCAGAGCCCAAACATGCGACTGCCAGCCACGGCGACGACCGTCCCCGAGGCACCGAGCGCGGCTATTGGCGCGGCAAAGTGCGCGCCTTCGCTGGCGAGCGGGAGCAGCGCAGCGTGAAAGCCCGCGAACCACCCGGCGGTAATTGTGGTGCGGATATCCGGCGAGGTATAGGCGGTGGTCGTGTCCAGACCAATGCCGATATTGACCGAGATAGCACCGGCGGAGGTGTTATTGAGATGGCCGGTAAAAATAATATGAACGACCTCGCCGGCCCAGTTGAGCCATTCAACGCGGTAACCTGTGCCGATTTCAGCGGGGGACGTGTTGGTCATGGTGGTATCGGCGAGCGCCGTGCCTTGCAAGGTCACACCGCGCTCGCCATACCACGACCGCACCCACCGCTGGTTGGCGAGGTCCACAAAGGTTCCGGTACTGCGCGTCTTGACCATCCCGACGAGCGTTCGCGTCGGGTCGGGCGTCGCGCCGCCTTTGACCTCGACGCCGAAGTCGGCGTCGGTCGTGTGGCCGGTCGTGCTGAATTCGAGCGCCGTCGCGCCCGCGTTGTCGTAGGCGTAGACGTAGTACAGCGTGTTCGCCGCGAGCCCGCCGTTGGTCGCGCTGACCTCGGCGCTGACCTGGCGGAGCTTCCATGCCCCGCCGACCTTGAGCGGGATCACGCCCAAGCCAAGCCTGATCTCCGTGGCCGAGACGAAGCGCAGGCGCGCCGTGCCGAGCCCGCCGAGCTTGAGAATGCCATCCTCATTGAGCGCGATATCGAGCCGGGCGTCGAGCGTCGTCTTCGAGCCGCGCGCGGCGATCAGCTCGGCGATGTAGTCCTCGATCACGCCGCCAGAGGGTGATGCGAGCCCCTTCGCATCTACGCCAGTGCTCGCGGCAGCGGGCGAGATCAGGCCGATATCCGCCGCCGTGATGCCGTCAGGCACGTTGTTGTCCGCGACGGTGACTGTTGTCGTGTTCGTCCCGGCGTTGTAGGAGACGGCGGTGACGCGCGAGTAGTTCGGGCCCGGCGTCATCTTCACCCGCCGGTTCACCTGGTACAACTGCGTCTGATCCCCCGTCTTGGTGAACTGGTTCGCCGCCGTCTTCGTCGGCGTGCCGGTGACCGCCTTCCACTCGTCGGGATTGAGCGTCGTGCTGGCCTTGAGGGTGCCGTCCTCGTTGAGCGCGACATCGAGCCGAGCGTCCAAGCGCGATGCAGTGCCGCGCGCCTGGACGACCTCGAGGATCAGAATGTCGATGAAGTCGAGCGTCTTCCAGCTCGAGGTCGCCTGGTCGTAAATCTTCAGGATGTTCGGGCTCTGGCTCGTGTCGAGCCACAGCATCCGGTCGATCGGGTTGGCGGGCGCGCTCGGCCCGCTGTTCAGCGACGCGACGGCGTTGTCGTTCGCCCTGATGTCCGCCGCGAGGGTCGCGAGCTCCTCGTCGTCCTGCGGCTGGGTCGGGTTGAAGCCCTGCGCCATGGCCTCGTCCTCGCGTGCTACCCGGTTTCGATCCGCCCGCGGTCGGCGGAGAGCCGGCACTTGCGCAGCCGCGCGAGCGCCGCGACGCGCTCGGGATCGGGGCGGCCGCGGAGCGCGTCGTCCGCCACGAGCTCGGCCTGCCGCCGCGCGACGCGCTCCAGGTTCTCCGCCGCCCACCGCGCCACCATCCGCGCGAGCATCGCCTCGAGCGTGTCGGCGTGCTCGGCCGTGAAGAGCGTCAGCACCTCCTCCTCGGCGGGCGTCAGCCGGACCTCGTAGCGCCCGGGGCCGAGCCTCGTCACCTCGCTCATCGCTTGGTCTCCAGCAGCATCAGGCGGCTGAACTTGAACTGCCCGCGGTTCTGGCCGCTCGCATTGCGCGCCTCGACCGCGTAGGTGAACGTCCCGGCGCCGGGCGTCTCCTTCTCGTGGAAGTTGTAGATCCCGGACGCGGACGGGCCGAAGCGCTTGAGCTCGACGGCGCCGCGCAGCAAGCGCACCTCGTACGTGTCGCCGGTGCCGTCGTTGGGGATGAACCCCCACGTCCAGATCAGCACCTTGCTCTGCGCCGTCGCGACGGTGAAATTCAGCGCCGCGACCTGCTGGAACGCGGTCGTGAGGTTGAACACCGTGGCGTCGTTGTTCACGAGATCCGCGTTCGTCACGGCCTGGGCCGCGATGGCGTCGGTCGTCGCGAGGCGCGTGGCGCTGACGAGCTGCATGTCACGACACCCGCACGCGCTGGAAGATGCTCGCGGGCCGGATCCGCGCCCGCACCTTGAACGCGCGGAACGTGTAGTCCCCGTCGCGGAATGGCTGCCACGCGCCGAAGGTGGCGCCGTCCTGCGAGAGCGCGAGCTCGAGCTCGGTCGTGAAGTCCTGGGTCACGGCCGTGAGCCGGTCGCCGCGGAAGGTGTTGAGCCGACGGCCCGGGAAGCTCTTGAGGTTGGCCCGGAAGGCCTCGCCCGTGAGGGCGACGGCCCAGAAGATCGCGGACGTGCCCGCGCTCCCCTTGTCGAGGACCGGGCTCTCCAGAACGAGCTCCTGCGCGTCCCACGGCGCGCCCATCCGGAGGCGCTTGCCGGTGAACTCGGGATCGGTCAGCCGGACGCCCGGCAGCTCGTTGAGCCGGATGCCGTTGAGATTGGCGATCGCGATCGGCGCGAAGTAGACGAGATTCGTCCGCGTCCAGGCGGCGAGGTTCGTCTGGGTGACGAGGACGTCGCGGCGGCTCACCGTCCCGGCCTGAACCGTCGTCGCCGTCGCCTCGGGCCCGCGCGTGCCGTCCGGCGCGATCGCGCGGATGCGGTAGATGTGCGTGCCGTCGAGGACGTCGGGCAGGCGCAGGAACGTCGCGTCGACCCTCGCGGCGACGAGCTTCGCGCCGACCCAGGTCGAGCCCTCGCGGATCTCGTAGCCCACGGCGCCGTCGACGGGGGCCCACGTGAGCGACACGCCGAGATCCGACTGGACCGCCTGGAAATTCTGCGGCGCCGCGAGCGCCGTGCGCGGCGCCGTCGTGACCGTGCGGCCGAAGGCGTCGCCGCTGCGCCGCGTGCTCGGCGCGACGGCGGAGAGCACCAGCGTCACGCCGCCCGCCGCCCCGAACCCGGGGCGGAGGTCGAGCACCTGCCAGAGCGAGCCGTCGACGCCGCGCAGGCCCGCGCCGAGATCCGGCCAGTGCGGATGCGTCACCGTCACGACGTCCCCGAGGTCGAGGTTGTGGTGCTTGTAGAAGACCGTGACGGGCACGAGCGGCGCCGGGTCCGCCCACCGGTCGAAGACGAGGGAGACGTGCCGATCGATGAGGGCCTGCGCGCCGAGCTCGGAGCGGAGTCCGGCCCACGTGTGGGGACGGCCCATGCCGTTCACCGGGCGGCGGCCGTAGACCTGGATCGAGCGCGTGGCCTCGATCTGCTGCCGCGTCTGGTAGTCGTGGCGCGTCTGGCTGCCGCCGCCGGGCAGCGCGGTCGGCTTCCAGTCGTAGCGGACGTCGACGACATTCACGACATCCCGATCCCCCGCCGCCCACGGCCCCCAGCTCACGATCGACGAGGTGTCCAGGCTGACGACCGCTGCGTCGGCCGAGGGCTCGCGGAGGATCCGCCGCGCCGAGAGCAGCCCGTCGGGGCTCGCCCAGAGCACGGCGCCGAGCGGCCAGAGGAGCTGCTGTGCGACGAAGGCGGCCGCATCGCTTGGCCCGGTGAGGCTGAACTGGAACTGGACTCCGGGGATATCCCGCTCCAGGGCCTCGAAGGCGGCCACGTCGACGAGCGCGACGTCGACGCCCGCCCCGAGGTCGCGCGCGAGCACGTCATAGGCGCCGTTGGTGCCCGCCCCGGTCGACGTGAGGACCTGGAGCGCGAGCCGCGCCGGGTGCGCCGGGCCGAGCGTGAGCGGCGACTGCTCGCTCGCGGTAAGGAACACTTGGACGTTGGCGCGGTACTGGACGTCCGCGCAGCGGAGCAGCCAGGTGACGCGATCCTGATCCAGCACGCGCTCGAGCACCTCGAAGCGCCCGAGGCGCACCATGTCCGCCTCGTCGAGGTCGCCGTAGCCCGCGAGCAGGTGGACGCGGGTGCCGGGGCGGATCTGCTCGCCGTTGTGGACGGCGGTCCCGGCGGGCCACGCCCGAGCCGTGGTGTCGTCCACGGCGCGCGTGAGGCGGGAGAACTGCGTCCGCTCGCGCCGCGCGTAGCGGATGCGCTCCGTCGTCCCGTCGGCCGCCACGAGCTCAAGCGTCCCCTCGTCCGGGTAGCCGCCGGTGTCGCCCACGACGGTGACGGCGGTCGAGTCCCCGGCCGTGAGGGGCGCCGCAAGCGGCAGTGCTGGGTCGCTCAGGTACGCCGTGACGATCCCGCCCTTGTCGAGGAGCGGGAACGTGAGGTTGCCGCGGGACGACGCGCCGGTGCGCAGGTCGACCGTCTGCGTGTTCCCGCTCGGCGTGCCGAGGAGCAGATAGGGGTTGCGCGTCGGGTTCCGCGGCGCCACGGGCCCGGCGAAGTCCCGGCTGAAGGGGTATTCCTTCGCGGAGCCGACGGCGCCGGGCGTGGCGAAGCGGATCAGGTATGTCGGCTGCGTGTGCAGCCGCTCGCGCGCGGTCCGGTATGCCGGTCGCTCGCTCAGCGCCATCTCACGCCCCCTGCCGGAACGTGGCGGTGACCGTGTACCGCGCGAGCCCGAGCGCCGTCCGCGCCGGGGCGAACCGGAGATCCTGGAGCTCCGCGCGGCTGAACACGTTGTTGTAGGCGTCGAACTCGTACTGGCCCGCGGTCGTCGCGAGGCGGTCGAGCACGAGCGAGCACTGGCGCCCGCCGAGGTCGCGGAAGAGCGTCCGCAGTTTCTGCACCGCCGCGCTGTCGAGCCACGCCCACGTGAGGCGCACGAACTGGTCGATCCTCACCAGGAGCGTCTCCATCGCGCCGGACTCCGCGACGCGTCGTCCCTCGACGCGCTCCTCCCACGGGCCCTCGATCACGTTGACCGGATCCTCGAAGTCGATCGTGATCAGCGTCCCGCCCGAATCGACGTACTGGATCCTCGGGTAGAAGAACCCGGCCTTCGGCGCGCCCGTGAGCCCCGGCATCTCTAGAGCCCCACCAAGACCTCGCGCGAGAGGATCCCGAGCCGCCGGTCGCGGTCGACCTCCGCGAGCATGCGCAGGAGCGCCTCGGCCGCGTCGGGATCCATGCGCGCGCGGAGGATCTCGGGTGCGGGTGCCAGGAGCTCGCGCCCCGCGAAGCGTGTGCGCGCCTCGAGGCCGCTCACCACCGTGCGGCGCACGACGGGCCCGGCGGGCCCTGCCTCGACCTCCTCGATCGCCACGGGGATCTGCGCCAGCGCGAGCAGGAGCTGGTCGCGCCGGCGCGCGAAGATCTCGCGCAGCGCCTGCTCCGTCCGTGCGCGCAGTTCCCGGCGCGCCTCGGGGAAGGAGGAGGTGCCGACGTGCAGGCCGACGACGAGCTGCGAGGGATCCTCCAGCAGGCGTATGACGTCGTCGACGGACGCAATGAGGCGCCCGGTCGGGACGAGGTTCCCGCGGTCCTCGCGGATGCCGCCGCCGATCGCGAAGGAGAAGCCGCCGAAGCGGCCGAGGTGCCCCGGCGTCGTGAGGATCGCGAAGATCTCCTCCGGGGTCTGCGCCGCCTCGACGCGCCGGACGAACGCCTCCGCGAGCTCCGACATCTCGCGCGCCTGCGGAATCTCGACGCGCTGGCGGAAGGTGGGCCCGCCCTTGCCCATCGCCCCCGCGCCCGCGCCGAGTGCCGCGCCCGCGATCGCACCGATGGCCGTGCCGATTCCGGGCATGATCATCGTCCCGAGGATCGCGCCCGACATGGCGCCGCTGACGCCGGAGAGCACGATATTTTCGGTCGTGGGCGGTCCCTGGAGCGCGCCGAAGATCGTGAGCCCGAGGCCGAGCGCCGCCCCGGCCGCACCGAGCGCGGCCCCGGCACCCGCCAGAGCCGTCCCCGTCGTAGCCGGTGCACCCGCCACGCCCGGCGCGGCCGTGCCCATCAGGGCCAGCTCGGCGCCGGAGTGGATCAGCTGGCCCCCGGACACCACAGCGGCCCCGGTGCCGAGACCTGAGAGGGCCGCCACTCCCCCCATCTGCGCCGCGATCACAACGTCCAGAGCCGTCACCCCAGAGGTTCCGAGCATCCCCACGGGCGGCATCCCGATGCCGCCGAAGCCGCCCCCGAGGCCACCCCCGACGGGCGCGACAGGACCGGACACGCCGGAGATGCCGCCCAGGAAGGTGGCCGGCGTCAACCCTCCCGCCACCACGGCCTCGGCGGCGGGGACGCCCCCGATCGCCCCGGTGACCGCCCCGGCGGCGCCGGCCGGCAAGACGACCATGGCCCCCGTACCGACGGTGCTGAAGGCCCGCCGCAGTTGCGCGAGGATCGGCGCGATGGCGAGCTTGGCCAGCTCATCCGTGACGGCGCGCAGCATCGCGCGGGCGAAGTCGCGCCCGATATCGGGCAGCCGGCGGAAGTCCCCGGTCAGCACGGCGAAGAACTGGTCACTGAACGCCCGCTGCATGTTCTGGGCGGTGGAGCGCGCGATCGTCTCCATGCGGACTCCGACCTGCTCGAATTCCTCCTGCGTTTCGCGCAACCCCTTCTCGAGGCCGCCGACCGCCGTCGTCCGCTCGATCTCCCGGCGCAACACGGCCTCGGCGCGGATGCGCGCCTCCAACTCGGCCAACTGCTCCTTGGCGGCATCGCCACGCGCCTGCTCGATCTTCAACGACCGTTCGACCGTGACGGCCACGAGCTCGAGTTGCGCGCGTTCCGCCTCGCGGAGCGTGGGGATCTGAGCGAGGAGGCTCAGGCGCTCTCGATCGGCCTCCAGCGCCTCAAGGCGCCGTTGCCGTTCGAGTTGCCGAGTCGCTTCATCCTGGGCAATTTTGGTGAGATTTTCTTCCTCGGCGCGTTGCCGGGCCGCCTCCGCCTCAGCCTCGAGTTCCCGGAACCGGCGCTCCCGCTCCCGCTCCTCGATGGCGCGACGCTGGGCCTGAAGCCGCTCGAACCGTACCTGGGCCTGCTCGTCGAGTTCCCGGAGCCGGAGGCCGAGGTCGGCGAAGATCCGCGCGGCGAGGTCGGGCAGGCCGAGCTGCGTGAACTGCGCGGCTTTGAGCTGGGCATCGATCGTCAGGCGCTCGCGCTCGATCGCCAGGAGCTGGCGCTGCAGCTGCTCGAGCTCGCGGAGCTGGTCGAGCGCGCGCTGCTCGTCGCCCTCCTCGAGGGCCCGCTGGAGCCGGAGCTGCCGCTGC
>DATLYU010000127.1:0-10570 GCA_035574435.1 Gaiellaceae bacterium | reverse complement strand
CTTCGTCGGCCAGGCGGGGAAGCTCCTCGACCGGCTCCTCGGCGGCATCGGGCTGACGCGCGCGGACGTCATGGTCGTGAACGTCCTCAAGTGCCGCCCGCCGGGCAACCGCGACCCGCTCCCGGAAGAGATCGCCGCCTGCGAGCCGCACCTCTTCCGCCAGCTCGAGCTCGTGCAGCCGAAGATCGTGGCGACGCTCGGCAACTTCGCCACGAAGCTCCTCTCCGGGCGGGCCGCGGGGATCACGCGCGTGCACGGCTACGAGCAGGAGGTGACCCTCGGCTCCCGCTCGGTCGTCCTCTACCCGCTCTACCACCCCGCCGCCGCGCTGTACACGCCGTCCATGCTCACGGTGCTGGAGGAGGACTTCGCCCGCCTCCCGGCGCTGCTCGAGCGCGTCGCCTCCGCGCCCGCCGCGGGGCGCGACGAGCAGGCCCCGGCCGCTCCGGCGTCCGAGCCCGACTCGGTCCAGCTCGGCCTGTTCTGATGCCGCCGGAGCCGGGCGGGCCCGGCCGGGTGGTCGTCCTCACCCGCTCGGCGGAGGAGACGGAGGCGCTCGCCGGCCGCCTCGCGGCTGCGCTGCGCCCGGGGGACGTGGTCACGGTGTCCGGGGAGCTCGGGACGGGCAAGACGACGTTCGTGCGCGGCGCCTGCCGGGCGCTCGGCGTGACTGCGCCCGTGACCAGCCCGACGTTCACCATCGGGCACCGCTACGCGGGCCGCAGCGACGTCTCCCACCTCGACCTGTACCGCTTCCAGGGCCTCTCTCCGGCCGAGTGGGGCGACCTGGAGCCGTACTTCGAGGACGCGATCGTCTTCGTGGAGTGGCCGGAGGCGGGCGCGGGCGTGCTCCCCCCCGCCCGCGCGGCGGTGACCATCGCGCACGCAGGCGGCGACCGGCGCCGGGTCTCCGTGGCCGGGGACGACCTGCCCCTGCTAGAAGGCAGCGAGTGATGCTCGTGCTCGCCTTCGACACGGCGACGGACGTGGCCACGAGCGCGCTGCTCGCCGACGGCGAGGTGCTGGGCGAGGAGCGCTCCGAGGCCCGCTCCCTGCTGGCGGCCGTGGACGCCCTGCTCGTCCGGGCGGGCGCCGCCCCGGCCGACCTCGACCGCCTGGTCGTCGGCACGGGCCCGGGCAGCTTCACGAGCACCCGGATCGGCCTCGCCGCCGCCCGCGGTCTCACCCTGGCGCTCGGCGTGCCCGCGGCCGGCGTCTCCACCCTGGACGCGCTCGCCTCCGCGCTCCCCGGCTGCCTGCCGCTCATCGACGCCCGGCGGGGCGAGGTCTTCGCGCCCGGCCCGCGGGCGCTCGCCCCCGACGAGGTGGAGCTCGCTCCCGGAACCGTCTGCGTCGGGAGCGGCGCCGTCCGCTACCGCGCGACGCTCGAGCGCAAGGGCGCCCTCGTGCCGCCCGACGACGATCCGCTGCACGTCCCGCACGCCCGGCTGCACGCCGCCCTCGCGGCGCAGGCGGGCGCCGCGGAGGAGATCGAGCCCGTGTACGTGCGGGCTCCGGACGCGGACGTGCGCGCATGAACGTGGAGCTGCGCCGCCTGGACGCCGAGGACCTGGACGCTGTCGAGGAGATCGAGCGCGCCTCCTACCCCACGCCGTGGTCGCGCTCCATGTTCGCCGCCGAGCTGCGCAAGCCGAGCTCGCTCGCCCTGGGCGCGTTCGCGGCCGGCGGCGAGCTCGTCGGCTACGCCATCGTCTCCCGCTACGTGGACGCCTGGCACGTGATGAACGTGGCGGTGGCGCCCGCGTTCCGCCGGCGCGGCGTCGCGACGGCGCTGCTCGAGCGGCTGTTCGACGTGACCGCGACCGACCCGCGACGTGGCTACACGCTCGAGGTGCGCGTCTCCAACGACTCCGCCATCCGGCTGTACGAGCGGCTCGGCTTCCGCCCGCGCGGCATCCGCCGCGGCTACTACACCGACAACCGCGAGGACGCGCTCATCATGTGGCGCGAGCCGGCGCGGGCCGAGGACGTGTCGTGATCCTCGCGCTCGAGACGTCCTGCGACGAGACCGCGGCGGCGGTTGTCGCCGCCGACGGCCGGCTCCGCTCCTCGGTCGTCTCCTCCCAGGCCGGCCTGCACGCCCGCTACGGCGGCGTGGTGCCGGAGGTCGCGTCCAGGCGCCACCTGGAGCTCGTCTCCCCGGTGGTGCGCGAGGCGCTCGCCGAGGCGGGCGTCGCGCTCGACGAGGTGGAGCGGGTGGCGGTCACCCAGGGCCCGGGGCTCGTGGGCGCCCTCCTCGTCGGCATCTCGGCCGCGAAGGCGATTGCCTGGGCACGCCGGCTCCCGCTCGTCCCCGTCGACCACCTCGACGGGCACGTCGCCAGCCTGTACCTGGAGCCCGACCCGGTGGAGCCGCCCTTCCTCTGCCTGCTCGCGAGCGGCGGGCACACGCTGCTCCTGGCCGTCCGCGCGCACGGCCGGGCGGAGCGCCTCGGCACGACGCTGGACGACGCCGCCGGCGAGGCGTTCGACAAGGGGGCGCGCCTGCTCGGGCTCGGCTACCCGGGCGGGGCCGCCCTCGACCGCCTCGCGCAGGAGGGAGACCCGGCGGCGTACGCGTTCCCGGTCGCCCGCGTGCCGGGCCTCGACTTCTCCTTCTCCGGCCTGAAGACGGCGCTCCTGTACGCGGTGCGCGAGCTCGGAGAGGACGAGCTCGCCGCCCGGCGCGCGGACCTCGCCGCCTCCTACCAGGACGCGATCGTGCGCGCGCTCGCGGGCCGGCTGCGCGAGGCCGCGGCGCGGACCGGCCTCGAGCAGGTGGCGGTCGTCGGCGGCGTGGCCGCGAACTCGGCCCTGCGGGCCGCCCTGCCCGACGCGCGCTTCGCGCCGCTTCCGCTCTGCACGGACAATGCCGCCATGATCGGTTCCGCCGCCCGGTACGTCCGGGAGCTCCCCTACCCCGACTACCTGGAGCTCGATGCGTACGCCTCGCTGGCCTAGGGTCGCGCTTCCGGCAGCGCTCGCGGCCGCGCTCGCCGCCTCGGCAGGAGCCCAGGCGCCCGTCCCGCGCGGCGGGCAGCTCGACGAGGCCGGCTGGCAGGGCGTGCTCGGCTCGCGGCCGGCCGTCTCCACGGGCCGGCGGCACGTCGTCCTGCTCAAGGCCCCTTCGCTCGCCGCGCGCGTGCGCGCCGCCGGCGGCCGCGTGTCCGAGGCAGAGATGCGGGCGTGGACGGCCGCGGCGGTCGCGCAGCAGGAGCTCTTCGTCGCCCGCCTCAACGCCGCGGGCGCGCGGATCGCCCCCGAGCACCGCTACGTCCGGGTGCTGAACGGCTTCTCGAGCGCCCTCGACCCGACCGCGGTCTCGCTGCTCGAGCGCGATCGCGAGGTGGCGGGCGTCTACCCCGTCCGCGTCGCCTACCCGGCGCAGGTCGAGGAGGCGAGCGGCCCGCCCGCGGTCGCCGGCCTCGATGTGCCCGGACTGACGGGGCGCGGCGTGACGATCGCGCTCCTGGACACGGGCGTGGATCCCTCGCACCCGTACCTGCACCGGGCCGTGCTCCCGGGGAGCGACGTGATCACGCCCGGCAGCGGCGGCGTCGCGCAGCCGCACCCGACCATCCCCGGCCGGCCCGAGCGGCACGGCACCGAGCTCGCGGGCATCCTCATCGGCGCCGAGGGTCCGGAGGGCCTGCACGGGATCGCGCCCGGCGCCCTCGTCCGCCCCGTCCGCGTCGCGGGCTGGCAGCCGGACGCCGAGGGCGGGTACACCGTGTACTCGCGCACCGACCAGATCCTCGCCGGGCTCGAGGCGGCCGTCGACCCGAACCTGGACGGCGACACGCACGACGCGGCCAGGGTCGCCCTCGTCGGCGTGGTGGAGCCGTACGCCTCCTTCCCGGACGGGCCGCTCGCGCGCGCCGTCGCCGGCGCCGCCGCGCTGGACACGCTCGTCGTCGTCCCGGCCGGGAACGACGGGCGCGCCGGCCCCGCCTACGGGAGCATCGCCGGCCCGGGGGGAGCGCCCGAGGCGCTGACCGTGGGGGCCGCCGACGGCCGGCTCGTCGCCCCGACCATCCGGCTGCACGTCCGCGCGGGCCTGCGCGTCCTCTTCGAGAGCGTCCTGCCGATGGGCGGCGCCCCGGTCGAGCGCGTGACCGCCGGCGTCGTCGCCGTCTCGCGGCGCGAGGCGGCCCGCGGCGTCGTGGGGCTCTTCACGGGCGGGCTGAGCGCCGTGGCCGGGCGGGCTGCGCTCCTCCCGCGCGGCGCGCTCTCCGAGGAGTCGGTCGAGGACGCGATCGAGGCCGGCGCCGTCGCCATCCTCGTGGACGGGCTGCTCCCGGCCGGCGCGTTCAGCCTCGACGTGCCGCAGGGCATCCCGGTGGTCGGGCTGCCGGAAGCCCTCGCCCGGGCCGTTCGCGCCCACCTGGCGGCCGGCATCCCCGTCACCGCGGCGGTGGGCGCCGTGGACGTGGCGGAGAATCAGGCGGGCGGGGCCGTCGCAGCGTTCTCCTCCACCGGGCTCGCCCTCGGCGGCGGCGTCAAGCCGGACCTCGTGGCCGCCGGGGTCGCGGTGCCGACGGCCGAGCCGGAGCGGGGAAGCGAGGGCGAGGTGCGCTTCGGAACCGTGAGCGGAACGAGCGCGGCGGCTGCGGTGGTCGCCGGCGCCGCGGCCGTGCTCGCGGAGGCCCGTCCGCAGGCCACCGCGGCGCAGCTGCGGGGGCTGCTCGTGGGGTCCGCGCGGCGCCGCGAGCTCGACCTGGCGGCGACGGGCGCCGGCCTGCTCGACCTGCAGCGCGCCGTGCAGCTCGAGGTGGCCGCGGAGCCGGCCGCGCTCTCCTTCGGGCCGGTGCCGGCCAGGGGCTCGCAGCTCGAGCGCAGGCTGCGCGTGCACAACGTGTCCACGCGCCCGGTCGCGCTCGAGGTCGAGGCGTCGCCGCTCGCGCCCCGAGGCGTGGAGCTGACGGTCGACCCGGGGAGCGTGCGCCTCGAGCCGGGCGGGAGCGCGACCCTCGTCGTCGCTGCGGACACCTCCGACCTCTCACCCGCTCCCGGGGTGGCGACCGGCGAGCTCGTGCTTCGCGCCGAGGGATCGCTCGAGGCCCGCGTGCCGTGGGCGGTGGCCGTGCCGGACGCCGAGACCGACCTGCTCTCGGGCGTCGTGCTCGAGCAGACGGGTGGGCGCGTGTCGGAGGCGACGCCGGCCGTGCTCTCGTTCGTGGTCGGCTCGGTCAGCGCGCTCGCCGATCCCGAGGTTCGGCCCGTGGCGGCGCTGGACGTCGAGCTCTGGCGAGGCGGCGAGGAGCTCGGCGTGCTCGCCCGGCGCCGCGAGCTCCTTCCGGGCCGCTACACGTTCGCGCTCACGGGCCGCGGCCCGGGCGGCGAGCGCCTGCGCCGGGGCGCCTACGTCGTGCGGCTCGTCGCGCGCCCCGGCGACGGCACCCGGCTGCAGGCGGAGCGCATCGAGTACACCGTCCGGTGACCGGCCGGGAGGGGCATATACTCGCGCCGTCCAACGAGCCAGGAGGGTTGCCGATGTCCCACGCCGAGGCGACGTCCCACCTCCGCGAGAACCCGTTCGAGATCGCCAAGGCGCAGCTGCGGCGGGTCGGGGAGATCTTCGCCATCGACCCGAACCTCATCCGCGTCCTCTCCCAGTGCAAGAAGGCCGTCGAGGTCTCGATCCCCGTGGCGATGGACGACGGGTCGATCGAGGTGTTCCTCGGCTACCGCGTGACCCACAACATCGCCCGCGGGCCGTCCAAGGGCGGGATCCGCTACCACCCCGACGTCACCCTGGACGAGGTGAAGGCGCTCTCCATGTGGATGACGTGGAAGTGCGCCCTCATGTCGCTCCCGTTCGGCGGCGCGAAGGGCGGCGTCGTGTGCGACCCGAAGGTTCTCTCGACCAAGGAGCTCGAGCGCCTCACCCGCCGCTACACGAGCGAGATCATCAACGACATCGGCCCGGAGCGGGACATCCCCGCGCCGGACGTCGGCACCGACGGCCGGGTGATGGCCTGGATCTTCGACACGTACTCGATGAACAAGGGTCACTCCGTGCTCGGAGTCGTGACCGGGAAGCCGCTCTCGGTCGGCGGCTCGCTCGGGCGCGAGGAGGCGACCGCGCGCGGCTCGCTGTACTGCATCCAGTCGCTCGCGGGCAAGCAGGGGATCGCCCTGCGCGACCAGTCCGTCGCCATCCAGGGCTTCGGCAACGTGGGCGCGAACCTCGCGCGGATGCTGCACGCGGAGGGGGCGCGCGTGGTCGCCGTCTCCGACTCGCGGGGCGGCGTCTACAACCCGAAGGGGATCGACGTCCCCGCCGCCCTGGCGCACAAGGAGGAGCACGGGACGCTGGCGGGCCTCGCGAACGCGGAGGCGGTCACGAACGAGGAGCTCGTGGAGCTCCCGTGCGACATCCTCGCGCCCTGCGCGCTCGAGCAGGTGATCACCGAGGACAACGCCGACCGGGTCAAGGCGCGCGTCATCTGCGAGGGCGCGAACGGCCCGGTGACACCCGCCGCGGACGCGATCCTCGAGGACCGCGGCGTGCTCGTCCTCCCGGACGTGCTCGCCAACGCCGGCGGCGTCGTCGTCTCCTACTTCGAGTGGGTGCAGGGCCTGCAGGAGTACTTCTGGAGCGAGGACGAGGTGAACGCGAAGCTGCACGACATCGTGGCGCGCGCGTTCGAGGAGGCCTGGCAGGCGCGCGAGCGGTACGCGACGAGCCTGCGGATGGCCTCGTACGGGCTCGCCGTCCAGCGGGTGGCCGAGGCGACCACGACGAGGGGCCTCTATCCCTAGCGGTCCGGCGCGCAGGCTGCCGCCCGTCACCCTCTACACCGCCCCCGGCTGCGGACTTTGCGAGCACGCGCACGCGCTCCTGCGCGAGGCGCGGGAGGAGCTCGGCTTCGAGCTCGCCGTGGTGGACATCTCCGGCGACGACGAGCTGGAGGCGCGCTACCGCGTCGAGCTCCCCGTGGTCGAGATCGCCGGCGAGCGCGCGTTCGCCTTCTTCGTCGACGCCGACGAGCTGCGCGCCCGGCTCCTGGCCCGGCCCTGACCGGGCGACGGTTCCCTCCGGGCCGCCGCACGCCCGCTGGCAGAATCGTGACGTGTTGTTACAAGCGTCGAGGAGAGGAGCCACGTGGCCGAGCGCTTGACCGTGGGCGTCGCAGCCCGCCTGAGCCGGTACCTGCAGGTGCTGACCCAGGCGAAGAAGATGGGCAAGGAGCGCATCTCGTCCCAGGAGATCGCGGACTACACGAACATCAACGCGACCCAGATCCGCCGCGATCTCTCCGCGTTCGGCAAGTTCGGCAAGCGCGGCGTGGGCTACCGCACGGACGCGCTCCTCGACGAGATCCGCAAGATCCTGCGCACCCAGGGCCAGCACAACATCGCGCTCGTCGGCGCCGGCCGCCTGGGGAGCGCCATCGCGAGCTCCCCGATCTTCGCCGAGCACGGCATCACGGTCGCCGCCATCTTCGACAACGATCCGGAGAAGGTCGGCCAGCGCGTCGGCGACCTCGCGGTCAGCTCGATCGACGACGCGGTCGAGATCTGCCGCGAGCGGAACATCATCGTCGGCGTCATCGCCGTGCCCGCGGACAGCGCTCAGGACGCCGCGGACGCGCTCATCGCGGCCGGCGTGAAGATCATCTTCAACTACTCCGAGGCGCTCCTCGACACCCCACCGGACGTGACCGTGCACACGTCCAACCCCGCGGTCGATCTCCTCTACGCCCTCTACTTCCACCTCGCCTGAGCGCGGGGCGCTCGCAGCCACGGTCCGCCCCCGACACGTCCTACGGTCTCACGTCCCGGGGACACATGTCCCGGGGACAGACCCCGGGACATGTCGGAAGCGGGCGGTCGCGGTGGCGCGCCTACACGCCCCAGCCGGCTCCTCTGGACGTGTCCCGGGGTCTGTCCCCGGGACATGGCCGGGGGCCGTCCCACGGACCTGTCCTGTGAGCACGATGTGGCGATGAGGATCCTGCTCTGGCACGGGTACCTGCTCGGGGGTACGGGGTCGAACGTGTACACGCGCCAGCTCGGGCGCGAGTGGAGCCGCGCCGGGCACGAGGTCGTCGTCGCCTGCCAGGAGCCGCACCCGGAGCGGCACGACGTGGGCGCGGCGGAGGTGGTCCGACCGGACGTCGGCGGGCTCCTGCCGGTCTTCGTCCTCGACCGCTACGAGGGCTACCGCGTCAGGCTCCTGCAGGACTGCACGCGCGCGGAGCTCGACGCGTGGGTGGAAGCGAACGCGAAGGCGCTGCGCGCCTGCCTCCCGGCGGACGTCGTCTTCTGCAACCACGTCCTCCTCGGCGGCGCGGTGGGCGCTGCCACCGGCGCGCCCTACGTCGTCAAGGCGCACGGCTCGGAGCTCGAGTACTCCCTGCGCGGCCGCCCCGAGCTCGAGCGCTGGGGGCGCGAGGTGCTCGGCTCCGCCCGCGCGGTGTTCGTGGGCTCCGCGCACATCCGGGAAGTGCTGGAGGAGGTGTGCGGCCACGTCGAGCGCGTGCACGAGGTCCCGCCGGGGGTGGACGTGGAGGAGTGGCGGCCTCGCCCGCGCGCGGAGGCGCTCGCCGGTCTGCTCGCGGAGGCCCGGCGCGACCCGCCGAACCCCGGCAACGCAGACGAGCGCCTGCCCGACGAGGGCAACGCGGAGCGCCTGGCCGCGTTCCTCGCAGACGGCCGCCCGCTGGTCGTCTACTTCGGGAAGCTGCTCGAGAACAAGGGCGTGCACGTCCTGCTGGAGGCGCTCCGCGGGGTGGACGCGCGCCTGGTCGCCGTCGGCTTCGGGGACTTCCGCCGCGAGCTCGAGCGTCTCGCCGACCCTGCGCGGACGCTCTTCACCGGCCCGCTCGAGCACCGCCACCTCGTCCACCTGCTCGCCCTCGCGGACGCCTGCGTCGTGCCCTCGATCTTCCCGGAGGCGTTCGGCATGGTCGCCGCGGAGGCGGCCGCGGCCGGGTGCCCGCCGCTCGTCGCCCGCCACTCGGGGCTGGCCGAGATCGCGGCCGGCCTGGAGGCCGAGTATCCCGCGTCGCTCGCCCCGCTCGCGTCCTTCCCGACCGGGGACGCCGACGAGCTGCGCGAGAAGCTGCGCGCGCTGCTCTCGCTCTCGCCCGCCGACCGCGCCCTCGTCGCCGCCGCGGCGCGCCGCGCGGCGCTCGAGCGCTGGAGCTGGCGGAGCGTCGCCGACCGCCTCCTCGCGCTCAGCGCCGAGAGTCGCTTCACATAAGGTAGTGAGCCCATGGGCGACGAGCAGAGGCTCGCTCCCGAGGAGCAGATCGCGCTCGCGCGGGAGCAGTTCGAGAACGCGACCGACTTTACCGTGGCGGTCGAGGAGGAGTTCGCGCTCCTCGACCCGGAGTCGCTCGACCTCGTCAACCGCTTCGAGGAGGTGCAGGCCGCCTCCGTCGGGACCCCGCTCGACGGCCACCTGGTCGGCGAGCTGATCGCCTCGGAGGTGGAGATCCGCACAGGCCGCCAGGAGCGCTTCGCCGACCTCCCGGCCGCGCTCGCGGAGCGCCGCGCGCAGCTGCAGTCGCTGGTCGAGCCGCTCGGGCTCCTGCTCGGGGCGACGGGCACGCACCCGTGGGCGGACTGGAAGAAGCAGCGGATCATCGACACGCCGCACTACCGCCGGAACGACGAGCTCCTCCGCTACGTCGTGTGGCGCAACAACACGTTCGGCCTGCACGTGCACATGGCGATCCGCGGCGCGGACCGCGCGCTGGCCGTGCACGCGGGCCTCCGCAACTTCCTCCCCGAGCTGCTCGCGCTCTCGGCCAGCTCGCCCTTCGTGGAAGGGGTCAACACGGGCCTGCACAGCGCGCGCACGCAGATCTTCACGCGCTTCTTCCCGCGCTGCGGCGTCCCCGACGCCTTCGCCTCCTGGCAGGAGTACGAGGACTTCGTGCGTTTCCTGTACGACACGGGCTCGATCACCGAGCACACGCAGATCTGGTGGAGCGTGCGCCCGCACCTCGCCTTCCCGACGATCGAGGTGCGGGTCTGCGACGGCCAGCCGGAGCTCGCCGAGGCGCAGGCGCTGGCCGCGTTCGCGGCCTCGCTCATCGCGCGCGTGGCGCGCGCGTACGACGAGGGGCGGCCCGTGGCGCCGCTCCCGCACCGGCTGATCGAGGAGAACTTCTGGCGCGCGCTCCGCTACGGGCTCCCGGGCGAGCTGCTCGACTTCGACCGGGGCGTGCCGATCCCGGCGCGGCAGCGGCTCGAGGAGCTCGTCGAGTGGGTGCTGCCGGCCGCGGAGGAGATCGGCGCCGCCCCCTACCTCGCGCTTCCGGAGCGGAACGCGGCCGAGCGCCAGATCGAGCGCTTCGAGGAGGGTGCCTCGCTCGGGGAGATCTACGCGGAGCAGGTGCGGGCGACGGAGCGGGTCGGTGGCTGACGAGGAGCGCTCCGAGCAGGTCCCGGGCGAGGAGGAGCTGCGTGCCGCGCTCGACCGGGTGGCGATCGGCGACCTCCTCGCGCAGACGCTCGCGACCGTCGTCTCGCTCGGCTTCCGCAAGGTGTCCGCCGAGGCGCGCGACCTGCCGCAGGCGCGGCTTGCGATCGAGGCGTTGCGCGCGCTCGAGCC
>DATLYU010000126.1:0-14425 GCA_035574435.1 Gaiellaceae bacterium | reverse complement strand
GGGCGCCCTCGTCGTACAGGACGCACACGGCGGGCCGGTCGTTGACGAGCGCCTCGAGCAGGATCGTGCCCGCGTTCGCGACCACGCAGCCCGCGTGCTGGAGGACGGTGGCGAGGTCGTCGAGGTCGGTGAAGCTCGCCTCCTGCACGTGGACGCCCTGGCGGCCTTGCGCGGCCGCGAAGCGCTCCCGCCACTCGCGGTCGCGGGGGTGCGGACGGAAGAGGAGGGAGACGCGCCCGCGCGCCGCCTCCTCCCACCAGCCGACCAGGCGCTCCACGAAGCGGCCCTCGTAGGGCGCGTTCGTCGGCGTGTTCCCCATCACCGCCACGAGCGGCCGGCCCGGGTCGAGCCCCCAGGAGGAGAGGAGCTCCGCGAAGCGCTCGCGCGGCCGCCGGAGGCTGTACACGTCCGTCTGCGGCCAGCCTGTCACCGTCACGCGCTCGGGGCCGATGTCGTGGTAGCGCGCGAGGTCGTCCGCCATCGTCCGGTTCTGGACGACGTACGCGTCGCAGAAGCGCGGGATGACCCCCTTGCCGACGGTGTGGTCCCAGCTCGCGATGTGCGCCACGATCGGGAGACGGAGCCGGCGGGCGGCGAGCAGGTAGGGGACCGCCGAGCGCGGCTGCGCGTTCGAGAGGACGAGCGCGCCGCAGGTCTCCTGCATCCTCTTCCGGAGCGCGGGGGGCACGTGGCGGAGGCGGCCGAAGTGCCAGCGCTCCATCGCCCGCTCGAGCCAGCCCCAGCGCGGAAGCGGGCCCGCGCGCGCCGAGTCGAGCATCCAGTTCGGGTGGCCCGGTTGCATGCGCTCGAGATGGAAGCCGTGGCGGTAGTTGAGCCGGATGGCGAGCGGGTAGTAGCCGAGCCACGCGTCCAGGCGCGCGTCCAGCCGGCTTAGGATGCGGCCGAGGAGGTCCGGCCGGCCGGCGAGCTCGTCGCCGTGCAGCGCGCGCACGCCGGGCTCGCGTGCCGTCCACTCCTCCGCCTCCGCGGGCGCGACCAGGAAGACGAGCACGAGCCGGTCGCCGAGGCGCTCGCGCAGGCCGCGCACGATCCCGGTGTCGAAGAAGAGCCGGATGGAGAGCTGGTCGGGGAGGACGAGCCAGACGTCGCGCCCCATCACGCCTCCTGCGCGAGGGCCGCCTCGATGCGGGCGGCGAGCGAGGCGCCGTCGAGGCCGTGGAAGGCGAGCGCCTCCGCCGGGGTGCCGCATGCGGGCCACCCCTCCACGCCGAAGACGGTGAGCGCGCGGCCCGGGAGCGCGCGCCGGAGAGCGTCCCCGAGCGCGCCCACCGGAGCGTGGTCCTCGAGCACGAAGAGGCGGTCCCAGCGCGCGAGCCGGTCGAGCCACGCGGGCGCGAGCAGGTTGAGCCAGGGCTGGCTCGCGACGGCGAGACGGAGACCGCGTTCCGCGAGCAGCTCGGACGCGGTCAGCGCCTCGTGCAGCATGACCGGGCCGTACGCGAGGAGGAGCGCGTCCTCCCCCTCGCGCAGGAGCGCACCCTGCCCGGGGCGCGCGTCCGCCGGCGTCTCGATCCGCCTGGGCGAGGGCCCGATGGCGAGCCTGAGCGCGACCGGGCCCTCGGCGTCGAGCACCGCCCAGCGCAGCAGCGCCCGCGTCTCGGCGGCGCTCGCCGGCTGCACGATCGCGACCCCGGGGAGCGCGCCCAGCAGCGAGACGTCGCGCAGCGACTGGTGCGACTTGCCCGGGCCGGCGGGGATCAGCCCCGCGTAGTGGAGCGCGTACACGACCCTCGTGCCCTCGCTCGCCTGGTTGTAGATCTGCTCGTTCGCCCGTGCGGCGAGGAAGGCGGCGAACGAGTTGACGACCGGCAGGAGCCCGTGGCGCGCGAGCCCGGCGGCGACCGACACCATGTCCTGCTCCGCGATCCCGCACTCGAGGAAGCGCTCGGGGAACGCGAGTTCGAACGCGCGCACGCGGCAGTCGGAGGCGAGGTCGGCGTCCAGGCAGACGAGCGTCTCCACCTCGCCGCCCAGCTCGACGAGCGCCTCGCCGTACGCCTCGACGACGTACTCGTCGCTCACCGTCCGGCGCGCGCCGGCGCCCGACTCGGGCTCGCCCTCGAGGCTGCCGGACGGGCGCGCGTCCTCGGCCTCGACCGGCTCGAGCGCGAGCGCGCCCAGCCCGAGCGCGGCCATTCGCTCCGCACAGCGCTCGGCGAGCTCGGCGAACGCGCGGGCGAACGCCTCGTCGTCGGGCGCGCCGGCGTGCCAGCGGTACACGCCGCCGCCCTCGGCGAGCGCGGTCGGATGCTCCATGAACGACACCCCGCGGCCCTTGAGCGTGCGCGCGACGAGCGCCTGGGGGCGGTCGTCCACGCCGGCGAAGCGGGCGAAGGCGGCCCGCAGCGCGGCCGGGTCGTGCCCGTCGCAGGACTCGACGTGCCAGCCGAACGCGCACAGCTTCTCCTCGAGCGCGCCCAGCGCGAGGATCTCCTCGGTCGGTCGGTCGGACTGCAGCTCGTTGCGGTCGACGACCACCGTGAGCCCGGCGAGGCGGTCGTGCGCCGCGCCCTGCAGGCCCTCCCAGGTCTGGCCTTCCTGCAGCTCGCCGTCGCCAACCATCACCACGACCCGGCCGCCGCGGCCGAGGCGCCGCTTCGCCCAGGCGATCCCGCGGCCCTTGGACACCCCCATCCCGAGCGAGCCGGAGTTGGCCTCGATGCCGGGCACGCCGACGTCCGGGTGGCCGTCCAGGCCGCCGAGCCGGCGCAGGCGCAGGAAACGCTCGCGCGGGAGCACGCCGAGCGCGAAGAGCGCCGCGTACAGGCCGGGCACGTCGTGGCCCTTGGAGGAGAAGTACACGTCCCGGTCGGGGTGCTCGAAGCCGAGCGCCGCCGTGTTCAGCTCCTCGAAGAGCAGGAACGCGACCACGTCCATGGCGCTGAAGCTGGAGCCGAGATGGCCGGAGCCGGCCCGCTTGACCGCGACGAGGGCGTTCAGGCGGCAGAGGTCGGCGGCGAGCGCGAGGCGCCGGTCGGGGTCGACGTCGGCGGCGAGCACGCGCTGGAGCTCCGTGGCGGGGACGAGCTCGAGCTCCGGCATCGCCGGGACGCTACCGCGGACGGTGCGGCGTGACGACGTCCGACAGGTCCGCGCCCTCTGCCAGCTCGTCCGTCTTCTCGCACAGGAAGAGCGCCTCGCTCGAGCCCGGGCGGTAGCCGGTGAAGCGGCGCACCTTGCGCCAGCCCGTCCAGGCCAGCTCGAGCCGGACGGCCTGGACGGAGGGGATCGCCTTCGCCTTCCCCGACTCCGGCCAGCGCAGGCGCAGGAGCGCGTCCGGCCGCGGGTCCACGGTCGTCTCGAAGAGCATCGTCCCGCCGGGCTTCGTCACCCGGTTGAGCATGCCCAGGAGCGGCAGGTGGTGGACCGAGTGGTAGAGGACGCCCAGGAAGAACACGAGGTCGAAGGGCGGGAGCTCGAGCAGCTCGCGCGCGTCCTTCAGGTCGCCGTACACGAAGCGGTGCGGGGCGCGCAGCTCGCCGACCCAGGCCTCGTGCAGGCGCGTGTCCGACGCGAAGTCGCTGAAGACGAGCTCGGCGGGCGCGAGCTCGCGGTCGAGCCAGCGGGCGTGGGCGCCGTACTTGGGCCCGACCTCGAGCACCCGCGCGCCGCGGAAGGCGGCCGGATCGAGGACGTCGGGCAGCGCCTCGGGCAGGAGCGTGAGGTCGGGGAGGTCGGCGGTGGCGGTCGTCGGGCGGTCGTCCCGGACGGGACGCGGGTCCTCCACGTACTCCGTCAGCCGCTCCAGGCGCTCGACGTTCTCGGGGCTCGGTTCGTACACCTGGAGCCCGAGGCGGACGGCGGCCGACCAGGCGGCGCGGCGGGCGAGGCGGCGAAGCGGGCTCACGCGGCCGGCCACGGGTGCGCGGCCAGCACCTCCTCGCGCACCTCGACGCCCCACCCCGGACCGGCCGGGATGCGCAGCTCGCCGCCCGCGACCTCCGGAAGCGCGCTCACGAGCTCGTCGCGCCAGGGGACGTCGTCCACGTCGAGCTCGAGGATGCGCGCGTTCGGGATGGCGGCGCACCACTGGGCGGCGATGAAGGTCGCGAGATGCGAGTAGTAGTTGTGCGGGGCGCAGTTGACCTCGAACGTCTCGGCCAGGTCGGCGATCTTCTTCGCCTGATGGAAGCCGTTCCAGATCACGTCCACGGAGGCCACGTCCATCCCGCCGGCCTCGAGGAAGGGCCGGAAGCCGCGCATGCCGTACAGGTTCTCGCCGGAGCAGACCGGCATCGGCGCCACGTGCCGCACGTGGGCGAGCGCGCTCGGGTCGAAGAGGTCGACCTCGAGCCAGAGCAGGTCGAAGGGCTCGAGCGCCCGGGCGACGCGCGCGATCCCCTCGGGCTCGAGGTTGAAGTTCAGGTCGACGATCGGCCGCGCGGCGCCGGCCGTGCCTTCCGCGAAGGCCTCCAGGAGACGGACGAGCGCGTCCGCGATCTCCTCCGCCCGGAGCGTCCCGCCGCCCTCCCCGAACCCGGGCATGAGCACCTGGGGCTCCTCGCCCGGGACGACGACGTTCGTCTTGAAGGCGCGGTAGCCGCGCTCCACCACCTCGCGCCCGAGCGCCGTCACCGCCTCGTAGGAGTCGAGCTTCGGCGTCCCCGTGACCGCGTACGCGCGCGCCCGCGTCGTCCCGCAATGCGACCAGTAGAGCGGGATCGAGTCCCGCGTCGGGCCGCCGAAGAGCTCGTGCACGGCGACGCCGAGCGCGCGCGCCTTCAGGTCGAGGAGCGCGTTCTCGATCCCGGCGAGCGCCTTCGCGATCACGGAGCCCGGGCTCTGCCGCGTGGCGCGGTAGAGCTCCCAGAAGATGCGCTCGCCCGGGCGCGGGTCGCGGCCGACGACGAGCGGCGCGAGGTCGCGGACGATGCCGGCGAGGCCGTGCGGGGAGCCGTGCGAGTCGGTGATCTCGGCCCAGCCGACGCTGCCGTCGTCCGCGGTCGCCTTCAGGAAGATCCACGGCCGCCAGCCCGCATCGCAGAAGAGGGTCTCCAGGCGGGCGACCTTCACGAGCGGGGAGCATAGGGCGGGCGCCCGACCTCGGGCAGCGAGACCGCGCCCCGCGCGAGCAGGGCCTCGGCGCGCTCCCAGTCCTCCTCGTCGTCCACGTTGAAGCCCTCGTAGCCCTCGGTCAGGAACGGAGCCACCACTCGGCCTTCGCGCGTCCCCGTCTCGCGGACGACACGCGTCCAGGCGATCTCCAGCGCGCTGTTCTGCACGAACACCCGCGGGAGCGCCTGGTACTGGCCGGCGTGCCACGCAACCTCGAGGTGGGACTGGTCGAGCAGCGGCCGCATGGTGCGCCCGTCCTCGGCGAGCACCCACATCTTCCCCGGGTGCTGCTTCACGAGCTCCACCGCCCGCAGCGAGTCGGCCTCGGGAGTCGCCAGGAGCCGCTCGAGCCCGCGCCTGACGGTCTCGGGCCCGCGGAACGGGTTCGTCGCCCGGACGATCGCGAACAGGTCGTAGGCCTCCTCGAGCCGGTCGAGCGTGTACGCGAGCCACTCGACGTCCGGCGAGGTCGCGGACGCGTACTCCGGCGGGCGCAGGAAGGGCACGTCCGCCCCGTACCAGCGGGCGACGTCCGCGATCTCCTCCGCGTCCGTCGAGCAGACGACCCGCTCGAAGACGCCGCTCTGGAGCGCGGTCTCGACGGCGTACGCGAGCAGCGGGTGCCCGGCGAGCGGGCGGACGTTCTTGCCCGGCACGCGCTCGGAGCCCGAGCGGGCGGGCACGAACGCGACCGCCCGCGGGGCGGTCACCGCAAGCCGGCCGCGACCGCGAGCTCGCCCAGGGTCGGGCAGGGGACGCCCAGCCGCTCGGCCGCGCGGAGCACGGAGCCGAGGATGGCGTCCAGCTCGGAGCGGCGTCCCGCGCTCACGTCGCGCGCGGCGGAGGGGGTGAGGTCGAGCGGCATGTCCTCCACGATCTTCCACTGCCCGGCCGCCTGGAGCGAGACGCCGTCCGCCTCCGCCACCTGGCAGGCCTCGGCGATCGCCGCCTGCAGGCGCGCCCTCCAGATCGGGTCCTGCCGCAGGTCGCCCACCGACCTCCCGGTGACCGCGGTCGCGGCCGCGAGCGCGGAGATGCGGGCGGCCTTGTGCCAGAGCACCCGCTTCTCGTTCTGCCCCACGTGCACGTCCACGCCGGCCTGCCGGAGGAGGGTGGCCGCGTCCTCGAGCTCGCCGCGCGTCACGCCGCCGTTGGAGGCGATGGTGACGAGCGGCGGCGGCGTCGCCTCGATCACCTGCACCCGCCCGACGCGGTAGGCCTGGAAGTGCGAGATCGTCCCCGCAGCCACGCGGCTGCCGAGGCGCGCGCGGACGACGTCCATGTGCTCGAGCCCGTTCAGCAGGGGCACGGTGACGCCGTGCTCCACGGCCGCCGGGTCGATCCGCTGGAGCGCCTCCTCGAGCGCGGGCGCCTTGACCGTGACGAGCAGCAGGTCGACGGGCTTCGTCAGCTCCTCGACCACCTCCGGCCGGGCCTGCAGCAGGCCCCTCTGCGACTCCACGGAGAGCCCGGCGAGCGCGATCACCCCCACCGTCTCCGGCCGCGCCACGCAGATCGTGTGCACGCGCGCGAGCACGAGCCGCACGGCGAGAGCCGACCCGACCGCTCCGGGCCCGAGGACTGCCGCGACGCCTGTCATGCCAACGCCGGATCCGCGATCACGTTCACGACCTTCCACTCGGAATACACGTCCAGGGCCTCGATCCCTGCCTCGCGCCACCCGGTTCCCGACTGCTTGACCCCGCCGAACCCCATGTGCGGCTCCGAGCCATGCGTGCCGCCGTTCACGACCACCACGCCCGTCTGCGCCTGCTCGGCGAAGCGCATGGCCCGGTGCAGGCTCGCCGTGTGGACGGCAGCCGTCAGGCCGTACGGGGACGCGTTCACGACCGCGAGCGCCTCCGCGAGGTCGCGAACGCGGTAGAGGATCGTGACCGGCCCGAAGAGCTCCGTGCAGGAGATCTCGGCGTCCGGAGCGACGTCTTCGAGCACGGTGGGCGCGAGGAACCACCCGGGCCGCGAGAGCCGCTCGCCGCCGCAGAGGACGGAGGCGCCCGCCGCACGGGCGCGCTCCAGGGCGCCCAGGATGCGCTCTAGGCTCGCCTCGCCGATCACCGGCTCGGGCGGAAGCTCCTGGACGGCGGCTCGCAGGCGCTCCCGGAAGGCGTCGTAGACGGCGTCGAAGACGACGAGCCGGCTCGCCGCCGCGCAGCGCTGGCCCGCGTTCGAGAAGGCGGAGGCGAGCGCCCAGCGGACGGCGCGCTCGAGGTCGGCGTCGTCGCAGACGACGAGCGCGTTCTTGCCTCCGAGCTCGAGGCAGACCTTCGCCAGCCGGCGCGCCGCCGCCTCGTTGATCCGGCGGCCGGTGGCCGCCGAGCCCGTGAAGCTGACGAGGTCGACGTCCGGGTGCTCGACGAGCGCGGCGCCCGCCTCCTCGCCCAGGCCGTGCACGAGGTTGAGCGCGCCGGGCGGGACGCCCGCCTCGTGCGCCAGCTCGACGAAGCGGGAGGCGGAGGCGGGGACGTGCTCCGAGGGCTTGACCACGGCCGCGTTCCCGCACAGGAGCGCCGGGAAGACCTTCCAAGCGACGTTCGGGAGGGGGGTGTTGAAGCTCATGACGAGCCCGGCCACGCCGACCGGCTGCCGCATGGTGAGCACGGTTCGGTGCTCCATGCTGGCCGGGAGCGTCCGCCCGTACGCGCGCCGGCCCTCCCCGGCCATGAACATGCCCATCTCGACGGCGGCATCCGTCTCGGCGAGCGCGAGCTCGACGCTCTTGCCGGTCTCCTCGACGACGATCTCGGACAGCTCCCGCCGGCGCGCGCGCAGGAGGAGCGCCAGCTCGCGGAGCACGTCGCCGCGGGCGACGAGCGTCCGCTCCGCCCACGCGGGCTGCGCGGCGCGCGCGGCGGCCACGGCGGCGGACACGTCCTCCGCGCCCGAGCGGGCGAGGCGGCAGAGGAGCGACCCGTCGGCGGGCCGGTGCTTGTCGAGCCACGCGCCGGAGGCGGCCGGCGTCGCCTCGCCCGCGACGAGGTTCGGCACCTCCGCCGGGATCACCAGGCCGACCAGCCGCCGTCCACGACGAGGTTGGCGCCGGTCACGTAGGAGGAGGCGTCCGAGGCGAGGAAGACGACCGCGCCGAGCGCTTCGCGGGCGTCCAGCATCCGCCCCAACGGCACGCGCGCGGCGTAGGCCTCCAGGAACGCGGCCGGCTGCTCGTTCCACACCCCCGCGAGGGTGAGCGTGTTCACGCGGACGCCCGCCTTCGCCCAGTACGTGGCCAGGTACCGCGTCAGGTTGAGGATCGCCGACTTGGAGACCGAGTAGGCGACCGGCTTCACGAAGGTCTCGCCCCGCTCGCGGCGGAACGCGTACAGGTCCTGGACGGGCGAGAGGAGCCCGTACACCGAGGACACGTTCACGATCGAGCCGCGTCCCTCGCGCGCCATGGCGGCGCCCACCACCTGGCAGCAGAGGAACGTCCCCTTGACGTTCACGTCCATGACGGCGTCGAACGAGGACTCGGGGTACGTCTCGAACGGCCCCACCTCCTCGGCCGGCGCGTCCGGCGGGGAGTCGAGCGCGGCGTTGTTCACGAGCAGGTGCGGCACGCCCCACTCCGCCTCGACGGCGGCGGCGGCCTCGGCGAGCGCCGCCCGGTCGGTGACGTCCACCTGGAAGGCGCGCGCGCCCTGCGGCACGTCTCCGGCCGCGACGTCGAACACGGCGATCCGCATGCCGCGCGCGGTCAGACCCTCCACGTACACGGAGCCGAGCTGCCCGAGCCCGCCCGTCACCACGCCGATGCGGCCCGAGAGGTCGAAGAGGGGATCGCCGCTCACGCGCGCTCGCGCTTCGCTTGCCAGACCGCGTCGCAGAACTCGCGCACGCACCCGAGCCCGCCCGGGCGCGCGAGCACCCAGCGGGCGAGCGGGACGACCTCCGGCCAGGCGTCCGCAGGCACCACCGGGAAGCCGACCGCCTCCAGGCAGGCGGCGTCGTTCACGTCGTTGCCGACGTAGGCGGTCTCCTCGAGCGCGATCCCGCGCCGCGCCGCCTCCTCCCGCAGGACCGGCAGCTTGTCCTCGATGCCCTGGAGGCACGCGGCGCGGATCTTGCGGGCCCGCGCGCTCACGGCCAGGTTCGTCTCCATGGAGAGGATGAGGTGGTCCACGCCCGCCGCCTCCAGCCGGCGCAGCCCGAAGGCGTCTCCGCGCCAGCAGGCGACGCTCTCCTCGCCGCGCTCGTTCGTCCACACGCGGTTGTCGGTGAACACGCCGTCGAAGTCGAAGACGGCAAGCCGGATGCGGGCGAGCTCCTCCCGCACCCCCGTCACGCCTCGCGGGCGGCGACGGGCGCCTCGACCGGCTCCACGTCGTCGAACGTGACCTCGTCGTCCTCGCCGAGCGGGCGCCGCAACCGCCGGCCGAGCAGACGGTCGAGCTCGTACGGGCGCAGGCCGCCGTCGGCGGGGGACTTGGCCACGAGGTCGCCCGGGCCGAGCAGGTGGCCGGCGGGCAGGTCGCGCGCGGCGACGAGCTTCTTCCCCATCTTCTCCAGCGGGCGCTCCTCGCTCGGGAGCGGGCGCTTCACCCCGTCTCCGAGCGCGACGGGCACGCGGTGCAGGTCGCGGACGAGCCGCCGCATCCCGTCCGGCATGAGCGAGAAGGCGTGGTCGGAGCCCTTCCACGCGTGGTCGAGCGTGAAATGCTTCTCGATCACCCGTGCGCCGAGCAGGTAGCCGACGAGCGCCATCGCAATCCCGCTCTGGTGGTCGGAGAGCCCGATCACGGCTTCGGGGAAGCGCTCGCGGTACGTCTCGATCACCCGCAGGTTGAGGTCCTCCACGGCGCAGGGGTAGGCGGCCGTGCACTGCAGCACGCAGAGCTGCGGGTTGATCGGGAGGATGGCGTCCACGGCCCGCTCCACGTCCTCGAGCGTGCCTCCGCCCGTGGAGAGGAAGACCGGCCGGCCGAGCGCGGCCACGTGGCGCAGGAGCGGGGTGTTCACGAGGTCGGCGGAGGCGATCTTGAAGGCCGGCAGCCCGAGCTCGGCGAGGAAGTCGGCGCTCGCCTCGTCGAACACGGTGGCGAACAGGGTGACGCCCTCCTCGCGGCAGAACTCGCGCAGCTCGAGCCACGCCCCCGGGGCGAGCTCGAGCGCCTCGCGGTGCTCGCCGTAGGTGCGCCCGAAGGAGTGCTCGTTGTCGTACGGCGCCTCGTACAGGGCGCGCGTGTACAGGCGGCGGTTGTCCCGCTTCTGGAGCTTGACCGCGTCCACGCCGCACTCCTTGGCCGCGTGGACGAGCGCCTTCGCCTTCTCCAGGTCGCCCTGGTGGTTGTGGCCGATCTCCGCGACGACGTAGGCAGGGGCATCGTCGGCGATCCGCCGGCCGTCCACGACGAGCTCGGGCATGGGGGCGATGGTACTAGCGGCGCCCGCCGTCAGCCCGCGCCCTCCGCCGGGCGCAGCCGGAAGACGACGACCCCGTCCACGACCGCCCGCTCGAGCGGGAGCCCGGCGACCGGGCGCGCCGCCACGTCGGGCCACGAGGAGCCGGCGGCGCGGTCGGGGTGGAAGAGCACCGTGCGCACGCCGAGCTGGCGCAGGGCGGCCACCGAGCGGGCGTCCGGGAAGCCGGCCACCTGCGCGCGCAGCCGGATGTACGGCTCGGGGTCGAAGCCGCCCGCCCCGTTCACGGTCGGCGGGAAGCCGGCCGTCGTCCAGTACGTGTACGTGAGGTCGGCCTCGGTGGGCAGGTGGAGGTGCGGCGCGGCCTCCCGGCGCACCGCCTCCGGCGGCCGGGGCACCCTCGGGTGCGCGAGCGGCCCGAGGCCCTCGGCCAGGATCGCGAAGAGCGCGAGCGCCGCGAGCGCCGGGCCGGCTCGCCCCGCCCGGCGGGCGAGCAGCGCCGCCCCCGCGCCGGCGAGGAGCGCGAGCGCGAGCGAGGTGAGCACGGTCAGGCGCCCCGGCGTGCGCACGCCGTCCCAGCCGGGCGCCAGGTCGTAGAGCAGCCGGTAGGGCGTGAGGAAGCGCTCGAGCCCGCTCGCGTCGCGCAGCCCGAGCGCCAGGACGGCGCAGACGAGCGCGCCCGCGGCGAGCCCGACCCGCAGTCTGCGCGGGTACGCGCCGGAGGCGAGGCCCGCCAGCGCGAGCAGGCCGATGGCGAGGCCGGGGAAGAGGCTCATCTCGTCCGGCGCAGCGAGCGGCGCGCGGGCGCGGTGCGTCGCGTCCCCCCACAGCCAGCTCTGCTCCGGGGCCGCCAGGTACCCGCGCAGCGGCGGCGAGAAGCTCTCCACCTGCTCGACCGTGCGCCGGGCCTCCGGGTGCTCGGAGAGCACGCGCAGGTACGGGCGGGCCATGAAGGCGGCGCTGAGCACGAGCAGCGCCAAACCGGCCCCGGTGGCGGCGGCGGTGCGCCGCCCGGGCCGCGGCAGGCGGCGGCGGGCGAGCGCGACGAGGGCGAGGCCGGCGCCGAGGACGAGCAGGAGGTAGAGGAGCTGGAGGCCGAGCGTGAAGCCGAGCGTCACCTGCCACGAGGCGACCGCGAACCCGGCGAGCACGGTCGCGGGGCTGCGCCGCCGGTACCCGCGCACGAGCAGGAAGAGCGCGAGCGGGATGCCGCCGCTCGAGAGCACGTGCAGGTGGCCGTTCTGCGTCAGCTTCCACGGCGCGTACGCGAACGCCGCCCCCGCCACGGCCGCGCCCGGCCGTCCGGCGCCCAGCTCCCGCGCGAGCAGGAAGGCGCCGGCGAAGGCGAGCGCGTACGAGAAGAGGACGAGGAGGTTGTAGACCGCGAGCGCTGCCACGGGCCCCGCCTGGGCGGCGAGCGCGGCCGGCGCGTAGCCGACGAGCGCGTCCGAGAACGCGAGCGTGTCCCGCTCGGGCCAGTACACGTTCGCCTGCCAGAGGTCGAGCGGGGCGTGCAGGAGCGCATGCCCGATCCAGGCCACCTGCCACGCCTGGAGGAGCGGGTCGCCGAGGTCCTTGCCCACGTCGCTCCCGAGCCGCAGGGCGAGCGGCCACGTCATCGCGAGCGCGAGCGCGCACGCGCCGGCGGCGAGCAGCGCGAGCTCCCGCGCGTCGAGTCGGGAGGGCGGCGCGGCGGGACGTGGCTCGTCCACGGGTCCAGCCTAGAAGGGACTGCGGCGCACGCTCCGGCCGGCCTGCGATCCTGCACGCGCGTGGCCGAGCCGAGCCTCTCCATCCTGATGCCGGTCTTCAACGAGCGAGAGACCGTGGAGCGCGCGATCGAGGACGCGCTCGGCGCCGAGCTGCCCGTCGCCCGGCGCCAGCTCGTGGTCGTGGACGACGGCTCCACGGACGGCACGGGCGAGCTGCTGCGCGGGAGGGCCTGGCCGGAGGAGGTCGTGCTGCTCCAGCACGAGCGCAACCGCGGCAAGGGCGAGGCGCTCCGCACCGCGCTCGGCGCCGCCACGGGCGAGCTCGCCGCGGTCCTCGACGCCGACCTCGAGTACCGTGCCGCCGACCTCGCCCCGGTCCTGGAGCCGCTGCTCTCGGGCGAGGCGACGGTCGTCTTCGGCACGCGCGCGTGGGCCTCGCACACCGCGTACAGCTTCTGGTACGTGCTCGGCAACAAGGCGGTCACGCTCGCCACCAACGTGCTCTTCAACTGCTACATCTCGGACGTCATGACCTGCCACAAGGCGATGCGGACGGAGCTCTTCCGCTCGCTTCGCCTCCGCGAGCGCGGATTCGCGATCGAGCCGGAGATCGCCGCCCGCGTCCTCCAGGCCGGCGAGCGGATCTACGAGGTCCCGATCGCCTACCGCGCCCGCACGCGCGAGGAGGGGAAGAAGCTGACGGCGCTGGACGGGCTACGCGTGCTCCGCACGCTCGTCCGCTGCCGGCTCACCTGACGCGTCTCCGCGCCGCGCGGCGCGCAGCCGGCCGGCCCCGCGGACGGCAAGCGCCGCCCCACCCCCGAGCGTCGTCGGCACGTACCAGGCGGCATGCAGGAGGATCGCGAACGCGAGCGCGTCGGTGGCCGGGACGTCGAGCAGGCCGAGCGAGGCCACGCCCAGCCACTCGTACGTGCCCACGAAGCCGGGCGAGGAGGGGATGGCGACGCCGAGGTTCATGACCGCGGCCACGAACACGCCCTCGAGCGGCGAGAGCTCGATACCGAGCGAGCGGGCGACGAGCACGGCCCCGGTCGCCCACACCGTCCAGGCGAGGACGCTGAGACCGGCCCAGAGCAGGAGCCGCCGGCGCCCGATGGGCTCCGCAAGCTGCTCGACGACATCGCGCGCGATCCGCCGCACGAGGCCGCGCGCGTGCCGTCCCCGGGCCCGCCGCGCCGTGTACAGGCGGGCGAAGACGACGGCGCCGACGAGCAGCCCGACCGCGAGCGCCGAGGCGAGCACGATGCGTACGAGCCAGCCGGCGGCGGTCACGGCGAGCAGCCCGACGGCGAGCAGGCCGACGAGGGCTGCGAGGTCGCAGCCGCGGTCGAGCACCACCGTGCCGAGCGCGCGTCCCGCGGGCATGCGGCCGTGGACGTTCAGCCACCGCGCGCGCAGCACGTCCCCGAGCCGGGCCGGGAGGACGTTGTTGCACGCGACCGCGCTCACGACCATCTCGTAGAAGCGCAGGGTCGAGAGGGTGCGCGCGCCCGCGATCGAGCGCCAACGCGCGGCCTGGGCCAGGTACACGGCGAGCAGGAGCGCGACCCCGAGGGCGACGTCGGCCGCGTCTGCGCCGCGCAGCGTCTCCCAGACCTCGTCGAGGTTCGCGTCGCGGACGGCCAGCCACAAGAACACCAGGCTGACCGGCACGCCGACGGCGAGCCCGGCGAGCGCCCGGTGACGGCCGAGGAAGGACATGCAGCTCGGGCCATCGTACGGGCGGCCGCGGCGGTGCCCGGCGGACGCGTCCCGGCGCCCGAGTATCGTCCCGGCCGCATGCAGCCGCCCGAGTGGAGCGTCCGCCTCGTCCGCGCGCTCGTCCTCGCGGTGGCCGCCGCCTTCGGCGCGGCCGCGCTCTTCGCCGCGCTCGTCATGCCGTACCGGGCGTGGGACTCGCTCGCGTTCGGCGCCTGGTCGCGTTCGATCGGCGAGGGGAACGGCCTCTGGGAGCACGCGGATGCGCTCAAGCTCCAGCGCCCGCTCTTCTACGTCGCGCAGGGGCTCGCCTGGCGCGTGTCCGACGCCGAGTGGATCGGCCGCCTCGTCTCGCTCGCCTTCGCCGTGCTGCTCGCCGCCGCGGTCGTCTGGCTCGCGCGGCGGCTCGCGCCGGACGCGGACGTGCGGCGCCTCCTGGCGCCGCTCGCCCTGGCGGCGCTGCTCGGCTCCTCCGAGCTCGCGACGCACGCGGCCTCGGGCATGACGGACGTCCCGGTCGCGGCGCTCGTGGCGGCCACCGC
>DATLYU010000125.1:0-6160 GCA_035574435.1 Gaiellaceae bacterium | reverse complement strand
ACTAGCTGCAGCCGGTGTTGGTGCCGCAGTCGCGGCAGGTGTAGCACGAGCCCGTCCGCACCATGCGGCCGCCGCAGCGGGCGCACTCGACGGCGTCCTCCCACTGGTTGAAGAGGGCCGTCTGGCCGGGCGGAGGCGCCTCCGCGACCGCCGACACCGCGGACGCCGCGTCCGAGCCGGCCTCGGCGTACGCCGCCGCCAGGCGCGCCTTCACCTCGGGCGTGAGGATGCCGGCCTCCTCCTGCTGGTCGGCGGAGAGGAACTTCTTGCCCATCCAGCGGAAGATGTAGTCCACGATCGACTTGGCGACGCGGATGTCCGGGTCGTTCGTCATGCCCGAGGGCTCGAAGCGCATGTGGCTGAACTTCGACACGTACACCTCGAGCGGCACGCCGTACTGCAGGCCCAGCGAGACGGAGATCATGAACGAGTTCATGAGGCCGGCGAGAGTGGTGCCCTCCTTCGCGATGTCCACGAAGATGTCGCCGGGCGTTCCGTCCTCGAACAGGCCGACGTGGATGTAGCCCTCGTACTCGCCGACCTTGAACTTGCGGCCGACCTCGACGCGGTCGTCGGGCAGGCGGCGCCGCTGCGGCAGCGGCGAGACGACGCCGGGGACGGGCGCAAGCGTGGTCGCGCCCGCGTCCCCCTTCTTGGACAGCGGCTGCGCGACCTTGCAGTTGTCACGGTAGATCGCGATCGCCTTGATCCCGAGTTGCCAGGACTCGACGAGGAGCTGCGAGACCTCGTCCACGGTGATCTGCTCGGGCAGGTTCACCGTCTTCGAGATGGCGCCCGAGATGAACGGCTGGACGGCGCCCATCATCTTCACGTGCCCCATGTAGTGGATCGCACGGTCGCCGATCGCGCAGTCGAAGACGGGGTAATGCTCCGTCTTGACGTAGGGCGCGCCGACGATCGTGTTCCGCTCGTCGATGTACGCGACGATCTCCTCGACCTCGTTCGGCGCGTAGCCGAGCTTCTCGAGCGCCATCGGCACGGTCTTGTTCACGATCGTGATCTCGCCCCCGCCGACGAGCTTCTTCGACTTCACGAGCGAGAAGTCGGGCTCGACCCCGGTCGTGTCGCAGTCCATCATGAAGCTGATCGTCCCGGTCGGAGCGAGGACGGTCGCCTGCGCGTTCCGGAAGCCCGAGACCTCGCCCAGCTCGAGCGCGTCGTCCCACGCGCGCCGGGCCGCCGAGAGCAGGTCGCCCGGAACCGAGCTCGCGTGGTCGATGTTCCCGACCGCGGCGCGGTGCTTGGCGATGACGCCGAGCATGGCGGCCGCGTTCGGCCGGTAGCCCGCGAACGGGCCCATGCGCTTGGCCACCTCGGCCGACTTGCGGTACGCGCGCCCGGTCATGAGCGCGGTGATCGCGGCCGCGTAGGCGCGCCCCTCGTCCGAGTCGTACGGGAGCCCGCGCGCCATCAGGAGCGCGCCCAGGTTGGCGTAGCCGAGCCCCAGCTGGCGGAAGGCCTTCGCGTTGCGCTCGATCTCCGGCGTCGGATAGGACGAGTAGCCGACGAGGATCTCCTGCGCGAGGAAGACGACGTCCACCGCGTGCTCGAAGGCCTCGACGTCGAACTCGCCGTCCTCGCGGCGGAACTTCATGAGGTTCAGCGACGCCAGGTTGCAGGCCGAGTCGTCGATGTGCATGTACTCGGAGCAGTTCGCCACGACGACGCCGTCGACGATGTAGGAGTGGTGCAGCGGCTCGGTGAGGTTGTAGACCACCTCCTGGCCGTCGTCCTCGCGAGAGACGAGCGTCGTGCCGGGCTTCGTCCGGTAGCGCTGCGTCTCGCCGAGGAGCGCCTCGAGGGCCGCTTGCTTGCGAGGCGCCGAGAAGCCGATCGCGGCGGCAAATGCCTCCAGGTCGCTACCCGTGATGCGGAGGTCGAAGCCCGGCCGAGACGAGTACTCGACGGCGGTCCCGTCCACCCGCGTGTAGGCGAACGCCGGCGCGTCACCGCTGCCGAGCGAGTAGATGCGGCTGCGCACGCCGAACGCGTTGAGTAGTCGCTGGACGTCCTTGAGCAGCGTCTCGCTGCGGCTGCCGAGACCGACGTACCGGCTCGCCTTGCCGTCTTCCGTCCGCGCGACGCACCCGTCGGCTCCGAAGAGTCCGCGCAGGAAGGCCGCCTGCACCTCGGTCGGGGCGGTGAACACGCTGGCGGGCACGCGCTTCTCGTGAGCGCGGGCGCCCGTCACACCGAGGCCGCGGAAGAACGTCCGGACAGCCTCGCTCCCGGCGCGAAGCTGCACCGTGCCGTTCGGCATCCGCTGCCGCGAGATCCCGCCGACGAGCTCGCGCAGCATGCCCTCGTGGGAGGCGGCGAGCCCGTCTGCGATGTCCTCGTCCCCGTACACCCAGCCGGTCTGCGCGTCGGTGAGCCATCCGTCGCCCACGAGGTGGCCGAGCAGCTCGCCCAGCCCTTCGCTCCAGCGGTCCGGCAGCGCCGTGTGCACGTACGTGCCACCGCGCCTGAACGACCCCGCCAGCGCCTTGACCCGGACGGGTAGCGTCCACGCCGCGTCCGTCGCGAGGGTCGCGCTGTCGTTGAGCAGGACGCGGTCGTCCGAGGTGAGCTGGGCAGCCTCGACCCAGCCTCGGTTGGTCGTCCAGAGGCGGTGGTTCGGGGTGCAGCGAAGCTCCTGGCCGTTCGCGAAGCGCAATCGGACGATCGGCTTCACGCCGTTTCGCATGATGGCGAGGGGCGCGGAGGCGACGACGCCGGCGGTCGGCCTTTGCGCCGTCGCCCGGTGCGTGTAGACGTGGAACTCCTCACCGTCCTGCGCTCGCTCGTACAGCTCTTCGAAGCTGAGGAGGCCGAGCGTCGTGTGCACGCGGGCGTCGCCCGGGAAGCACGGGTTGGAGGCGTTGATGCGGCCCGTGTTCGGGCACGTGTGCCAGGCGTTGATGGTGGTGTCGTACTGGACGCCCGGGTCGGCGCACTCCCACGCCGCCTCGGCGATCTGGCGCAGCAGGTCGCGCGCGTTCTTCGTCTCGATCACCGAGCCGTCGGTGCGGGCGGTCAGGTTCCACTCCTTGCCCTCGAGCACGGCCTCCATGAAGGCGTCCGTGACGCGGACGGAGTTGTTCGCGTTCTGGTACTGGATCGAGGCCCAGTCGGGCGAGTCGAGCGACATGTCGTAACCCGCGGCCTCGAGGACGCGGGCCTTGCGCTCCTCCTTGGCCTTGCACCAGATGAACTCCTCGACGTCCGGGTGGTCGACGTCGAGGACGACCATCTTCGCGGCGCGCCGCGTCTTGCCGCCCGACTTGATCGTGCCCGCGGAGGCGTCCGCGCCGCGCATGAAGCTCACCGGCCCCGACGCGTACCCGCCCTTGGAGAGCTGCTCCTTCGAGGAGCGCAGCCGCGAGAGGTTGACGCCCGAGCCGGAGCCGCCGCGGAAGACGATCCCCTCGCGCCGGATCCAGTCGAGGATGGACTCCATGGAGTCCTCGATCGAGAGGATGAAGCACGCCGAGCACTGCGGCTTCGCCTCGAAGCCGACGTTGAACCAGACCGGCGAGTTGAAGGACGCGTACTGGTTGACGAGGATCGCCTTCAGCTCGGCCTCGAAGGTCTCCGCCTCCTCCTCGCTCGCGAAGTAGCCGCCGTCGCGGCCCCAGGCGCCGATCGTCTGGACGACGCGGCCGATCATCTGCTTCACGGAGCGCTCGCGCTCGGGAGACGCCATGCGCCCGCGGAAGTACTTCTGGGCGACGATGTTCGTCGCGGTCTGCGACCAGAACTTCGGGAACTCGACGCCCTTCTGCTCGAACGCCGGCCCGTCCTTGCCGGGGATGAACGCGTCCCGCAGCTCCCACTCGATCTCCTCGAACGGGTCGCGGCCCGGGACCGTGAAGTAGCGGCGCGGCGCGACGCTCGCCTCCGGGTCGACGACGGTGTTGAGGATCTCCTCCTCGACCGTCGCGGTCGTCTGCGGCGCCTGCTCCTTCGTTGCCATCGTGTCCTCCCGAGCCGTGTCCGACACTACGTCCTCCCACTCGCGTCGCCGGCGAGGGCCCCTCGAGCGGACCGTGGATGGTAGGAGGGGGGTCGGACGGTGGAAGGCGGCGCCTCCAGCGCGCCGAAAATACGGAAATTGCAGGAAATTTCAGCGCGCTCCACGGCATGCATTGTACCCGTGGGGGTGTCGCTGCCCGCGCGCCGCTACCGGCCGCGGCGCGCTCGGCGTACGAGGACGAGCGTGCCTGCGAGCGCGAGCAGGAGCGCACCGCCGGCGGCCAGGAGCACGGCCGGGCCGCGCCGCGCCTCGCCCTCGACGTCCGGCACCGCTCGGCGCGCTGCCACGGGCTCCTCGCCTCCGGATGCGCCCTGCGCCCGCACCGCGGCCGCGAGCCCGCGCCGGATCACGTCCGCCGCGTCGGTGTAGTCGCGGAGGTCCGGCGGCAGGTCGTCGAGCGCGGCCTCGTAGCAGGGCAGCCCGTACAGGCGATCGAGGCGGCCGTTGTCGAGCCAGTCCCCGAGGACGCGGTTCGCGCAGCCGCTCTCGCCCGCCGCGCGCGCGGGCAGCGTGGCTCCCAGCGCGGCCACGACGGCGAGCGCGGCCACGAGCGCGCGGGCGAGACCCTCCATGCACGGTTTCCGTGCCCACTTCGCGCGCGCGCCAAACGGCGCGAAGAGGTCAGCCGATCGTCGGCTCGTCGTACTCGGCGACGCCCTGCCGGCGGCGGGCGACGTAGCCGAGGCCGCCCGCGGCGAGGAGGGCGAGCGAGAGCCCGCCGAGCACGAGCAGCGGCACCGGGACCGAGGATGGACCGGAGGCGTTCACGTTCGGCGCGGCCTGCGGGCCGCCGCCGCCGGGATCGCCGGGGTTCCCGGGGTTGCCGCCGCCGTTCTGGTTCCCGTTCTGCCCGTTGCTGCCCCTGGGGGGGAGGCTGCCGCCTTCCTTGCAGTCGTCCGCGGAACCGTCCGGGCTCGGGTCGCAGCTCCCCTCGGCGAGCTTGCCGCGCAGCGCGCTCTGGAGCGCGCGGGAGATGACCTCCTCCGCGTCCGCGTAGTCGCGCAGGTCGTCTGGGATGGCGTCGATCGCGTCCTCGTAGCAGTGCAGCGGGTAGAGGCGGTCGATCCGGCCGTTGTCGAACCAGTCCGCGAGGACGCGGTCGCCGCAGGCCGAGGCCGCGGCCGGGCCGGCGAGCGCGAGCGCGGCGAGCGCCGCGGCGAGGACGGCGAGCAGGCCCGAGAGGGCGAGCGCGGCGCGGTGGCGAGATCGGTGCGCGTTCACGTGGTGGGCCGGGAGCGGCTGGGACGAGTCTCCCGGGGTGAAGTGAGCCGAGGGTGTGGGGACAGTAAACGAATTGTTAGACGCAGCCAGGACGTACCCTCCCGGGCCGGGAGGGGAAACGCCGCGGGCGATGGTACCGTGGCCCGCCATGGGAGCGGCGCCCGAGCCGTCGGACGCGGCGCCGGGCACGGGCGGCTGGGCCTGCGCCGGGCTGCTCGCGGTCGTCGCCGCAGGCGCAGCCTTCGCCGGGGACGGCTCCGGGGTGGACGGGATCCTGCCGGTCGGCGGAGCCGCAGCCGCGCTCCTCGCGGGGAGCGCGCTCGTCGCGGCGGCCGGACGAGCGCCCTGGCCCCGTCCGGGGCGCGCGGGGACGTTCCTCGTCGCGTCGCTCGTCCTCCTCGTCGCCTGGACCGGCGCGACCGTCGCCTGGTCGATCGCGCCCGACCGCTCGTGGGACGCCTTCAACCGCTCCCTCGCCTACGTCGCCTTCCTCGGCCTCGGCCTCGTGCTCGGCGCCCTGGGCGGACGGCTCGGAGCGCGCCTGGGCGCGACCGCGCTCTCGCTCGCGATCGGGGCCGTCCTCGTCTGGGCGCTCGTCGCGAAGGCGCTCCCGGCTCTCGATCCGGAGGGCGACCGCGTGGGCCGGCTGCGCGAGCCGGTCGGGTACTGGAACGCGCTCGCGCTGCTCGCCGACGCGGGGCTCGTGCTCGGCCTGTGGGCGGCCACGGCGTCGTCGGGGCGCGCCCGTGCCGCCGCGCGTGCCGCGGGCGCGCTGCTCGTGTACGTCTCGACGCTCGCGCTCCTCCTGACCCTCTCGCGCGCGGGAGCGGCGGCCGCGCTCGTCGTGCTCGCGGTCTGGCTCGCCGCCTCGTCTGAGCGCGTCGCGGGCGGCCTCGTCCTGCT
>DATLYU010000124.1:0-5980 GCA_035574435.1 Gaiellaceae bacterium | reverse complement strand
GAATCGCATCCGCGCCGAGTGCGCCTCCGACGAGGGCAAGCCCACGCGCCTGGCGCTCACCGTGAACGGCCGGCAGCTGGCGGAGCTCGCCGACAGCCGGCGGCTCGGCCCGTTCGACTGGGCCTGGCTCGTCGCCTCGTCGTCGAAGAAGCCGTTGCCCTCCGTGACGCGCTTCGACGACGTCGTGGTCTCCGCCCGGTAGGTCGCGGCCGCCTCCGGGCGGGGACGGGTAGCCTCGCAGCGCGATGAAGGTCCTCTCGGTCGTCGGCAACCGCCCGCAGCTCGTGAAGGCGGCTCCGCTCTCGGTCGCCCTGCGCGAGGCGGGGCTCGGCGAGGTCGTCGTGCACACCGGGCAGCACTACGACCGCGAGCTCTCGCAGGTCTTCCTCGAGGAGCTCGGACTCCCCGAGCCCCGCTACCGGCTCGACCTGCGCACGGCCGACCCGGCGGTCATGCAGCCCGTGCTCGCCGACGTGATCGCCCGGGAGGCGCCGGCGCTCGTGCTCGTCCTCGGGGACACGAACTCGACGCTCGCCGGCGCGCGGGCCGCAGTCGCCGCCGGCGTCCCCGTCGGGCACGTGGAGGCGGGGCTGCGGAGCGGCGACCTGACGATGCCCGAGGAGCACACGCGGATCGAGGTCGACGGCGTGTCCGCGCTCCTCTTCTGCCCGGACGAACGCTCGCGCGCGACGCTCGCCGCCGAGGGCGTGTCCGGCACCGTGCACGTGGTCGGCGACGTGATGGCGGACGCGAGCCTGCGCTTCGCGCCCATCGCGCGGCGCCGCGTGGACCTCGGGCGCGAGCCCGGCACGTACCTGGTCGCGACCCTCCACCGCGAGGCGAACGTGTTCCAGCCTCGCCTCGGGCGCATCGTGGAAGGGCTCAACCGGCTCGCCGAGCCCGTCGTCTTCCCGGCCCATCCGCGCACACGCTCCCAGCTCGAGCGGGAGGGGCTCGCGCTCGGCCCGCACGTCGAGCTGCGCGAGCCGCTCGGCTACCTCGAGCTGGCCGCGCTCGCCTCGCAGGCGCGGGTCATCCTGACCGACTCCGGCGGGCTGCAGAAGGAGGCGTACTGGTACGGCGTACCCTGCGTCACGCTGCGGCCCTCGACCGAGTGGGTGGACACCGTCGAGGCGGGAGCGAACGTGCTCGTGGACGACGACCCGGACGCGCTCGTGGCCGCGGTCGAGCGCGCCGCCATGCCGGCGGAGCGGCCCGCCCTGTACGGGGACGGGCACGCCTCGGAGCGGATCGCGGGCGTGCTCGCGGATACGATCCGCGACCGATGACGCGCGACGTCGCCATCGTGGGGGCGGGCTACGTCGGCCTGCCCCTGGCCCGGGTGTTCGCGGAGGCGGGCAAGTCGGTCGTGCTCGTGGACGTGGACGCCGAGCGCGTGGCGACGCTGAACCGCGGGGAGAGCTACATCGAGGACGTGCCCGGGGAGGCGCTCGCGCCGCTCGTCGCCGAGGGCCGCATCGCGGCGACGACGGACTACGACGCGCTCGCCGAGACGGATGCCATCCTCATCGCCCTCCCCACGCCGCTCTCGCGCCAGCGCGAGCCCGACCTCTCCATCCTCCTGGACGCGGCGCGCGAGATCGCGAAGCGCCTGCGGCCGGGGCACCTCGTCGTGCTCGAGTCCACGACCTACCCGGGCACGACGCGCGAGGCCATCCTGCCCCTGCTCGAGGAGGGCAGCGGCCTGCGCGCCGGCCGCGACTTCCACCTCGCCTTCTCGCCCGAGCGCGTGGATCCCGGGCGCAGCGACTGGACGACCAAGAACGTCCCCAAGGTCGTCGGTGGCGTGGACGAGGAGTCCACGAAGGCCGCGGCGGCCTTCTACGCGCAGGCGATCGAGCGCATCCACCCGGTGTCCTCGGCCGAGGCGGCCGAGCTGACGAAGCTGCTCGAGAACATCTTCCGCTCGGTCAACATCGCGCTCGTCAACGAGCTCGCGCAGCTCTGCGACCGGATGGGCATCGACGTGTGGGAGGTCGTGGAGGCGGCGGCGACGAAGCCGTTCGGCTTCATGTCCTTCCGCCCCGGGCCGGGGCTCGGCGGCCACTGCATCCCGATCGACCCCTTCTACCTGACCTGGAAGGCGCGGGAGTACGGCTTCTACACGGAGTTCATCGAGCTGGCCGGGAAGGTGAACGAGTCCATGCCCTACTTCTGCCGCTCGCTCGTCTCCCAGGCGCTCAACCACTCGAGCCAGCGCTCGCTCAAGGGCTCGCGCGTCCTCGTCCTCGGCGTCGCGTACAAGCCCGACATCTCGGACACGCGCGAGTCTCCGGCGGTCAAGCTGATCGGGCTCCTGCGCAACGCCGGCGCGGAGGTCTCCTACCACGACCCGCATGTGCCCTCCTTCGAGCAGAACGGGCTCGCCATGAGCTCCGTCCCGCTCGAGCCGGCCGCCTACGACTGCGTCGTCGTCGTCACCGACCACTCCGCGATCGACTACGACAAGCTGGTCGAGGAGGCGGCGCTCGTGGTCGACCTGCGCAACGCCACCGGCGCGAAGGGAAGGCGCTCGGACAAGGTCTGGAAGCTGTGAGGGTCGCCCAGGCCGGCCTCGGCAACTGGGGGAAGAACCTCGCCCGCAACTTCGCCGAGCTGGCGGAGCTCGCCTGGCTGTGCGACACGGACGAGGCGAAGCGGGACGTGGTCGCAAGCCGCCACCCGGGCGTGCGCTTCACCACCGACTTCGGCGACCTGCTGGCCGACGAGACGGTGGAGGCGATCGTGGTCGCGACGCCCGTGCCCACGCACTACGAGCTCGCGCGCCAGGCGCTCGAGGCCGGGAAGCACGTGTTCGTGGAGAAGCCGCCCGCGATGACCGGGGCGGAGATCGCCGAGCTCGTCTCCCTCGCCGAGGAGCGCGACCGCGTGCTCATGCCCGGGCACCTCCTCCTCTACCACCCGGGCGTGCAGCGGGTGAAGGAGCTCGTGGACGCGGGCGAGCTCGGCGACGTCCTCTGCGTGTACGGCAACCGCCAGAACCTGGGCGTCATCCGCCCGTACGAGAACGCGCTCTGGTCGCTCGGCGTGCACGACCTGTCCGTGATCCTGTACCTGCTGGACGAGGACCCGGTCGAGGCGGTCGCGCACGGGCGGGACTTCCTGCAGCCGGGCGTGGAGGACGTGGTCTTCTGCTACCTGCGCTTCCCGTCGGGGCGGATCGCGCACATGCACCTCTCCTGGCTCGACCCGCACAAGATGCGGAGGATCACGGTCGTCGGGACGGAGAAGATGGTGGTCTTCGACGACATGGAGCTCGAGCGCAAGGTGACGGTGTACGAGAAGGCGCCCTGGCGGCCGGCCGAGCGCTACGGCGAGTGGCAGACGCGGACCGGCGACATCTACAGCCCGCGCATCCCGAGCGACGAGCCGCTCAAGCTCGAGTGCCAGGCGTTCCTGCGGCTCGCGGCCGGGGAGGGCGACCGCGCGAAGGTCGCCCGCGACGGCGCCCGCGTCGTGCGCGCGCTGGAGAAGCTGACCACCTCGCTCGATGGGCGCTGACGTCCACCCCACCGCCACCGTCTACCCCGGCACCGTGCTGGGCGAGGGCGTGCGCGTGCTCGAGAACGCGGTCGTCGGCAAGCAGCCAGCGCTCTCGCCGCGCTCGACGGCGAGGCGCGAGCCCCTTCCGCCGGCCGAGCTCGGCGCCGGCACGGTCGTCTCCACGGGCGCGATCGTGTTCGCCGGCTCGCGCATCGGCGACCGCGTCATCCTCGGCGACCAGTCGTGCGTGCGCGAGCGGGTGACGATCGGCGACGACGTCGTGCTCGGCCGCGGTGCGCTCGTCGAGAACGACACCACCATCGGCGCCCTGTGCCGCATTCAGGCCGAGGCCTACATCACCGCCTACTCGACGCTCGAGGACCACGTCTTCGTCGCCCCCTGCGTGGTGACCACGAACGACGACTTCATGGGCAGGACCGAGCGCCGGCTGGAGCTGATGAAGGGCCCGACCATCCGCCGCGGCGCGCGCGTGGGCGGGGGCGCCGTCCTCTGCCCGGGGGTGGAGATCGGCGAGGAGGCGTTCGTCGGCGCGGGGGCGGTGGTGACGAAGGACGTCCCGCCCCGGGTCGTGGTCGTGGGCAACCCGGCGCGCGTGCTCCGCGACGTTCCGCCCGAGGAGCTCCTCCCCTAGCCGCTCGCTTCGCGGATCAGGAACACCCCGAGCACCGCTCGGGGTAGGTAGGAGCGCGAGCGCGACGCGGCCGGTCGCACGCTCGGCGGCGCTCGCCGCCGCTACCCCTTCACGATCGTCAGCCGGTAGCCGACCGCGCCGGGGCTGGACATGCGCACCTGGACGTAGTACGTCCCGCCGACGGGAGCGCGATAGGAGAGGTACTCGCGCCCGCCCGCCCGGGCGGAGATGCGCGCGCGCCCGCGCTGGCCGCGCACGTCGTCGATGGACGTGGTTCCCGGCTGCCAGAGGGCGAGGCTGAGGTCGGCCGCGAGGTCGTCCGCCTTCAGGCCCACGTAGACCGGCTGGCCGCGCCGCAGCGAGAACGCGTACACGTCGTCCTGGTCGTCCCAGAAGTCCACGCGCGCCGAGATGCGCCTCGTGGCGCCCGCAAGCGCGAACGCCCGCGGGCCGGCGTCGTCGTTCGCCTCGTAGCGGTCGCGCGGCGGGAGCTGGTGCGCGAGCGCGGCGATCGCCTCGACCACGTCGAGGCGTCCCCAGCCGGAGAGCGGGTCGCGGCCCGGCGCGCAGGCCGGGCAGCCGGTGGAGGGGCCGAGGTCGCTCGCCGTCCGCTCGAGCAGCGCGGTCACCTGCTCGGGGCGGAGCGTCGGCCGCAAGCTGAGCAGGACGGCAGCGGCAGCGCTCACCTGCGGCGCCGCGAAGGACGTCCCCTGCGCCGAGCGGTAATCGTCCGGGCCGCAGCTCGAGTAGCCCTGCTCCGAGCAGGACGGGAAGCGGGCGGTCAGCGGGCGCGGCAGGAGCGAGAGGATCTCCTCCCCGGGGGCCGCGAGGTCGTTGTAGATCGGGTCCCGGTTCGAGAAGGCGGGCACACGGCCGTCCTGGCCGACCGCGCTCACGCCGAGCACGTGCGGCAGCGCCGCGGGGTAGCTCGCGAACGGCCACGGGCTGCGCGGCGCCTGGTCGCCGTTGCCCACCGCGGCCACGACCACGACGCCGTTCGAGACCGCGTAGGCGACCGCGTCCGCCTCCAGCCGCGAGTAGCTGTCGCGCTCCGGGTCGAGCGGGTCGCGGACGCCGCCGAGGCTCATGTTCAGGACGCGCGCGCCGTTCTCGACCGCCCAGCGGATGGCACGCGCCTCGGCGTCGATCGGGATCGTGCGCGCGGGCGTGACCACCTTGGCCACGAGCAGCTCGGCCGAGGGGGCGAGCCCGGCGATGCCGATCCCGTTCCCGACCCCGGCCGCGATCAGACCGGCGACGAACGTGCCGTGCCCGAGCGCGTCCGTGCGCGCCGACCCGCCCACGAAGCTGCGCGCGTCCAGGATCTTCCCCGCGAGCTCGGGGTGCGCCTCGTCCACGCCCGAGTCGACCACCGCCACCGGCACCCGGTCGAGCGCCGGCAACGTGAGCCAGGACTCGTAGAAACGGCTGTGCGTCAGGTACCACTGGCGCGCCACGAGCGGGTCGCTCGGCAGCAGCGCGAGCCGCCGCTCGCGCACCGGCTCCACGTAGCGCACGCCCGCCAGCCCGCGCAGCGAGACCCCGGCCGGGACCTCCGCGACGAGCGCTGGGATGGGAGCGAGCGACTCGGGCGCGCGGCCGGTACGGCGCGCGATCGCTTGCGCGACCGCGCCGGCGTCCGCGCCGGGCTCGAGACCGACGGCCACCCGCCCTCCGTGCGCCGCGGCCGGAAGCGCCAGCCAGGCCGCGGTGGCAAGGGCGACGAGGGAAACGGCACGCTTCACGGCGAGACGGCAACGGTCGGCGAGACGCCCTCCGCGTACCCGTCGAGCGGCCCCACGCGGGCGCGGTACTCGCCCGGGC
>DATLYU010000123.1:0-15293 GCA_035574435.1 Gaiellaceae bacterium | reverse complement strand
GAGAGCGCGCAGGCGAGGTCGGCGGTGCGCGCGAGACGGCGGGCCCGCACGACGCCGAGCGCGCACATGGCGGCCATGAACTGCGTGCCGTTCACGAGCGAGAGCCCCTCCTTGCTCAGGAGCCGGATGGGAGCGAGGCCGACGCGCGCGAGCGCTTCCGCGCCCGGGAGGCGCTCGCCCGCGACGACTGCCTCCCCCTCGCCGACGAGCGGCAGCGCGAGGTGGGCGAGGGGCGCGAGGTCGCCGCTCGCTCCCACCGATCCGCGCGCGGGGACGACCGGCAGGAGGCCGCGCTCGAGGCAGCCGAGCAGGAGCTCGACCGTCTCCACGCGCGCGCCCGAGTAGCCCTTCGCGAGGGCGTTGGCGCGCAGGAGCATGGCGGCCCGGACGACGTCGTCCGGGTACGGCTCGCCCACTCCGCAGGCGTGGCTGCGGAGCAGGCGTAGCTGCAGCTCCTCGGTCAGCTCCTCCGGGATGCGCGCCGAGACGAAGCGGCCGAACCCGGTGTTGACGCCGTAGGTGTGGTCGCCGACCGAGGACTCGAGCAGCTCGCGCGCGGCGCGCATCCTGGTCCGCGCGCTCTCGGCGAGCTCGGCCGTCCCGCCCTCGACCGCGACACGCCACACGTCCTCGAGCGTGAGGTCCTCCCCGGTGAGGACGATCCCGGCCGCCACGCCGCGAGTCTAGAGCGTGACCGCGGCGCGAACCGGCGGCGTGCGGGCGGACGCTACAGCCGGAGGCGCTCCTCGAGCACGCGGCTCGCGTCCACGCCCGGCACCGTGCGCCCCTCGAGCTCGGCGGCGGCGAGGACGCTCGCCGGCACGAGCCCGACCAGCTCGCCCCCGACGACCGCGACGCCCCGCCTCGCGGCCTCCTCCACGACCCGGTCGACCACGACGTGCAGGGGGGCGCGCTCGAGATCGAGGACGTTCATGCTCACCTGCACGCGCCGCGCGCGCGGCAGGTAGAGGCCGATCGCCTGCACGCCCGGCAGCCCGCCGCTCGACTCGCGCACGGCCGCGGCCACCTCGCGCGCGACCGCCACGTCGGCGGTCGCGAGCTCAACGTTGTAGGCGACGAGCGGGCGCCGGGCGCCGACGAGCACGGCGCCCACGCGCGGGTCGAGCTCGGCCGGCCCGGCGGCGGGGACGAGCTCCCCGGCGGCGATCCTCCGCTGCAGCTCCTCGAGGCCGCCGCGCCGAAAGAAGGCCGGGCGCCGCCCCTCGCCCACCTCGCCGTACAGGAACACGGTCACGCCGAGCTCCTCCCCCAGCCGCCGCGCGACGGTTCGCGCCGCCGCGCACGCCTGCTCCATGGGCGCGCCGGCGAGCGGGACGAGCGGGACGACGTCCACGGCTCCGACGCGCGGATGGACGCCGTCGTGCCGGCGCAGGTCGATGCGGGCGAGCGCCTCGGCGGCGCCCTCGAGGAGCGCGTCCTCGAGCGCGGCCCGCTCGGCTGCGAGCGTGAAGACGGAGCGGTGGTGGTCCGGGTCGGAGTGCACGTCGAGGACCTGCGCGCGGCGCCCGAAGGCGCGCGCGATCGCCTCCACGGCGGCCGCGTCGCGCCCTTCCGAGACGTTCGGCACCGCCTCCAGCACGATCCGTACCCTACGAGCACGTGACGGACGAGGAGGAGAGCACGGGCGGCCGGCGTCCCCGTACGGGGACGTTCCTTCGCCTGCTGCGCTTCCTGCGCCCGTACCGGGCCTCGCTCGCGGTCTCCTCGCTGCTCGCGATCGCCTCCCAGGGCGCGGTCATCGCGGGCGTCGGCCTGACGGGAGTCGCCGTGGACGAGCTGGAGGGCGACCCGGACCGCGGCGCGCTGGCCCTGCTCGTGGCCGCGATCGTCGCGCTCGGGCTCCTCCGGGGCGGGCTCATGGTCGGCCGGCGGCTGATCTCCGGCCGCCAGGCGCTCGCCGTCGAGTACGACCTCCGCGACGACCTGTACGGCCATCTCCTCCGGCTCTCGTTCGGCTTCTACGACCGCAACCAGACGGGACAGCTCATGTCCCGGGCGACCGTCGACCTGCAGGCGGTGCGCTTCTTCCTCGGCTACGGGCTCATCTTCTTCGCGCAGCACGTGGTCACCGTGGTCGCGGTGACGGTCGTGCTCTTCGTCTACGACTGGCGCCTCGCGCTCGTCGCCCTCGCCATCACGCCCGTGCTCGTCGCCGTCGCGTACCGGTACAGCCGCATCTCCCACCCGGTGCTCCGCGACGTGCAGCAGAAGCTCGCCGACGTGGCCACGGTCGCCGAGGAGTCGATCGTGGGCGTCCACGTGGTGAAGGCGTTCTCGCAGGAGCGCACCCGAGTCGGGCGCTTCGCGGAGGCGGCGGACGAGGTGTTCCGGCGCACGCTCGGCGCGAACCGCCAGCGCGCCTTCTACGTCCCGCTGCTCGGCTTCCTGCCGCTGCTCGCGCAGGCGGCCGTGCTGCTCGTCGCCGGGCGGATGGTCGTCTCGGGCTCGATGACGGTCGGCGAGTTCTTCGCGTTCAACCTCTACCTGGCCATGCTGGTGATGCCCCTGCGCATGCTCGGCATGTGGATCGGCCAGGCGCAGCGCGCGATCGCGGCCGGCGAGCGGCTGTTCGAGATCCTCGACGAGCCCGAGGAGATCGCCGACCGCCCGGAGGCGCAGCCCCTCCCGCCCGGCCCGGGGAGCGTGCGCTTCGAGCGCGTCGACTTCGGCTACGAGCCCGGCCGCCTCGTCCTGAGCGGCGTGGACGTCGAGATCGAGCCGGGCCGCACGGTCGCCCTCATCGGACGGACGGGCTCGGGCAAGACGACGCTCGCGTCGCTCGTCCCCCGCTTCTACGACGTGACCGCGGGGCGGGTGCTCGTAGACGGCGTGGACGTGCGCGACGTGCAGCGGCGCGCGCTGCGGCGCGAGATCGGCGTCATCTCCCAGGACCCGTTCCTCTTCTCGGCGTCCGTCCGGGACAACATCGCCTTCGGGCTCCCGGACGCGCCGCTCGAGGCGGTGGAGGCGGCCGCGCGCGCAGCGCAGGCCCACGACTTCATCGTGGAGCTGCCGAATGGGTACGACACGGTCGTCGGCGAGCGTGGGATCACGCTCTCGGGCGGCCAGCGGCAGCGGCTCGCGATCGCCCGCGCGCTCCTCATCGACCCGCGCATCCTGATCCTCGACGACGCCACCGCGTCCGTGGACGCGACCACCGAGGCGCGCATCCGGGACGCCCTGCAGGAGGTGATGCGCGACCGGACGACGATCATCATCGCCCACCGACTGTCCACGATCGCGCTGGCGGACGAGGTCGTCGTGCTCGAGGACGGGCGCGTGGCGGCGCGCGGCACGCAGGCGGAGCTGCTGGAGGAGAGCCCGCTCTTCCGCGAGATCCACGAGCACGGCCTGCTCCAGCAGGTCGTGATCGCCGGTTGAGGTGGGACTCCGCTTGACACGCTCTCGGCACGCTCGCGTGTCCCACCCGCGCGCACTTCCGCGTTACGCTGAAAGCGGGTGGTGGGCCGGGGTGCCCCACGAGGGGGCGCGGCCGTGAAGGTCTGGCAGGCCGGCAGCCATCTCACGGAGCAGCGCGGCGCGCGCGTCGAGGATTGGTCGTGGCGGCAGACGAGGCGCCGGCTCGGGATGCTCTTCCGCCTCGCGCGCCCCTACCCCCTGCGCACGTCGCTCTCGCTCGTCACCCTCGTCGCGTACACGGTCGTGGCGCTGCTCCCGCCGTACCTGGCGAAGCTCGCCGTGGACGAGGGGATCGCCGCCCGTGACCTCGAGCGCCTCACCCTCGTGGTGGCGGCGTTCGTGCTCGCAGGGGCGCTCGCGTTCGCCCTCTCCTCGGCCCAGACCTACCTGACCGGCTGGGTCGGCGAGCGCGCGCTCGCCGACCTGCGCACGCAGCTCTTCCGCCACCTGCAGCGGCTCTCCCTCGGCTTCTACGAGCGCAACCGCACCGGCGCGATCGTCAGCCGCATCACGAACGACGTCGAGGCGCTCGACCAGCTCGTCACGGACGGCGTCTCCAGCCTCGTCCAGAACTCCCTCGTCCTCGGCGGCACGGCGGTCGTGCTCTTCCTCCTCGACTGGCGCCTCGCGCTCGCCACGCTCGTCGTCCTCCCGCTCATGGGCGGCGCCACCGCGTGGTTCCGGGTGCGCTCGAACCGCGCCTACCGCCGTGTCCGCGAACGCCTCGGCCTCGTCACGGCGACGCTCGCGGAGGACATCTCCGGCATGCGGGTCGTGCAGTCCTTCACGCGCGAGCCGGCGAGCCAGGCCACCTTCCGGGGCGTGAACGAGCGCTACCGGGAGGCGAACTACGAGACCGTGGTCCTGAACGGCCTCTACTTCCCCGCTGTGGACGTGCTCTCGTCCGTGGCCACGGCGATCGTGATCGGATTCGGCGGCTGGCTCGTCGTCGACGGGCAGCTCACGGCCGGGACGCTCCTCGCCTTCATGCTCTACCTCTCCAACTTCTTCGACCCGGTCCAGCAGCTCTCCCAGCTCTACAACACGTTCCTCTCGGCCACGGCCGCGCTCGACCGGATCATGGGCGTGCTCGACGAGCGCCCCGAGGTGGAGGACGCGCCGGGCGCGCGCGAGCTGCCGCCCATCCGGGGCCACGTCCGCTTCGAGCACGTGCGCTTCGGCTACGGCGAGCTCCCGGACGTCCTGCACGACTTCGACCTGGACGTGCCCGCGGGGACGACGGTGGCGCTCGTCGGGCACACGGGCGCCGGCAAGTCCACGATCGCCAAGCTCCTGGCGCGCTTCTACGACGTACGCGCCGGCCGGATCACGATCGACGGGAACGACCTGCGCGAGGTGACGCAGGACTCCCTGCGCCGGCAGCTCGGGATCGTCCCGCAGGAGGGCTTCCTCTTCGCCGGCTCGGTCCGCGAGAACATCGCCTTCGGCCGGCCCGGCGCCACCGACGAGGACGTCGTCGCGGCCGCGCGCGCCGTCGGCGCCGACGCGTTCGTCGACGCGCTCCCGGCTGGCTACGACACGCAGCTCGGCGAGCGCGGCTTCCGCCTCTCGCTCGGCCAGCGACAGCTCGTCGCCTTCGCCCGCGCCCTCCTCGCCGACCCCCGCATCCTCATCCTGGACGAGGCCACCTCCTCGGTGGACATCGCCACCGAGCGCCGCATCGAGCACGGCCTCGAACGGCTGCTCGCCGGGCGCACCGCGTTCGTGATCGCGCACCGCCTGTCCACGATCAGGCGCGCCGACTTGATCGTCGTCCTCGACCACGGCCGCATCGTCGAGCAGGGGACGCACGAGGAGCTCCTCGCCGCGCAGGGCGCGTACACGCGCCTGTACGGCGACTGGGCGGCCAGCGCCGCCTGAGGGCGGCTCCGTCTAGGCTTGAGGCGACGAGGAGGTCGCGTGGACGGCGAGACGCTCGAGCACACGAGCGAGGAGGTCATCGAGGAAGCGCTCGCGACCGAGGCGGCGTACGCGCGCACGCTGACGCCGGCGGAGGCGGTCGCAGCCATGCACCTGCGCGTCCCCGCCCGCGGCAACCGCAAGCTGCGCCGGATCCTCGAGCGCGCCGGCCAGGACCCGCAGCTCAAGGCGTGGTGGCACGTCCAGAACGTGAACGCGGTCACGCGCCTGGAGATCAACGACCACTCCTGGGTGCACATCCAGATCGTGACCAACATCGCCCTCAAGCTCCTCCGCCAGCTCACGAAGCACGGCGTGGAGCCCTCGATGGTGACCGACTACCGCCTGAGCACGGACGACGCCGAGGTGGTGGTCGTGCTGGCCGCGCTCCTGCACGACATCGGGATGTCCGTGCACCGGCGCGACCACGAGGACTGGAGCCTCTTCCTCGCGGAGCCCAAGCTGCGCGAGCTGCTGGCCGACGTGTACGAGGAGCCGGAGCGCACGGTTATCGTGTCCGAGGTCCTGCAGGCGATCACGAGCCACCGCGCCGACGGCGAGCCGCTCTCGCTCGAGGCCGGCATCCTGCGCGTCGCGGACGCGCTGGACATGGCCAAGGGCCGCTCGCGCATCCCCTTCGAACGCGGCTCGGTCTCGATCCACTCCCTCTCCGCGGCCGCCATCGACGAGGTGCGCATCGCCGACGGCCAGACGCGGCCGCTCATGGTCGAGATCGTGATGAACAACTCGTCCGGCATCTACCAGGTGGACGGCCTCCTGAAGGCGAAGCTGCGCGGGTCCGGCCTCGAGCCCTACGTCGAGGTGGTCGCCCGCATCGACACGGAGGCGGAGAAGCGCCTCGTGCCCGTGTACCGGCTCGACACGGCCGGCGGAGCCGAGGGAAAGCGGCACTGACGCGCTAGACTGGCGGCTCCCTGCGGGGTCGTCTAACGGTAGGACGCCTGGCTCTGGACCAGGAAGTTGGGGTTCGAATCCCTGCCCCGCAGCCACGTTCCCGCCCGGGCCTTCGGCGCTCCCCCGCCGTTGTCGCCGCCGCGGACGCTTGTAACAACTTTGTGAGCAGCGTGCGCATCCCGCCGCACGCCCGCACCCGCTTCGGGTAGCGTCCGCGTCACGAGTGACACGAGCGGCTCCCGTGGGAGAGCCGCGCCCCTGTCCCCGATCAGGAGGTCCGGATCTGAAACCCCTACTCGTTGGCCTGTGCGCGCTCGTTCTCGTGACACAGGCTCTTGCGGCAACGACCGGGGAGCGAACCACGACGAGGACCCAGGCGGCCACGACACCGTGGCCGCAGCTCTCCCTCGACCAGCGGCTCGACCGCAAGCTGGCGCTCCGCCAGCGCTACCTGGGAGCGGTCCGCTTCCACGAGAAGCGGCGCGCCCTCCTCGCCACGCGCCGACAGGGCCCCGACGCGCGGACGGCGCTCCGCCGCGCCCGCCGGCTGCTCGCGCGCACGAACGTCGCCATCGGCCGCCTCCGCGTGCTCATCGCGCGGCGAGAGGCCCGCCGGCTCGCTGCGCTCCCGCCCCGCCGGGCGATCTGCGCCGTGTTCGGGCGCTACTGCGGACAGGCCCTCCGGGTCGCGTGGTGCGAGTCGCGGCTCGCGACGACCGCGCGCAACGGGCAGTACCTCGGGCTCTTCCAGATGGGCTCCTCCGAGCGCCGCCGGTTCGGCCACGGCGGCACGGCCTACGCCCAGTCCCGGGCGGCGCACCGCTACTTCGTGCGCTCGGGGCGGGACTGGAGCCCGTGGAGCTGCAAGCCCTGGTACTAGCCGCGATCCCGCTGCGAGCGAAGGTTTTGACCGCAAACTGCGCCCCCCTCCCCCGGGGACGGGTTTCCTTCGCACCGTCCATCTGGTAGGGGTCCGCACGAAGTGTGGCGACGGCGGAAGCGCGACCGCCTGCGGCCCCTCGACGAGGCCGCGGCGTACGCGCGCTGCCACGGCGACCGGGACGAGAGCGTCCGGATCGTCAAGCTGCCCCCGCGCCGCGTCCGCTACGAGCGCGTGCTCTCGAGCGGCGAGGCCATCCGCCGCGAGTTCGAGGAGCGCCTCGACACCCGCGAGCCCGAGCCCGTCGACTGAGCCGCGCCGCCGCGCGAGCGACCGAGCGGCATGCGCTACCCTGTTGCGGCTCCGGCCCATTCGTCTAGTGGTCTAGGACACCGCCCTCTCACGGCGGCGGCACGGGTTCGAATCCCGTATGGGCCTTACAGCGGCGCCCGGTTGAGCGGATCTGGCTCAACCGCGCGGGTCGGCCGGGTCGGGAACGACCGCTCACGCGCAGGTGGTGGCGCTACGCGTGGCGCTACCGCCCTCGGGGTCGTCTAGCCGCCGACGCAAGCTGCGACGTCTTGCACCAGGGCTTCAGCCTCGGCGGCCTCGTCGGGGCCCACCTGCCCGCCGGCACTCGCCTTCGCCGGACCGGTCACGACGTACTCGCCCGCCTGCGCGGCATAAACGTCGACCGCGTCCCGAGCGAGATCCCGGGCCTCAGCTTCCGACGCCAGGAGCTGCACGCTGACCTGGTAGAAGGGACTGTCGTGGTAGCCGCGCCAGAAGTCGCTGCTCCGCTCCTCTACGCTCGATAGGCCCGCGTCTTCGAGGCAGGTGAGCGGATCGCCGCTCGCCGTCGCCCCGGTCGTCTCCGTCGTCGTCTCGGTCGTCTCGACCGTGGTCTCGGTGGTCGTGTCCGTCGCGTCCGCCCCACCGTCGCCGCCGCACCCCGCGAGCACGAAAGCCCCCGCGACCAGAAAGGGCGCGAGACGTCTGCGCATGTGGCCCACGGAGAGGATCCTCGTTCCGCCCGATCCTCGTGTCAATCGGCCGCGCACTCGCGGCGGCTCTGCCCGGACCTGGGCCTACGATTCGCGGCAGTGGCAACAGCCATCTCGGCCCAGCAGGACGCCGAAGCCGAGGAGCGCGCCGCAGCGCCGGCCGCCGGCGGATCCGGTCGAGCAAGCGATCGTCGCCGAGGCGCTGGCCAACCAGACCGACGGCTACCGCATGGTCTGCGCCTTCGTTCGCCGCAAGCCCGGCGTCGCCGTCAACCGCAAGCGCGTGTTGCGCGTGATGCGAGAGCACAAGCTGATCCAGCGGCGTCGTCCGCTCGAGCGGCGCAAGCGGCACGGCTTCTTCAAGGTGCAGCGGCCGCGGCAGCTGTGGCAACTCGACATGACCTCGGTCTGGGTCGCCGAGCACGGCTGGACGTACCTGATGGCGATCGTCGACTACTGCACGCGCGAGATCGTCGCCTGGCACGTGGAGCTGCGCTGCCGTGCCGACGAGGCGATCGCGCTCGTCAATCACGCCGCCGCGGTGCACGGGATCGAGCCGGGCGAGCTCGTGCTCGGCTCCGACAACGGCTCGGCCTTCACCGCCCGTCGCTTCCGCGGACGGCTCACCGAGCTCGGAATCCGTCACCGCCGCGGCGGCTACCGCGACCCCGAGTCGTAGGCCTTCATCGAGAGCTGGTTCGGGAAGCTGAAAGAACGGGAGGTGTGGTTGAACGAGTACGAGACGCTCGAGGACGCCAGACGCGGGATCGGCGGCTACGTCGAGCGCTACCCACCACCGCCCCCACTCGGGCCTGAACTACCGGACGCCCGACGAGGTGCGCCAGACCTGGGAGGAAGGACTACTACAGAAAACCGCGGCCTAACGTGTCAACGCCGGGAGGGAGCAGGTCACAACTCACGTGGGGAGACGTCGACGAGACTCGGTCGCGCTGGCGCGTCTCGCAGGCCGTCGCGAAGACCGGGCGCGCCAGATGGGTCAGCGTCCCTACCGTGCTCTTCGAGGCCGTCTGCGCCCTTCTGCCGCGCGACGACCGCGCTCCTGAGCGCCGCGTCCTCCAAGGCTTCGGAGCCGACCGCTTTCGAACTGCGATCGCGCGCGCGTGCAGCGCCGCGGGCGTACCCGCGTTCTCGCCGCACGATCTCCGCCACCGGCGAATCTCCCTCGAACACCTCCGCGGCCAGCCCTGGGCGCGAATCGGCGAGCTCGTCGGGCAGCGGAACCTCGCCGTGACGGCGAACACGTACACGCACGTGCTGGTCGACGAAACCGAGATCGACTACGCCGCACTGCTTGCACCGAGCGAGTAGGCCCGACGGCACGCAACGGCGCTTGATCGGGGTTGAACACGCTCGGCCGCGAGAACAGCGTCTCGAGCCCAGGCTTTGCTGCGGGGCGCACGATCGAGCAAGGCGGCGAAACGGGCCCACTCGATTGGATCCGCATCTGCATACCATGCCCGCTCTCGTCTCCTTACTGGCCACACCGGCACCCGGCTCGAGTGAGATCCTCTCGCAATGCCAAACCACGTTGAACTCGGCCGTCGCGCACAACGGGACATTCGTGCGCTTCCCGAGCGGGACCGAAGTCGCATCGTTCGCGCGCTTCGAGACGACCTGGCCGCCGAGCCACTGCCGCCGAACCTTGATCTCGTCGCGCTACGTGGTCGAGCACCGTGGCTGCGGTTGCGCTCTGGCGACTGGCGAGTGCTTCTGCGCCCGCTAGCCCCAACCGAGCTCGCCGAGGTTGCAGGCACGGCCGAACGCGGCTTCCTCGTGGCGAGAATCGTCAACCGCCGCGATCTCGAGCGTGCGGTCGCGACGCTGCCGAGTATCGACTAGCGCTCCGAGTCGGTTGCGAGCAACTGGTCGAGCGAGACGGTGTGTCCGGCTACGAGGTCTTCATCTGCCTCGCGCATGCTCGTGACGAACTCGGGCGCGTTCGCGAGAACGTAATCCTCGAGTGCGTCCCCGTCGATCGGATAGAGGACGCCCACGGCTCGGCCCCGATCCGTCACAATCGCCGGTTCGCCCGTCTCGCGGACGCTACGCACGATCGCGCTAGCACGGCGGGCAAGCTCACGAATACCTACGGTGGTCACGACTTCCCAATGGTAGCCGATGTACAGACGAATGTACGTATGTGATGTGGTCGAACACCCACCGGCCCCGCCAGAGCGCTGCTGACCGCGAGCGGGTCATTCGAGTCGCTCGCGTGCAACTGGTGCACACCCCGGTGCTCCCTCGGGCCCAAAAAAATGCCCATTTGCAGGGGTGTTCGAATCCCGTATGGGCCTCTCAAGCGATGGCCTTCGGCGTGGCACCAGCCGCCCTCCCAGCCGCCTCGCTGCGCGGGCGGCAGACGGCCAGCGCTAGGGCCGCACGACGATGACGATCGTCCGCGTCGCCTGGACGCGAAGCGCGTCGCGCGCCTCGGCGACGACCCGGTAACGGCCCGGCCGAGCCGGCACGCCGCTCAGCATGCCGAGCGTGCGGTCGAAGCGGACGCCCTTCGGCAGCTTGCCGCGCAGGCGCCAGGTCTTCGGAGCGACGCCGCCGACCGTGCGCAGGCGCAGCTTGAAGGCCCGGCCGACCTTCGCCTGCCGGGTCGGGACGCCGACGATCGCGAGGCGCGGCGCGACCACGATGCGCCCCGCGAGCTGCGCCGTGCGCTGCTCCTGGTCGGTCGCCGTGAGCGTGAACGCGAAGGTCCCCGCCTGCCGAGGCGTGCCGGCGAGCGCGCCGTCGGTGCCGAGCGCGAGCCCGGCCGGAAGCGTGCCCGCGAGCGTCCACGTGAACGTCCCCGTCCCGCCGGTCGCGCTGACGGCGAGGCGGAACGGCACGCCGACCTCGGACGGAGGCACGGCCGCGGGCGCCGTGAGCCGCACGGCCTCGCGGACGACGATGGTGAGGCCCTTCGTGTCGGAGCGCCCGTCCGGCAGCGCGGCGCGCGCGGTGAAGGAGTAGGAGCCGGCCGTCGTCGGCGTGCCCGAGACGGCGCCCGTCGTCGCGTCGAGCGTCACGCCCGGCGGGAGCTGGCCGCCCACGACCGACCACGAGAGCCCCGAGGCGGCCGACAGCTGCCCGGGCCCGGTCATCATCTGCGCCACGAGCGGGAGCTGGTACGCCTGACCCACGGTGGCCGGCGTCGCCGACTCGGTGGTGACGATGACCCGCGGAGCGATCGCGAGCATGAACTCGCGCTCGGCGTCCCTCGGGTTCGTGCACCACACCGGCCCGCCCTCGGACGGCCCCAGGTCGTGGAGGCGCACCCAGAAGCGCGCGGTCCCGGCGTGCGTCGGCGTGCCGCTGATCAGCCCGCTCGAGGACATCGACAGGCCCGACGGCAGCGAGCCGTTGATGACGGTGAACGTGAAGTGCGGCTCGCAGCCGCCGCGCCCGACCAGCTGGAGCGAGTACCCGCTGCCGAGGACGCCGGACGGGCACACGAGCAGCGGCTGCCCGTTGTCGATCGTGACCGGGCACGGCGAGGCGTCGTCGAACGCGAGCGCGTATGCGGCGGTCGCCGCGACGCCGGCGAGCACGGTCGCGGCCGCGACGGCGAGCGCGAGGCGGAGCGAGCGGGGAAGACGGCCTACCACCGGCGGGCCACGCTAGCAGACTCGTCCGAAAGAGCCAGGCGTCTGTTACGGGACCGTAAGGACGACGAGGTCGGCCACGCAGACGGGCTTCTCGACGCCCTCGCACTCGACCACCGCGCGCACGACCGCCCGCTCGCCCGCCGGCGTGTCCTCGACCCGCACGACGGTGAGGCGTCCGCGTACGCGGCCGCCCGAGGGGACGGCGGCCGGGAAGCGCACGCGGTCGACGCCGTAGTTCACGGTGAGCGCGCCCGCTCGCGGCAGGAGCTCGTGGGCCATGGGCACGCAGAGCGAGAGCGTCAGGAAGCCGTGGGCGATCGTCGTCCTGAAGGGCCCTCGCGCGGCCCGCTCGCGGTCCGTGTGGATCCACTGCCGGTCGTCCGTCGCCTCGGCGAAGGCGTCGATGCGCTCCTGCGAGACCTCGAGCCACGAGCTCGGCCCGAGCTCGCGCCCCAGGAGGTCGCGGAGCGCGCTCACGCCGTCCGCGCGATCCCGGCGTGGATGCGCGCGAGCGTCTCCTCGCGCCCGAGCAGCTCGAGCGACTCGTACAGCCCCGGCGAGACGCGCGAGCCGGTCACGGCCACGCGGATCGGCGGGTAGACGCTGCGCGGCTTCTCCCCCAGCTCCTCGCAGAGGCGCTTGAGCGCCGCCTCGAGGACGTCCGCGCGCCAGGGCTCGACCCGGGCCAGCGCGGCTGCCGCGGCCTCCAGCACCCGGCGGTCGAGCAGCTCCGGATCCGGCTCCACGCCGTGGAAGAGGAAGCCCGCGAACGCGGGGAACTCCCCCAGCCGCGCGATCTTCTCCTGGACGAGCGGGGCGGCGGCGCGCACGCGTTCCTCGGGCCACTCGATGCCCTGCTCGCGCAGGTATGCGACGAGCCGGTCCGCGTACTCGTCCGGCGGGAGCGCGCGCAGGTACACGCCGTTCATCCAGTCGAGCTTCGCGTAGTCGAACGTGGCCGGGCTCGATCCCACGCGCTCGAGCGAGAAGCGCTCGATCAGCTCCTCGCGGCTCATGATCGTCGTCTCGCCGTCGGGCGCCCAGCCGAGCAGCGCGAGGAAGTTCATGAGCGCCTCGGGGAGGTAGCCGGCAGCGCGGAACTCGTCCACGGACACCGCGCCGTGGCGCTTCGAGAGCTTGCGGCCGTCGGGGCCGAAGACGTTCGGGACGTGCGCGTACACGGGCGGCTCGGCCCCGAGCGCGCGCAGCACGACGAGCTGCTTCGGCGTGTTCGAGACGTGGTCGTCGCCGCGGATCACGTGCGTGATCCCGTCCAGCCAGTCCTCGAGCGGCGAGGCGAAGTTGTACGTGGGACGGCCGTCCGAGCGGACGAGCACGAAGTCCTCGAGCTGCGCGTTCGGGAACTCGATCCGGCCCTTGATCGCGTCCTGCCACGCGGTCACGCCCTCGTCCGGCATGCGCAGGCGGATCGCGCCCTCGTCCTCGTAGGCCGCCCCCTCGGCGACGAGCCGTCGCGCCTCCTCCTGCGCGCGGCCCATGCGGTCGAGCTGGAACGTCGTCTCGCCGTCCCAGTCGATCCCCAGCCAGCGCAGCGACCGCTCGATCTGCGCAACCGACTCCTGCACCTCGCGGCTCGTGTCCGTGTTCTCGATGCGGAGCAGGCACTCCCCGCCGCGTCCGCGCGCGAACAGCCAGTTGAAGAGGAACGTGCGGACGCCGCCGATGTGCAGGAAGCCGGTCGGCGACGGAGCCATGCGGACGCGGACGGGCATGCCGGCACTAGCCTAGGGCGCGCATGTGGTTCGGCGCCCACGTCTCCGTCGCCGGCGGGATCTCGCAGGCCATCGACCGCGTCGAGCGGATCGGCGGCGACGCGGTGCAGGTCTTCACGCAGAGCCCCCGCCGGTGGCAGCCGACGGCGCACGCGCCGGAGGAGCTGGAGCGCTTCCGCCGCCGCCGCGAGGAGGCCGGCGTGCGCCACGTGAGCTGCCACGCCCTCTACCTCGTCAACCTCGCCGCCTCCGACCCGGAGATCCGCGCCCGCTCCCTGAGCGCGCTCCGGGCGACCATGGAGACCGCCCGCGCGATCCGCGCCGACGCGGTCGTCTTCCACGTCGGCTCCCACCTCGGCGCCGGGTTCGAGGAGGCCGTGGCGACCGTGCTCCCCCCGCTCCGCGAGCTGCTCGAGCTGACGACGGAGGAGCTCTGGCTGTGCGTCGAGAACACGGCCGGGGCGGGCGGCACGATCGGGCGCTCGGTAACCGAGCTGGGCGCGCTCCGGGACGCGCTGGACGGCCACCCGCGCCTCGGGCTTTGCCTGGACAGCTGCCACTGGTGGGCCTCCGGGGTGGACGTCTCCGACCGGGAGGCGCTCGCGGCCGCGCTCGCCGAGCTCGACGCGAGCTTCGGGCTCGGGCGCCTGCGCGTCCTGCACGTGAACGACGCGAAGGTCCCGCGCGGCTCGAACCGGGACCGCCACGAGCTCGTCGGCCGCGGGCTGATCGGCGACGGCCTCGCAACCTTCCTCGGCCACCCCGCCTTCGCCGAGCTCCCCGCGATCGTGGAGACCTGGGAGGACCGGGGCGCGGACACCGAGGACCTCCAGCGCCTGCGCGACCTCCACCGGCGCGGACGGCGCCACTGGGCCGCGGCGGCCCGGCGCCGGGGCGGCGTCAGCGGGCGTCGGTGAGCCGGGCGAAGACGCGGAAGCCGGCGCGCTCCCGCGGCAGCTCGTGGAACTCGGGGTTGCGGCAGCCGAGCTCGTCCTCCCGCCCCCCGTAGCAGCGGACGACCTCCACCTCGCACATCGGCAGCGGCGCCCGCCGCGCGCGCACCGCGCCGAAGCCGCCGCGCTCGGTCTCCGCCGCCCGCACGAGCTCGAGGTCGAGCTCCACCTCGTACACCTTCTGCAGGCAGCCCATGTACATGCGGCCCCAGGCCTCGTAGGCGTACACGAACGGGCAGCCCATGCGGACGCACGCCCCGGGGTGGACGACCTTCTCGCAGTGCACCTCGCAGTGCCGGCACTCGACCTCGTCCTGGACGCGGAGCGGGATCTGGACCTCGGCCGCAGCTTCGCTCATCCCGCCGATTGTGTTCCTCCGCGGCCACTGCCCGCAAGACTTGACAAACCGCCGGTTTTCAGGCATTGGCGACGCGCGCACCACACGCGCACCGTTAGCGTGTCGCCTCCATGGCCCGCCGCATCCTCTTCGCGACCCTCGCGCTCGCTCCGCTCGTCGTCGTGCTGCACTACGTCGCCGACCTCTCGCAGAACGTCGAGTTCGTGCTCTCCGCGATCGCGCTCGTTCCGCTCGCGTGGCTGATCGGGGAAGCCACGGAGCACGCCGCCGAGCACACCGGCCCCGGCGTGGGCGGGTTCCTGAACGCCACCTTCGGGAACGCGCCCGAGCTCATCATCGCCCTCCTCGCCGTGCACGAGGGCCTGACCGAGGTCGTGCGCGGGTCCCTCACCGGCAGCGTCGTCTCCAACCTCCTGCTCGTCCTCGGCGCCTCGCTCGTGGCGGGAGGACGCGGCCTGCTCGACCGCCA
>DATLYU010000122.1:0-14152 GCA_035574435.1 Gaiellaceae bacterium | reverse complement strand
GCGGCCGGAGCCTACGCCGGCCCCGTCGCGGCGGGGGCGGAGGACCCGGCCTGGTTCGCTCCGCCGCTCGAGCGCCCGGCTCTCGAGGACACGCAGGCCGGAGACGAGCCCGGCGAGGACACGGCCGCGCGCCTGCCGCCGGTCGCGGAGGACTGAGCCGGACGCGCGTGCGTCCGGCCTGCGCGCCGACTACCCTCGCGCCGTGCGCACCGCCCTCGCCGCCTGCGTCTGCGTGCTCGCGGCCGTCGCGGCGACCGCCGGGCCCGCCGCCGGACGGACGGCTTCCGGCCCCGCGGTCCTCGACCTCGGCGACTCGCTGAGCGTGGGCACCGCCCCCTACCTGCGCCTCCGGCTGCGTGGCTACCGGATCCAGGCCATCCACGACGTGGGCCTGCACGCCTACGACGTCGCCGACCTCGTCACCCGCTCGCGGACGACACTGCCCCGCGTGCTCGTCGTGAGCGCGGGGACGAACGACGACCCGCGCATCGTGTCCACGTTCTGGCGCGCCGTGCTCGACGTCGTGCGGGCGGCGGGCGCGCGGCGCTGCGTGGTCTGGCCGACGATCGTCCGCCCGGCGGCCGTCGGGGCCACCTACGACGGGTTGAACGGCGCGCTGCGCAGGGTCGCGGCGCGCCACCGCACGCTCGTGCTCGTGGACTGGGTGGGGATGGTCGCGCGCCATCCGGAGTGGCTCTCGGCGGACGGCGTGCACGTGAGCGCGGCCGGGTACCGCGCCCGGGCCGCGGCGATCGCGGCGGCCGTGACGGCGCGCTGCCCGCGCTGAGCCGCGAGAGCCGCGCCGATGCTCTTTCCAACCGCCACCTTCGCCGTCTTCTTCCTCCTCGTCCTCCCGCTCTCCTGGCTGCTCATGCCGCGCGGCGAGCGCTGGCGGCCGTTCGTCGTCGTCGCCAGCTTCGTCTTCTACGCGGGCTGGGACTGGCGCTTCTGCTTCCTGCTCGGCTTCTCGATCCTGTGGAACCAGGTCGTCGCGCAGGCCATCCACGGGAGCGCCGCCCCCTCGCGCCGGCGCGGCCTGCTCGCACTCGGCCTGGCCGGCAACCTCGGGCTGCTCGGCTACTTCAAGTACTACGACTTCTTCGTCACCTCGACGAACAACCTGTTCGCCCTCGTCGGGGTGGACGTCCCGCTCGAGGCGCGCTCGATCGTCCTCCCCGTCGGGATCTCCTTCTTCACGTTCATGGGGATCAGCTACCTCGTGGACACCTACCGCGGCGACTTCGCGCCCGTCGGGCTGGGCACGTTCGCCGCCTACCTGTCCTTCTTCCCCCACCTGGTGGCGGGCCCGATCGTGCGCCCGGGCGAGCTGATCCCGCAGATGTCCTCCCCGCGCGACCCCCGCTACGTGGACACCTCGCGCGCCTTCTTCCTCTTCGGCACCGGCCTGTTCATGAAGGTCGTGGTCGCGAACCACCTGGCGACCTCGATCGTCGACCCGGTGTTCGGCGCGCCGAACCAGCGTTCGTCGCTCGAGGTGCTCGTGGGCGTGTACGCGTACGCGGTCCAGATCTACGCCGACTTCTTCGGCTACACGAACATGGCCATCGGGATCGCGCTCCTGCTCGGGTTCCGCTTCCCGCAGAACTTCGACGCCCCGTACACGGCCACGTCCATCTCCGACTTCTGGCGGCGCTGGCACATGACGCTCTCGCGCTGGCTGCGCGACTACCTGTACATCCCGCTCGGCGGGAACCGCGGCGGCCGCCTGCTCACCTACCGCAACCTCATGCTGACGATGCTCATCGGCGGCCTCTGGCACGGGGCCGGCTGGACGTTCGTAGCCTGGGGCGGGATCCACGGGATCGCGCTCGTCGGCGAGCGCTGGTGGCGCGAGCGGCCCGGCCGGAGGGCGCGTGCGCCGCGCGCCCTGGGCCTCGCCTGGCGGCGCCTGCTCACCTTCCACGTCGTCTGCCTGGGCTGGGTGTTCTTCCGCGCGGACTCGTTCTCGGACGCGCGGGACGTGCTCGCCCGCCTGGCCACCGCCTGGGGCGAGCCGAGCTCGCTCGTCACCGGCGGCGTGCTCGCGGCGATCGCGCTCGGGATCGGCTCCCAGTACCTCCCGCAGCGGCTCCCGCTCGCGCTCATGGCGCGCTTCTCGCGCCTGCCGCTGCCCGCGCAGGCCGCGGTGCTCTCGCTCGCCCTGCTCGCCACGCACGCGCTCGGGCCGGAGGGCGTCGCGCCGTTCATCTACTTCCAGTTCTGAGCGATGGAGGAGCCCCGCACGCGCAGACGCAGGCCGGCCCGGCGCGAGGAGGAGGGCCGGCGGCTGCACTCGGCGGGCGCCGCGATCGCGGTCACGCTGGGAGCGCTTCTCCTGGGCGCGCTCCTGAACGCCCCCGGGCTGCACAAGTCCGCCACCATCCAGCCGGAGGGCTGGAAGCGCGACCTCGCCCTCGCCGTCACGGGCCCGCTCGCGGACGCGAGCGAGGCGCTCCTCCTCGACCGGCCCCGCCGCGGCCTCAAGGCCGCGCTCGGGCGCGCGCAGGACGACGCGGTGGACACGGAGGTCGAGGTGCCGGAGCCTCCGCGCGGCGGCCGGAAGCCGCCCCCGCCGCGCCGGGAGCGCTTCACCCCGACGCGGCCGCTCCGGTTCTGGATCGCGGGCGACTCGCTCGTCGTCGTCCCCGGCGAGTCGCTCCTCCGCCTGGCGGGCGAGACCCCCGCGCTCGAGCCCGTCGGCCGCGTGGACGGCCGCATCGCGAGCGGGCTCGAGCGGCCGGACGTGTTCAACTGGTTCCGGCACGTGCGCGAGCAGCTCCGCGCCCGCAAGCCGCACGCGGTCGTGCTCATGTTCGGCGGCAACGACGACCACGGCTTCATGACCGGGCTCCCGGACGGCGTCACGGTGGGGCCGTTCGGCGGCGAGAGCTGGCGGGGCGAGTACGCGCGCCGCGTGGGCGGGATCATGGACTCGGTCGCCCGCGCGGGCGCGTTCCTCGTGTGGATAGGCCTCCCCGTCACCCGCGACGCGGAGCAGACGCGGCGCTTCGACGTGATCAACGCGATCGTGCAGGCGGAGGCCGCGAAGCGGCCGCGGCGCGTGGCCTACCTGGACACGTACTTCTTCTTCGCGGGCGAGGACGGCGGGTACGCCCAGTACCTGGACGACCCCTCGGGGAAGCTCGTGAAGATGCGCGCGGACGACGGCGTGCACTTCGAGCGCCCGGCCGGCGACCTGATCGCGCGCAAGGTGGTCGAGCTCCTGCGCGAGCGCTTCGTGCTTGCCGGCGGGGCCCGGTAGCTACGCGGGCCTGACGGTGACGGGGGCGCGCAGCTTGCGCGTCAGCTTCCCCACCTTCACGAGCGCCTGGAAGGTGAGCGTCACGCCGACGGACTCCGCCGGCCAGCGCAGGACGCCCGTGCGCCGGCCGCGGAACGCGATCCAGTCCCCGGGCGAGGCGCCCGTGCACTGGCGCACCTCCCCGCCCGCGAAGCAGCCGACGACGGTCTCGCCGAGGAGGATCTGGAGCTTCATGCGCGCGGCGAGCGGGGCTCCCCCCGCGGTGCGCGCGGTCACGGTCCAGCGCCAGGCCTGCCCGACCACCGGCGTGCGGGTGGAGGTGACGAGCGTCGTCTTGACGGGCGAGGCGGCGGTCGCGGGCGCGGCGAGCGCCGCGGCGAGGAGCGCGACGAGCACGGCTCCGGTGCGCACGCGCGGATCCTACGCCCGCACCGGGGCGGCCCGCTCGAGGCCCCGTCCGGCGCGTGGGAGGAGCGCGAGCGCGACCAGGCCGGGGAGGGTCGGGGCCCAGAAGGCGAACAGGCGGAAGACGGCCACGGCCACGAGCGCCGAGGCGAGATCGACGCCGACCACGGTCAGCGCGTAGGTCATGGCCGCGTCCACGCCGCCGACGCCGCCGAGCGGGAGCGGCAGGATCGTCGCCGCGTGCCCGGTCGCATAGGCGAGCGCGAGCTCGGGGAGCGGCAGCGAGACGCCCACGGAGCGGAGGGCGGCCCACAGGCAGAGCGCGTTCCCGACCCAGTACAGGAGCGCGGAGAGCTGCAGCCGGCGCCCGCCCGGGTCGGGGAGCACCTCGCGTACCCAGGCCGTCCCGCCGATCGCGACCGCGAGCGCGCGCCGCAGGACGTTGCCCCCGCCGCGGGTGAACGCGCCCAGGCGCGCCGGCTGCGTCACGAACGCCGCCGCCGCGAAGCAGAAGGGGACGAGGACGAGCCACGGCAGCGTGAGCCCGAGCGGCGCGACCCCCCAGGCGCCCAGGGCGAGCAGGAGCGCGGCCGCCCACGCGGCGAGCGCGAAGCTCACGTAGAAGAGCGTGTTGAACCCGAGCACGCGCACGAGCGCCTCCCGGCGCGGGAAGCGCGCCCGCCGGAAGCACCAGTAGGTGGCCGCCAGCGCGCCGGCCCCGCCGGCCGCGAAGACCCGCGTCGCGCCGATGCTCGCGAGCATGACGTGCGCGCTCAGGCGGTAGCCCGGGTCGGGACCGCCGCGCCAGCGGAACGCCTCTCGGAACACGTCCGCGTAGCCGGCCAGGGCCAGGACCTGGGCGGCGAGGCAGAGTGCGAGCCAGGAGGGCTCCGCCTCCTCGACCGCGGCGCGCACTTCCGAGAACCCGGCGGCGCGCGCGATCAGGAGCCCGACGCCGACGACGAGCAGGACGGCGAGGACGAGGCCGAGCGCCGCCTGCCAGAGACGGACGTCCGGTCGCCGGTCTTCGGCCGGAGCGCTCACGGCACGCGCCTCGCCGCGGCGCCGAGCGCGGCGCCGGCGACCGCGTCCAGGACGTAGTGGTTGCCGGTCGCGACCACGACGGCGGAGACGAGCGGCGGGTACGCCCAGGCGAGCGCCTTCCCCGTGCGCGAACGCGTGCGCTCGGCAATGGCCCCGGCCGTGACCACCGCGAAGGTGACGTGCAGGCTGGGCAGCGCCGCAATGGGGTTGTAGAAGCGCACCAGGAACGGGTGCTCGAGGTCGAGGCCGCTGACCTCCGAGAGCGTGTCCACGAACCCCTCGAGGACGCGCGGCGGCTCGGTCGGGTAGAGCCAGAACACGGGCTGGGCGGCCACGTGCGCCGCCACGCACCGGCGCCGCAGGCGATGGTAGCCGGGGTCGCGCCGGCGGTAGAGGAGCGCGAGCCAGCCCACGGTGAGGCTGACGTTGAAGACCGCGTAGCCGAGGTTGAGGCCGTGCACGAGGCGGGGCCGGCGCAGGACGAGCCGCTGCAGCACGGGCTCGTGGTGCAGCCCCAGGCGCTCCTCGAGCGCGACCAGGCGCTCGGCGTTGCGGCGGGCGCGCGCCCTGCCGTCCCGGCGCAGCACCCGCCGCGCGACGAGCAGGTAGAGGCCGTAGACGCCGAGGCCGAGCGCCACCTCCCGCCGGAGCGAGAAGCGACTCACGCGCTCCTCCACGTCATCGGGTAGACGGCCGCCCAGTGCTCCCGGTACCGGCGCAGCGACCGGCTCCAGCGGTCGGCGAGCTCCTGCAGGAGCGCCCGCTCGGCCTCCGCGCCCCCGTTCCGGTCGGGCGGGAGGAGCGCCGGCTCGATCTCCACCCGCCAGCGCCGCGGAGCGGTGGGGACGACGACGAAGGGCACGAGCGGCGACCCGCACAGGCGCGCCAGCGCAACCGGGCCGGCCGGGAGCTCCGCGACCGCGTCCAGCAGCCGCACCGGGTACGTGCGCATCCAGGGCTTCGCGTAGTCGCCGAGGACGAGCAAGGCCTCGCCGTTCCGCAGCAGCCGCGCGGCCTTCGACGGCGGGTCGGAGTCGTACATGATCCCGAGGCCGGCCCGCACGCGCAGCCCCTCCACCGCCCAGGCGAGCCAGTCGTCGGTGACGATCGCCGTCGTCGGCACGGGCACGACGACCTTCGGGAGCGCCGCCGCCACCTCCCATCCGCCCACGTGCGTGGAGACGAGCAGCACGCCGCGGCCGCGCGCGAGCGCCGCCTCGACGTGCTCGCGGCCGACCACCTCGGTGGTGGCCAGGAGCTCGCTCGGGCGCGCGACCGCCCACAGGAAGTCCACGGAGCGGCGCGCCTCGTTCAGCACCTCCCGCCGGACGAGCGCCCTCACCTCGGGGTGCTCCGGCGGCAGGCCGAGCGTGTGGCAGAGGTTCTCGGCGAGCCGGCGGCGCTTGGCCGGACGGAGCGCCCACTCCGCGGTCCCGCCCACCCACGCGAGCTTGTGCGCGACCGGTGCCGGGAGCCGGCCGAGGGTCGCGCTCGCGCACACGATCGCGCCCCGCAGCACCCGGGCCGCGAGCGGCCCCCGGCCGAAGGGGGCGTCGGGGCGCGGCCGGCCGTCGGGTGCGAGGCGGAGCCTCGCGAGGCGCTCGCGCACGCTCATCGGCGCGGTGCGAGCGAGAGCAGCCGCAGGGTCACCTCCTCCGCGTAGCGCACCTCGCCCACGGCGGAGTCGTTCGCCGTCTCGCTCCGCAGCACGAGCCGGAGGGGGACGCCGGTGTCGCGCGCGAACCAGAGGTCGTAGCGCGCCGAGCCGCGGATCGCTCCCGAGAACGTGCTCGTCTTGCGCACGTGCAGCGCCGGCACCGCGCGCCGGCCGACCCGGACGCGCTCGCGGCCCAGGATCGCGAGCTCCCCGCGCTCCTCCGCGTCGCCCGTGGTGCACGAGACCGGAAGCGTCCTGCCCTCCCGGCCTCCCGGCAGGCGGAAGGGCGGAACGGCGCAGGCGTAGGTCGTGCGCTCGGTCCGTCCGAAGAAGGTGTGCCGCTCGTCCTGCTCGCGCAGCTCCCAGTCCTGGTCGGCCACGCAGAACGTCCAGGTCGTCGAGCGGCCGCGCAGCACGTCCCAGCGCAGCCGCACGCCGCATGCGTCCGCGGTCACGGTGATGGTCGAGCGGCGGGGGTAGCGGTGGGTGACGCCCGTGAGCGCGTCCGTGCGCTCGTACCCGTCCGTCGCGTACTCGTACACGCCGGGCGGTACCGGGGAGTCGTGCGGCTCCCCCTCCGTCTGCTCGCGGAAGCTCGTGACCGCCTCCTCCACGCTGGTCGGCTCGGCCGTGTCCCGCAGGAACAGGTACCAGCCGCCCGCGAGCGCGCCCACCGCGAGGCCGACGACGCCGGCCGCGACAGCGAGGACGCCTGTCCGGGACACGGCCCGTGAGCGTAACCCGCTCCCACGCCGCCCGGAACCTGCTCCGCGCGAGCGGGCGGAGCCCCGGCTACCCTGCGCCGCGGAGCGGCATGGGCCCGGTGGCCCAGCTGGTCTTCAAAACCAGTGCGGTCGTGCAACCCACGGCTCGGTCGGTTCGACTCCGGCGCCGCTCCGTCGCCCGAGAGGACGTGGCTCGCTCCTCAACGGAGGTCGCGCACGAACGCCCGCCAGCTCCTCCGCTCGGCGAGCGCGAGGCAGGTCGGGCGGCCCATGAAGTACGCGCGCGGGGAGTACAGGCGCGTGTACGTGAACGCGAGGTTGCGCGCGCGCAGCGCGCGCTCCGGAGCGAACCCGAGCCACTCCGCCGCCCAGCGCACCGCCTCGTTCGCGAAGCACGTGGTCACCCGCTCGTTGCGCAGGCCCTGGCGGTGGAGCGCCTCGTGCAGGAGCACGGCGAGCGCGGCCGCGGTCAGCACCGTGTGCCGGCCCGCCGCGAACTCGCGTACGCGCGCGCAGGTCCCGTTCCGCAGGTGGACGTCCCCTCCGCGCACGTAGTAGGCGATCACGCGCCGGGCCGGGACGCCGAAGCGACGCTCGAAGGCGGCCTCGAACGCCTCCCGGCTCGTGTAGCAGCGGACGTACACGCGCAGGACGCGACCGCGCGCCGCCGCCGTGTGCGTGGACAGGGAGCGCGCGAGCGCCGCCTGCGCGAGCACGCCGAGCTGGCGGTCGTACACGTAGTCCGCGGAGACGGCCGCCCGCGCGCTCGACGCGCCGGCGAGCAGCGCCGCGGCGGCGAGGACGGGCGCCAGCAGCCTCACCTGGCCCAGGCTAGCCCGGCGGGCTAGGCTCGCGGCGTGCGCGCGTCGCTCGCGATCTCGCCCGAGGAGCACCGCGCCCGCTGCGCCGCCCTGCTCGCGCGGGCGCAGGAGGAGGGGCTCGCGGGCGTCGTCCTCTTCGACCCGTCGTACGTCCTCTACTACGCAGGCTTCGCCTTCGCGCCCACGGAGCGCCCGATCGCGCTCGTCCTCGGGCCGGCCGGGGAGCGCGTCCTGGTCGTGCCTCGCCTGGAGCTCGAGCACGCGCAGGCGAAGGCGGAGCTCGACCGCGTGGAGCACTACGCCGAGTACCCGGGAGACCCGCGCGCGGAGACCGTCCTCGCCCGCACGCTGGCGGACCTCGGCCTGGCCGGGCGCGTCGGCGCCGACCAGGACGGCTACCCGTGGATCCTCGGCTATCGCGGCCCCTCCCTGTCGGAGCTGAGCGGGGCGACGGTCGTGCGCGTCGCGGCCTGGGTGGAGGAGCAGATGGCAGTCAAGTCGGAGGCCGAGGTCGCGCTCATCCGCGAGAGCGTGCGCTGGGCGAACCTCGCGCACCGGCTGCTGCAGCGCTACACGCGGCCCGGGCTGACCGAGACCGAGGTCGAGCAGCGGGCGAGCGCGGAGGCGACGTTCGCGATGCTGGACGCGATCGGCGAGGTGTACCGGGCGCAGAGCTTCCTCGCGCGGGGCGCGCACGCCGGCTACCGCGGCCAGATCGGCCGCAGCTCGGCCATCCCGCACGCGCTCGCCGGGAACGTCGTCTTCCGCGCGGGCGACGTCCTCGTCACGGGGGCGAGCGCGCCGGTGTGGGGCTACCTCTCGGAGCTCGAGCGAACGCTCGTCATCGGGGAGCCGACGGCGGAGCAGGAACGCCTCTTCGAGCACATGCGGGCAGCCCAGGAGGTGGCGTTCGACGCGATCCGCCCGGGGCGCCGGTGCGCGGAGGTCGACCTCGCCGTGCGCGCCTACTACGAGGAGCACGGCCTGCTGGAGCTCTGGCGCCACCACACGGGGCACGCCATCGGGCTGCGCTACCACGAGGGCCCGTTCCTCGACACGGGCGACGACACGGAGATCAGGGTCGGGATGGTGTTCACCGTCGAGCCGGGCCTGTACGACCTCGACCTGGGCGGCTTCCGGCACTCCGACACCGTGCTCGTGACGGAGGGCGGCTGCGAGCTCCTCACGTACTACCCGCGCGACCTGGCGAGCCTCGTCATCCCCGTCTGAGCCCGACCGGCGCGGAGCAACCCGCAGCACGATCGGGGTCGACCCGGATGCCGGCGCGCTCCAGGAAGGCGCACGCTCGTGGCGTGCTCGTGGCCCTGATCGGCTCGCCGACGAGGACGAACGTCGCCCTCGTCCAGGCGTGGCTCGACCTGGGCGTTCGCGCACGCGTGCTCTCGCCGGCCCAGGCGAGCGCGCAGCTCCGTCCCGGCGACGCGGCGCTCGGCCGTCTCGACGTCCTGCCCACGCTGGACGGCGTGGAGCCGGGACTCGAGGTGCTGGACGCCCTCGAGCGCCGCGGCGTCCTCGTCCGCAACCGCCGCCCGGCGCTCCTCGCCGCCCACGACAAGCTCCTGACGGAGGCCCGGCTGGCGGCGGCACGGCTCCCGCGCCCGTGGACGGCGCACCTCGCGCCGGGCGCGCCCCGCCCGGGCCTGCCCTTCCCCTGCGTGCTCAAGCCGCGCTTCGGGAGCTGGGGGCAGGACGTGTTCCTCTGCCGCGACGCCGAGGAGCTGGACTCCGTCCTCGCGGTCGTAGGCGAGCGGTCGTGGTGGCTGCGCCACGGCGCCCTCGTGCAGGAGGCGGTCGCGCCGGCTCGCAGCGACCTGCGCGTCGTCGTGGCCGGGGGACGGGTCGCGGCCGCCGCACGGCGCGTGGCTGCCGCCGGCGAGTGGCGCACGAACGTCACGCTTGGCGGGCGGGTCGTGCCCGCGGCGCTCCCGCACGCGGCTGCCGAGCTGGCGGTCCGCGCGGCGCGGGCCCTGGGGATCGACTTCGCCGGCGTCGACCTGCTCCCGCTCGAGGACTCGTGGCTCGTGCTCGAGGTGAACGGGGCCGTGGACTTCGACCGGCGCTACGCCCTGCCCGGGCTCGACCCCTATGCTGCCGTGCTCGAGGGGCTCGGGCTCGGCGGTACCGGCCTGCGCGGCAGCGCGCGAACGGGCACACTCGGAGATGCGAGAAAGGAGGCAGCGATGACCAAGACCGTGCACGGCAAGCCCGCCCGCCCGGGCGACGAGATCGTCGTCACGGGCCACTCGGTGGGCGACGCGCCCCGCACCGCGCTCATCCTCGAGGTGCTCGGCGAGCCCGGCCACGAGCGCTTCCGCGTCCGCTGGGAGGACGGCCACGAGTCGATCTTCTTCCCGGGCGAGGACGCGATCGTCCGCCGCCCCAGGCGGCGGCGCGCGGCGGCGACCGCGTAGGCGCCGGCCGCCGGGCGCTACGCTTGCCGCGACGAGCGAGCAGGCGGAGGTGACGCGATGAACGCGGCGGTGACGACGGAGCTGAAGCTGATCTCCCACTGGATCGGCGGCGAGATCGTGCGCGGGAGCTCGGGGCGGCGGGGCCCCGTGTACAACCCCGCCACCGGCGAGCAGACCGGCGAGGTCGAGTTCGCCACGAAGGAGGAGGTGGACCGCGCGGTCGCGGTCGCGAAGGAGGCGTTCTCCTCGACGTGGCGCACGTGGTCGCTCTCCAAGCGGCAGGAGCTCTTCTTCCGCATCTACAACCTCGTGGAGGCGCACCGCGACGACATCGCGCGTCTCCTCACCGCGGAGCACGGCAAGGTCCTGTCCGACGCGCACGGCGAGGTGCAGCGCGGGCTCGAGGTGATCGAGTACGTGTGCGGCATCCCCGAGCTGCTCAAGGGCGACTACTCGGAGCAGGCCTCGACCGGGATCGACGTCTACTCCATCCGCCAGCCGCTGGGCGTGGTCGCCGGGATCACGCCGTTCAACTTCCCGGCCATGGTGCCCATGTGGATGTGGGCGCCGGCCATCGCCTGCGGCAACGCGTTCGTCCTCAAGCCCTCCGAGAAGGACCCCTCCGCCTCGCTCCTCGTCGCGGAGCTGCTCAAGGAGGCGGGCGTCCCGAACGGCGTCTTCAACGTGATCCAGGGCGACAAGGTCGCCGTGGACCGGCTGCTCGAGCACCCCGACGTGGCCGCGATCAGCTTCGTCGGCTCCACGCCGATCGCGCGCTACGTGTACGAGAACGGGACGAAGCACGGCAAGCGGGTGCAGGCGCTCGGCGGCGCGAAGAACCACATGATCGTCCTGCCCGACGCCGACGTGGAGATGGCCGCGGACGCCGCCGTCAGCGCCGGCTACGGGTCGGCCGGCGAGCGCTGCATGGCCGTGTCGGTCGTGGTCGCGGTCGGCGACGTGGCCGACCCGCTCGTGGACGCGATCAAGGAGCGGCTGCCCAAGGTGAAGGTGGGCGACGGCTTCGACCCGGAGGCGGAGATGGGGCCGCTCGTCACCCGCGAGCACCGCGACCGGGTGGCCTCGTACCTGGAGAGCGGGCCGGCGCAGGGAGCGACGCTCGTCGCCGACGGCCGCGAGACCGCGCCCGACGGCGGCGGCTTCTTCCTCGGCGTCTCGCTGCTCGACAACGTGACGCCGGAGATGGACGCGTACCGCGACGAGATCTTCGGCCCGGTGCTCTCGGTCGTGCGGGTCAAGACGTACGACGAGGCGCTCCGGCTCGTGAACGAGAACCCGTACGGGAACGGCGTCGCGCTCTTCACGCGCGACGGCGGCGTCGCGCGCAAGTTCCAGTTCGAGGTCAACGTCGGAATGGTCGGGATCAACGTGCCCATCCCGGTTCCCGTCGCCTACTACTCGTTCGGCGGGTGGAAGGACTCGCTCTTCGGCGACCGGCACATCTACGGCCCGGAGGGGATCGACTTCTACACGCGCACGAAGGCGGTCACGAGCCGCTGGCCCGACCCGGCGACGAGCAAGGTCGACCTCGGCTTCCCGCAGACGCGGTAGCGCGTGCCTCACGTCCGGCTGATCGAGGAGGCCGAGGCGGACGGCCTCCTGCGCGAGGAGTACGAGGCCGCGGTCGGGCGTGCGGGCAAGGTCTTCCAGATCGTCAAGGCGATGAGCCTGAACCCGGAGGTGCTGCGCGCCTCCATGGCGCTCTACCGGGCGATCATGTTCGGCGAGTCCGGGCTCTCGCGGCAGGAGCGTGAGCTCCTCGCCACCGTCGCCTCGCACGAGCAGGGCTGCCACTACTGAACGCGCGCCCACGCCGACGACCTCCGTGCCGAGGGCGCAGACGCGAAGCTGGTGGAGCAGGTGGAGCGGGACTGGCGGCGCGCCCGGCTCTCGCCGCGCGAGCGGGCGCTCTGCGAGTTCGCGGTCAAGCTGACGCACGCGGCCGCGACCGTGGGGCCGGCCGACGTGGACGCGCTGCGCGCGCACGGACTGGACGACGCGGCCATCTCGGACGCGATCCAGGTGGTCGGCTACTTCAACTACGTGACGCGCGTCGCGGACGGGATCGGGATCGAGGACGAGCCCGAGTGGCGCACGGGCTGAGCGCCCTCAGCGCAGGGCGGCCGCGATCCGCCGCTCCTGCGCGCGGGCGAGGCGCCGCGCCAGGTCGTTCGCGAGCCCCAGCGTCGCGACGCCCGCGAAGACGCGGCCCTGGCGCCAGACGGCGAACGCGACCGGCTGCGGCGCGGAGGCGGTGTAGAGCCAGCCGCCCGCGCCGACGGCGAGCGGGACGCGGCGCAGGCGGCCGAGGCTGCTCCGGTGCAGCTCCGCCGTGTACCAGGCGAGCAGGTCCGCGGCTCCGTCCGACCGCCGGAAGAGGTCGGCACGCGAGCTGATCGCCTGCTGCCCGCGATCGAACTCGCGCTCGTAGCCGGTCAGCCGGCCCCAGCGGCGGAAGAGCGCGGGGAGCCGGGGATCGTTGCGCGCCTCGCGATCGTTCGGGCGCACGCCGCTGTCCGCGCGGTCGAGCCGGAACCCCGAGGGCACGTCGGCGGCCTGCAGGACGAGCAGGCGCGGGGCGACGTCGCCCGCGCCCGCGAGCGCCGCCGGGGCGAGGGCGAGCGCGAGCACGAGGGCGAGCCGCCGCACGCTCCCAGGATGGCGCACGGGCCGGCCTCGCTCAAGACCGGGTCGCGCGCGGCCGATACGCAGACCATGCGGCGCCTGCGGCGGGAGGAGGGCTTCACCCTGGTCGAGCTGCTCGTCGTGCTCGTCATCCTCGGGATCCTGCTCGCGGCTGCGATCGGCTTCCAGGCGGGCGCGCGCGAGCGCGCGGGCGACGCCACCGCGCGCATGAACATCCGCACCGCCGTGCCTGCCATCGAGTCCTACCGCGCGGACACCGGGACGTACGCGGGCATGACCCTCGCGGGCCTCAAGGCGCAGTACAGCCCGGGCATCCAGGGCATCTCGATCGTGTCCGCGGGCGCGTCCGCGTACTGCGTGACCGCCACCGCCGAGGGCCGCACCTGGTACCTGCAGGGCCCGGGCGGCAGCCTCACCCAGACGGCCTGCTCGTAGCCTCCGCGGCCGCGCGCCGCAGCACCCGCCGATCGCCCACGCGGCGCGTCAACCCGTCCGCGTCGAAGCGTTCGAGCAGGAGCTGCGCGTCGCGGCGACCCACGCCCGCGAGGTCGCGGAAGCGGGCGAGGGTGATCTCGCCCGCAGTGCGCGCCTCCGCGAGCAGCACGTCCTTCGCGACCTCGTAGGCCTCGGCGCCGATCGCGTGGCTCGGCCCCAGCCGGACGAGCGCCCCCTCCTGCTCCAGGAAGCGCAGCAGCCGCTCGTCCTCGACCTTCGTCGCGCGCACTCCGGCGGCGGCGAGCTCGCGGACGAGCGCCTCCGCGGCGGCCTCCCGCCCCGCGAGCGAGGCGCGCGCGCCCGGCCGGTACAGCTTCGCGCCGCGCCGCTCGAAGGGCAGCAGCGGAAGGACGTCGGCCGCCCACGGGGCCGAGGGCACGGGGACTCCCGGATCCACCGGGTCGGCGGCCGCGAGCCGGGCCTCGAGGTCGCGGACGAGCCCGTCGAGCCACGCCGACGAGAACACCCAGGGGCCCGCGCGCTCGACGCCCGCGAGCTCGCCGTCGACGAGGTGGCGGAGCGAGTCGGCGAGCACGGGCGCGTGCACGGTCGCGGCGATCTCGCCCCGCTCGACGAGCTCCGTGCGAGCCGGGTCGCGGTGGCGGGGCGGCGCCGGATCGAGGACGACGCCGCCGCCGAGCGTG
>DATLYU010000121.1:0-8806 GCA_035574435.1 Gaiellaceae bacterium | reverse complement strand
TGGCGCGGCCCGCGCGCGTCGCCATGCGCGCCCGGAAGCCGTGCTTGCGCTTCCGGCGGCGGACGTTCGGCTGGTAGGTGCGTTTCACGAGAGCGTTCGGAGGGTGGGCCTGCGCGGACCGAGCGGGCAGTATAGCGACCGCCCTCCCCGAGGACTTTTCCACAGCCGCCCTGGCGAGGAGGGCAACCGAATCCGCTGCACTCGCGGATTCGCTGTTGCCGAGCGCGGCGACAGGAGAACCCCCATCCACAGCTGTGGACAGAGGTGTGGAACGTGGGAAATGCCTGCAAATTGGTCTGTTTGAGGCCGACTGGGCCTGGGTGCTGCTCGTTGAGACGCCCTGCGGACGCTGCTATGCTCGCCCCTTCGTCGAGACGCCGAGGACCTCCGAGGACGGGTGGAGCACGCGACCGAACCGAACGCCGAGACGCTGTGGGACGCGGTCGCGGCGCGCCTGAGCGAGACGCTCAGCCGCTCCACCTTCGAGACGTGGTTCTCGCACGCCGAGCCGCGCTCGCTGGCCGACGACCGGCTGCTGGTGGCCGTCCCCAACGACTTCACGCGGGGCTGGATCGAGAGCCACTTCCTGGGCGCGGTCGCGTCCGCGGCGCGGGAGGCCGCCGGGCACGAGGTCGCGGTCTCGTTCACCGTCGGGGAGCCTCCGGCCGGGCGTGCGTCTGAGCCGCAGCTCTCGCCGCCGAGCCGCGAGCGGGACGGGGAAGTCCCCTACCAGACGCCGGAGGTCGAGCTCAACCCCAAGTACACCTTCGACCTCTTCGTCATCGGCTCGTCCAACCGCTTCGCCCACGCCGCCGCGCTGGCGGTCGCCGAGGCCCCGGCGCAGGCGTACAACCCGCTCTTCATCTACGGCGGCACCGGTCTCGGGAAGACGCACCTGCTACAGGCGATCGGCCACTACGTGCGTCAGCACTCGCGGCGCCTGACGATGCGCTACGTGACGAGCGAGACGTTCATGAACGACTTCATCGACTCGCTCCGGGACAAGCGCATCGAGGGCTTCAAGCGCCGCTACCGCAACTACAACCTGCTCCTCATCGACGACATCCAGTTCTTCGAGGGCAAGGAGCGCATCCAGGAGGAGTTCTTCCACACCTTCAACTCGCTGTACGAGGGCGGCGCGCAGATCGTGATCTCCTCCGACCGGCCGCCGCGGGAGATCGCGACGCTCGAGGAGCGGCTGCGCTCGCGCTTCGAATGGGGCCTCCTCACCGACATCCAGCCGCCCGATCTGGAGACGCGCATCGCGATCCTCCGCAAGAAGGTGAACACCGAGCGCATCGCGGTCACGGACCCGGAGGTGCTCACGTTCATCGCGAGCAGGGTCTCGTCGAACATCCGCGAGCTCGAAGGAGCGCTCACCCGGGTGGTCGCGTTCTCCTCCCTGACCGATCGCCCGATGACCGTGGACCTCGCCGAGCACGTGCTGAAGGACGTCTTCCCCCAGGGCGACGCGGCGCCGGAGGTGACCATCCCGCGCATCCAGGAGGTCGTCTCCGAGCGCTTCGGCGTCACGCTCGACGAGCTCGTCAGCCCGCGCCGCTCGCAGGCGGTTGCGTACCCACGCCAGGTCGCGATGTACCTCTCCCGCGAGCTCACCGACTCCTCGCTGCCGAAGATCGGGAAGGAGTTCGGGGGGCGCGACCACACGACCGTCATCCACGCGACCTCGAAGATCACGCGTCTCATCCGCGAGGACCGCTCTGTGTACAACCTCGTGCAAGAGCTGACCGCGCGCATCAAGCAGGCGCGGTGAATCTGGGGAGAACAGCGCCCCGCCGAGCGGGGGCCGTGGGACCCGGGGACGGGCATCCACAGCTGGCTCCCCAGGCGATTTCCCCGCTCGTCGGGCACAATCGGCCCGTCTTCCCCGCGATTCACACTCCTACTACCGCTACGACTCTTCTCATTCAGTTATGACCACAGACCTCGCGCAGGCCACCGAGCTGACCGTTACCTGCGAGCGCGACGACCTCGCGGGGGCGCTCGGCGTGGTCGCCCGTGCGCTCTCCACCCGCGGCGCCGTGCAGGTGCTGGGCGGCGTGCTCTTGCAGGCGGAGGAGGGCGCGCTCACGCTGGCGGCCACCGACATGGAGGTCTCGCTGCGCGCGACCGTCGCCGGCGAGGTGAGCGGCGACGGCGCGGTGGTCGTGCCGGGGCGGCTGCTCGGGGACCTCGTGCGGCTTCTCCCCGAGCGTACGGTGAACCTCGCCTACGACGTCGGCAGCGCGACGCTCGCGGTCTCCTCGGGAAGCCACGTCTCGCGGCTCAACACGTACAGCGCGGAGGACTTCCCGCGGCTCCCTCCGACCGACGTCGAGCTGCAGACGCTCGCTGCGCCGGCGCTACTCGAGACCGTCGAGAAGGTCGCACGCGCCGCATCGCGCGACGAGTCGCGGCCGGTGCTGACCGGGATCCTCGTGCGCTTCGAGGGGGATCGGCTGATCATGGCCGCCACCGACTCCTACCGTCTGGCCGTCAAGGAGACGGCGCTCCCGCACCCCGCGAGCGACTTGGACGCGATCATCCCGGCCCGCGCGTTGCAGGAGCTCGCCCGCATCGCCGCCGGCGCGAGCGAGGTGCAGCTCGGCATGCACGAGAACCACGTGGTGTTCGGCGTGGCCGGCGTGTGGCTCACGAGCCGGCGGATCGACGGCCAGTTCCCGAACTACAAGCAGCTTCTCCCCGAGTCGTTCGAAGCCGAGGTCACGCTCGCCCGCGAGGCCGTGCTGGACGTCGTCCGCCGCGGCGCCGTCCTCGCGCAGCGCAACGCTCCGCTCCGCCTGCGCTTCGCGGAAGGCGAGCTCGTCGTCTCCGCCCAGACGCAGGACGTCGGCGAGACCCGCGAGTCCTTGCCGGTCGAGTACGCCGGCGAGGCGCTCGAGATCGGCTTCAACCCTGAGTTCCTGCGCGACGGGCTCGAGGCGGTCGCGGCCGAGACCGTCCAGCTGAAGCTGATCAGCCCGCTGCGGCCGGGGCTCATCTCGTCGCCGGACGAGGGCTTCTGGTACCTGATCATGCCGATCCGGCTCGCGGGCTGATCGTCCGCGAGGTCACGCTCCGCGACTTCCGCTCCTACTCCAACCTGGAGGTCGCCTTGGAGCCCGGTCTCGTGCTCGTCTCGGGGCCGAACGGGGCGGGCAAGACGAACCTCCTCGAGGCGCTGCACGTGGGGACGCAGGGCTTCTCTCCGCGAACGCGCAGCGCAGCGCAGCTCGTCCGTCTGGGAGCCCAGGCCGCCCGCGTCCGCCTGCGCGGGACGCACGACGGCGTGTCGTTGGAGACCGAGCTCGCGCTCGACCTGCGCGACGCCCGCCGCGCGCGGCTGAACGGCGAGCGGCTGCCCTCCGCCGACCACCTGCGCCAGCGCCTGCGCACGCTCGTGTTCACGCCGGATCGGCTCGCCGTCGTGAAGGCGGGCCCCGCCGCCCGGCGCGCTTATCTCGACCGTGCAGCGGGACGCCTCTTCCCCTCGCGTGCGCTCCTGCCGCTCGAGTACGGAAGCGCGCTCGGCCAGCGCAACGCGGCGCTTCGCCGGGTCGCGGCCGGTCTCTCCTCGGCAGATGCGCTGGCGCCGTGGACGGCCGCCGTGGCCGCGCTGGGCGCCGAGCTCGTCGAGCTGCGGCGAGCGGCAGTCGCCGCCCTCGCGGGCCCGTTCGCCGAGACGGCCGCCCTGCTCGGGCTCGCGCGAGCCGTGCTCGCCTACGAGGAAGCGGCACCGAGCGCCGAGGAGCACGAGCACAGGCTGGCGCTCGACCTCGAACGCGGCATGACGGGGCTCGGGCCGCACCTGCACGAGGTCTCCCTCGCGGCCGGAGGTCGCGAGCTCCGCCGCTTCGGGTCGCAGGGCGAGCAGCGCATCGCCGTTCTCGCGCTCGTCCTCGCGGAGGCCGCCGTGCTCCGGGAGCGGCACGGCGCGAGCCCGCTCGTCCTGCTCGACGACGTGCTCTCCGAGCTCGACGAGCGTCGCCGGCGAGCCCTGGCCGAGCTCGTCGCCGGCGGCGGCCAGACGGTGATCACGGCGACCAGCGCCGCCGTCCTCCCGCTCTCGCCGGCGCAGGAGCTCGCCGTTCGGGACGGCGAGGTACGGCCCGTCTGATGGAGCGGATCGGGAAGGGCGTCGAGCGCGAGCTCGGGCGCGCGGGGGGCGGAAGCGGGGAGCGGCTGCGCCGGCTCGCGGAGGTCTGGCCTGCGGCCGTGGGCGAGACGGTCGCGCGGCATGCGTGGCCACTTCGCCTGAGCCGCGACGAGACGCTGCAGGTCGCGACGAGCTCGTCCACGTGGGCCTTCGAGCTCGACCGCCTGGCCGCCGAGATCCTCGCGCGGCTGCGGGAGCACGCGGGCGAGCACGCCCCGCCCGCGCTTCGCTTCCGCGTCGGCCCGGTGCCCGAGCCGGGCGCGCCGAAGACGCCCCAGGAGCGTGCGCAGGAGGTCTCGCAGGAGCCCCCGCCGGAGGTCCCGGAGGCCTCCGCCGCCGCGGCTGCGATCGAGGACCCGGAGCTGCGCGAGCTGGTCGAGCGAGCGGCGCGCGCGAGCCTCCTCGGGGCTCGCTCCCGCCGCCGCTTCTGATACACTCCTTCCGGCCCGCAAAAGCAGTATTTGCAGGGCTTTTTTCATGGCCGAAGCTGCCTACACCGCAAAGGACATCACCGTCCTCGAGGGCCTCGAGCCCGTTCGTCTGCGCCCGGGCATGTACATCGGCTCGACCGGCTCGCGAGGCCTCCATCACCTCGTGTACGAGGTCGTGGACAACGCCGTGGACGAGGCCCTCGCGGGCCGCAACGACCTGGTCGAGGTCACCATCCGGCCGGACAACTCGGTGACCGTCCGGGACGCCGGCGCCGGCATCCCGGTGGACGTCATCCCCGAGCAGGGGCTGCCGGCGCTGACGGTGGTGCTCACCAAGCTCCACGCCGGCGGCAAGTTCGGCGGCCAGGGCTACAAGGTCTCGGGCGGGCTGCACGGCGTCGGCGTGTCTGTCGTGAACGCGCTCTCCGAGTGGCTCGTGGCGGAGGTCGCCCGCGACGGCAAGCTCTACCGGCAGGAGTTCGCCCGCGGAGAGCCGAAGGGCGACATGCAGGTCGTCGGCAAGGCGGCCAAGGGCGAGACCGGGACGACGATCTCGTTCCTGCCCGACTCGGAGATCTTCGAGGAGACCGAGTTCTCGGCCACCGCGCTCGCGCAGCGGCTGCGGGAGACGGCCTTCCTGACGCGCGGCCTGAGGATCGTCCTCCGCGACGAGCGGGCCGGCGGCAAGACCGAGGAGTTCCACTACGAGGGCGGGATCCGCGACTTCGTCGCGCACGTGAACGAGTCCAAGGACCCGATCCACAAGCGGATCATCTTCCTCGAGGGCGAGAGCGAGGAGGGCCAGGTCGAGGTCGCCATGCAGTGGAACGTGTCGTACGTGGAGTCCGTCTTCTCGTTCGCGAACAACATCAACACGACCGAGGGCGGCACCCACCTCTCCGGCTTCCGCGCGGCGCTCACGGGCACGCTCAACCGCTACGCGCGCGAGAAGGGCCTGCTCAAGGAGAAGGAGGAGAACCTCGAGGGCGAGGACGTGCGCGAGGGCCTGGCCGCGGTCATCTCCGTCAAGCTCCGCAACCCGCAGTTCGAGGGGCAGACGAAGACGAAGCTGGGCAACCCGGGGATCGAGGGGCTCGTCAAGACGACGGTCAACCAGAAGCTGGCCGAGTTCCTCGAGGAGAACCCGGCCGACGCCCGCCAGATCATCACCAAGGCGGTCTCCGCGGCCCGCGCGCGCCAGGCGGCGCGCAAGGCGCGCGAGCTCACACGTCGCAAGAGCGCGCTCGAGAACTCGTCGCTGCCCGGCAAGCTCGCGGACTGCACGATCAAGGACCCGGAGGCGGCGGAGCTCTTCATCGTCGAGGGCGACTCCGCCGGCGGGTCGGCCAAGCAGGCGCGCGACCGCACCACTCAGGCGATCCTCCCGCTGCGCGGCAAGATCATCAACAGCGAGAAGAACCGCATCAACAAGGTGCTCTCGAACGCGGAGATCCAGGCCATGATCACCGCGATCGGCACCGGGTTCGGCGACGAGTTCGACATCGCGAACCTCCGCTACGGCCGCATCATCGTCATGACCGACGCGGACGTGGACGGCGCCCACATCCGCACGCTCGTCCTCACCTTCCTGTACCGGACGATGCCCGAGCTCTTCGAGCGCGGCCACGTGTACATCGCCGTGCCGCCGCTCTACCACGTGAAGCTCGGCAACCAGGGCATGTACTTCGAGAAGGACGCCCAGCTCGAGGAGCTCCTCGTCCGCGAGCGGATCAAGGGGATGAGCATCGCCGATCGCGAGGGTCGGGAGGTGACGCTCACGGAGGCTCGCTGGGCGCGTTTCGCGCGCGACCTGGAGCTGCTCGAGGGCTGGTCGGCGAAGCTCGAGGCGGAGTTCGGCCCCATCGCCCGCTTCGCGATCGACCACCGCCTCGTGGAGGCCCCCGGCGCGGACGCGGAGGAGATCATCGCCAACCTGCCCGCGAACGGGTACGAGCTGACGGTCGAAGAGCGGCTCGAGGACAGCCTCCGCGTGCGGGTGGTGGAGCTCGAGACGAACACGGCGCAGCGCGTCGAGGTGCCCGCGGCGATGCTGAGCGCGCCGACGTACGCCTCCGTGCGCGCCGCCTACCAGAAGCTCGCCGAGGGCGTGGGGCTGCCGCCCTTCGCGCTCGCCTACGGTAAGAAGACCGCCTCCGCGGAGACGTTCGCGGAGCTCCGCGAGGCGGCGCTCGAGCTGGCCAAGGAGGGCATGCAGATCAGCCGCTTCAAGGGTCTCGGGGAGATGAACGCGGACCAGCTCTGGGAGACGACCATGGATCCTGCGCGGCGCATGCTCCTGCGAGTCGAGGTAGAGGACGCAGCAGCGGCGGACGCCGTCTTCTCGATGCTCATGGGCGACCAGGTCGAGCCGCGGCGCCTCTTCATCGAGCAGAACGCCCGCGACGTGAGGTTCCTGGATGTCTGACGTCGTCGAGCCGCTCGGAGCGGGCCGGATCGAGAGCCGCGAGCTCGAGCAGGAGATGCGCTCGAGCTACCTCGACTACGCGATGAGCGTCATCGTCGGGCGGGCACTGCCCGACGTCCGCGACGGTTTGAAGCCCGTGCACCGGCGCGTCCTCTGGGGCATGCACGCGAGCGGGCACCAGCCGAACCGGCCGTACGTGAAGAGCGCCCGCGTCGTCGGCGACGTGATGGGGAAGTACCACCCGCACGGCGAGGCGCCGATCTACGACACCCTCGTACGCATGGCGCAGCCGTTCTCGCTCCGCTACCCGCTCGTGGACGGGCAGGGCAACTTCGGCTCCATCGACGACGACCCGCCCGCCGCCCAGCGCTACACGGAGTGCAGGCTCGCGCGGCTCGCGACCGAGCTCCTGCGCGACATCGACATGGACACGGTCGACTTCGTGCCCAACTACGACGAGTCGCAGCGCGAGCCGGTCGTGCTCCCGTCGCGCTTCCCCAACCTGCTCGTGAACGGCTCGAGCGGGATCGCGGTCGGCATGGCCACGAACATGCCCCCGCACAACCTGTCCGAGACGGTGGACGCCATCGTGGCCATGATCGACAAGCCGACCATCGGGGTGGACGAGCTCATGAAGCACGTGAAGGGCCCGGACTTCCCGACGGGCGGGATCATCCTCGGCCGCTCCGGAATTCGCGACGCGTACCGTACCGGGCGCGGCCGTATCGTCATGCGCGCGCGCGCGCACGTCGAGGAGCTGCGCGGCGGCAAGAGCGCGATCATCGTCACGGAGCTGCCGTACGGGGTGAAAAAGGGCGGCGACTCGGGCGTCATCGCCAAGATCGCCGACCTCGTGCGCGAGAAGGTCATCACCGAGGTCTCCGACCTGCAGGACTACTCGGACAAGACGGGGATGCGCGTGCAGATCGAGCTCAAGCGCGAGGCCGTCCCGCAGGTGGCGCTGAACAAGCTCTTCAAGCACACGCCGCTGCAGACGACGTTCGGCTACAACGCGGTCGCGCTCGTGGACGGCGTCCCCCGGACGCTGTCGCTGCTCGAGCTCGTCCGGCACTACCTCGACTACCAGCGCGAGGTCGTCACCCGGCGCTCGAAGTACGAGCTGCGCAAGGCGCTCGACCGGGCGCACGTGCTCGAGGGCTACCTGAAGGCGCTCGACAACCTCGACGCCGTCATCGACCTGATCCGCTCGTCGGCCGACACGGACGCCGCCCGCGCCGGGCTCATGGAGCAGTTCGAGCTCTCCGAGGTGCAGGCGCAGGCCATCCTCGACCTGCGGCTCGCGCGTCTGACGTCGCTCGCGCGGAAGGAGATCGAGGGCGAGTACGCCGACTTGCAGGAGCGGATCGGCGAGCTCCGGGAGATCCTCGGCGATCCCGCGAAGATCGACGGCGTCATCCGCGAGGAGCTGCTGGAGATCAAGCAGATCTACGCGAAGGGGGACGAGCGCCGGACGGAGATCGTGGCCGCCGAGAGCGAGCTCGAGCTCGAGGACATGATCGCCGAGGAGGACATGGTCATCGCGATCACCAAGTCGGGGTACGTCAAGCGGCTGCCCGTCACCGCGTACCGCGAGCAGCGGCGCGGCGGCATCGGCGTGATGGGCATGGACTTGAAGGAGGACGACTACATCGAGCACCTCTTCGTCGCCTCCACCCACGACTACATCCTCTTCTTCACCACCGTGGGCAAGGTCTACCGCCTGAAGGTGCACGAGCTCCCGCTCGGCTCCCGGCAGTCGAAGGGGCGCGCGATCGTGAACCTCCTGCCGTTCCG
>DATLYU010000120.1:0-17338 GCA_035574435.1 Gaiellaceae bacterium | reverse complement strand
GCCGGCGGCGACCGGCGCGGCCAGCAGTCGGCAGCGCTCCTCGTCGTGGGCGCGGGGCAGGGCTACGCCGGGCTCTCGGACGTCGTCGTCGACCTCCGCGTGGACGACCACCCGCGCCCGCTCGAGGAGCTGCGCCGGCTGTACGGCATCCACCAGGAGCTCTTCGGCCGTACGCCTCGCGCCCAGTGGCTGCCGGTGGACGCCGCGCTGCGCGCCGAGATCGAGAGGCGGCTCGCGCGCCTGGGCTTCGCGAGCCTCGAGGAGTGGGCGGGCGAGGCGAACCTGGAGGCCCGCGTGGCCGGCCTCGACGCGATCGACCCGTTCGTCCTGGAGCGGCTGCGCGCGGCCTCGCCGTCGGACGCCTGACCATCTCTTCCTCGCCGGGGCGGGTGTCCCGGATAGCGTCCCGCCTCGTGAAGGTCCTCGCCACCAGGCGCTACCCGGGCCCGGCGCTCGACGAGCTCTGCGACCTCGAGGTGCGCCCGCTCGCCGAGGTGACCGAGCCGCGGCCGGACGTGGAGGGGTTGATCCTGGCCAATGAGCCGGTGCCGCTCGAGCTCCTCCCGAGCCTACGGGTGGTGGCGAACTTCGGCGTCGGCTACGACCGGATCGACGTCGCCGCCTGCTCCGCCCGCGGTGTCGTCGTCACGAACACCCCGGACGTGCTCACCGCCGCGACTGCCGACCTCGCGTTCGCCCTCCTTCTCGCCGCGCAGCGGCGCGTGGTCGAGGGCGACCGTCTCGTGCGCGCCGGCGAGTGGGGAGCCTCCTGGGCCGAGGGCTGGCTCGCGGAGGAGGTGACGGGCTCGACGCTCGGGATCGTCGGCCTCGGGCGGATCGGGAGCGCGGTCGCCCGCCGCGCGCGGGGTTTCGAGCTGCGCGTCCTCTACACCCAGCGGCACCGCGTCGAGACCGAGCTCGCGGAGTACCGCGAGCTCGACGACCTGCTGGCCGAGGCGGACGCGGTCACGCTGCACGTGCCCCTCACGCCCGAGACCGACCGGCTCCTCGACGCGCACCGGCTCGCGCTCCTGCGCGACGGGGCCTGCCTCGTGAACACCGCCCGCGGCGAGGTCGTCGACCAGGAGGCGCTCGTCGCGGAGCTCGTCGCCGGCCGCCTGCGGGCCGGGCTCGACGTCTTCGTCGGCGAGCCCCAGGTTCCGCCCGAGCTGCTCGGCCTGCCGAACGTCGTCCTCACCCCGCACCTGGGGAGCGGGACGCGGCGGGCCCGCGAGGCGATGACCCGCCTCGTCGTGGACAACCTCCTCGCCGTCGAGCGCGGCGAGGCGCCGCTCACTCCGGTAGCGCCCTGACCTCGACCCGGACGTCCGGCGTCGCAACTGCGACGCTCCCGTACAGCGGTCACCTGCGCGTGAAGCGCTCGACGAGGCGCTGCGCCTCCTCCTCGCCCACGCCGGTGAGCTCGAAGGAGAGCCGCACGGACGTGAACACGGTCACGTCGTCGCGCACGGGCCGCTGCGGGTCGAGCTCGCCGGCGACCTGCACGGCGACCCTCCGCAGCGGCACCCCTTCCGCGCGGGCGACGACCTCGACGAGCTCGGAGCCGCAGGCGGCGATGCCGGCCAGGAAGAGCTCGGCCGGCGTGATCGCCTCGCCGGGACAGCCGTTGTAGACGGGGCCGTCGGCCACGAAGTGCTGGCCGCGGCACGTCCAGTGCACGCGGCCGAACGTCTCCGTGGAGCGAGCCGTCACCTCGTAGCGGCGGACGGCGGTTGCGCTCATGGCGGGCCTCCTTCGGTCGGTGGGTCCCCGGGCAGCCGCCGCCCGGCGGCAAGCGCCCGGAATGCGGGAACGGGATCGTGGGCGGGACGGGCGACGACGAGCACCGCCCCCGGCTCCGGCCCGGCGAGAGCGCCCACGAGCAGCTCGAGACCGGCGGCGAGCGCGAAGGCCTTGTGCGCGTGAGCCCCGCCGAAGGGAACGAGCTCCTCCGGCCGCGCGCGGCCGGCGAGCACGTCCCCGTGGGTGACCGCGCCCATGGACACGTCGGCGACGAACGGCGGGCCCTCGCTCGCCGGCACGGCGAGCGCGAGCGGGTTCGTGCCCGTCAGGGCGGGGCCGCCTTCGGGGTGCGGGAGCCGGCGCGGGGAGGTGGCGGTCAGCACCGCCACGAGGCCGCCCTCGGCGAGGCGGCGGGCCCAGAAGCCGAGGACGCCCGTGGGAAAGCAGCGCTCGGCGACGACGACGCGCGCACGCTTCGGCGGAGCGGCGAGAACGCCACGCACGACCGCGTCCAGCGTCAGGTAGCCGAGCGCCCCGGCGCCGTCCCAGCGCTCGAACGCCTGGCTCGCCTCGAGCCGCCGCGGGCGTGCGTCCGGGTCGAACGCCTGCGTCTCCAGCCAGGCGACCCTGGCCAGGCCGTGGCCCGTCTTGCCTCGCCGGTCGGCGTCCTCGAAGTGCGCGAGCAGGACGGCGACCGCGTCCTCTCCGAGCCCGAGCCGGCGCAGGCGCTCGCGAGCCTCGTCCACGGTCACGCGGCGAGTCTACGAGCCGCGGCCGTGCGCTCAGCGCAGGACGGTGAGCGGCTTGCGGATCGCGCCCGCCCGCGTCGCCGCGACCGCCTCCGCGAGCGCCGCGACCGCCCGCGCGGCCTCCGACTCCGGCGCGGCTTCCTGCACGGGCCGCCCCTCGTCCGCAGCCTCCCGCAGCGCCGGGTCGAGCGGGATCCGGCCGAGCAGCGGGACGCCGACCTCGTCGGCGAGGCGCTGCCCGCCGCCCGAGCCGAAGAGCTCCTGCCCCGTCCCGGCGAGGTAGGACATGTTCTCGACGGCGCCGATCACGCGCATGCCCGTCTTCACCGCCATCTGCGCCGCGCGCACCGCCACCTGCTGGGCAGCCGGCTGCGGCGTCGTGACGACGAGCGCCTCCGCCCGCGGCAGGAGCTGGCCGAGGGACATGGCCACGTCGCCGGTCCCGGGCGGCATGTCCACGAGCAGCGTGTCCAGCTCGCCCCAGTGCACGTCGGAGAGGAACTGCTCGAGTGCGCGGTGCAGCATCGGCCCGCGCCACATGACGGGCGCGTTCTCCTCCAGGAAGAAGCCAATGGACATGAGCTTGAGGTCGCCGCGCACGGGCGGCACGATCATCTCGTCCACCGCGATCGGCCGCTGGTGCACGCCGAGCATGTGCGGGATCGAGTGGCCGTAGACGTCGGCGTCCAGTACGCCGACCGCCTCGCCCAGCCCCGAGAGCGCGAACGCGAGGTTGGCGGTGAGCGACGACTTGCCGACGCCGCCCTTGCCGGAGGCGACGGCGAGCACCCGGGTGCCCGGCGAGAGCGAGATCTCCCGCTCCGCACGCCCCCCGCGCAGGCGGGAGACGAGCGCGGTCTTCTCCTCCGGTGTCATGACCGTGAACCCGAGGCGCACGCGCGTCACGCCTGCCACCGCGCCGACGTGGCGCTCCACCTGCTCCTCGAAGGAGTGGCGGAGGGGGCAGCCGGCGACCGTGAGCGCGAGCTGCACCGACACGGCGCCGTCGTCCTCGACGAGGACGTCGCGGACCATGTCCAGCTCGGTCACCGGCCGGCGGAGCTCCGGGTCGACTACCTGCTCGAGCGCCCTGAGGACGGCGTCGCGGTCGGGTCTCATGCGGTCGAGGCTACCAGTGGACCGAGCGCCGACCCGAGGGCGGCCACGAGCTCGGGCGTGGCTGCCGCCGCCACGCGCGACCGGGGGACGAGGTCGAGCGGCGCCGCCGCGAACGGCGGGCCGTCCACGAGCTCGATCGCCAGTCCGCGCTCGCGGACGAGGAGCTGCGCGGCCGCGACGTCCACGGAGCGGGCGGGCTTCAGCGAGCAGACGGCGTCCACGCGCCCGGCCGCGAGGTGGCAGAGCGAGAGCGCGAGCGAGCCCATCACCCGCACGCGCTCGGCGAGCTCGAGCACGCCGCCGATGCGGGCCGCGATCGCGGCCGCGGTCGTCCCCTCGAAGGAGAGGATCTCGACCCGCTCCTTGGGGCCGACCGCGGGCAGTGGACGCCCGTCGAGGAGCGCGCCGCGGCCGCGCTCGGCAGTCCACTCCTCGCCCGTCCCGAAGTCGTAGACGTAGCCGAAGGCGACGTCCTCCATGCGCGGCCCCTCGGCCACGGCGAGCGAGAAGGAGAAGAAGGGGATGCCGCGCTTGGCGTTGACCGACCCGTCCACCGGGTCGACGACCACGTGTCGCGGCCCGCCCGCGCCGAAGGCGAGCGTGCCCAGCTCCTCCGACACGAGGACGATGTCCTCGCCGAGCTCGCGCAGGCGCGCGACGACGGTCTCCTCGGCCGCCGCGTCGATCGCGGTCGTGTCGTCGCCTCCCTCGCCGAGGCGCAGGACGGGCTCGCGCTCCGCCCGCGTGGGCAGCCGCTCGAGCACGACGCGGATGTCGCCCACGCACGCGCGGCAGAGCTCGAGCCAGGCGGTCACGGCTCCACCGGGTGGAAGAGGAGGCCGGAGAGCGGCTTGGGGAAGAAGTACGTGCTCTTGGGCGGCATGCGCTCGCCGCGGCGGGCGATCGCGAAGACGTCCTCCACGCGCGGCTCGCGGAGAAGGTATGCGACGTCCGCGGCGCCCGTGTCCACGGCCCGCACCGCCTCGTCCGCCTGCGTCGTGTACGCGATCCCTTCCAGGCCGTGGCGGTCCACGAGCTCCACGTCGAGCTCGCCCTCCCGCCCGCGCACGAGCTCCACGCGGCCCGGCCGGTAGGCGACCGCCGCCGCCCGCTCGTAGGGCTCCGCGGCGAGGCGCGCGACCGCATCCTCGAGGGAGGCGCAGGGCTCGCCTTCCTGCGCCGCCGCCAGCTCGGGCCGGCCGCGGAAGAGCCGGTGCGTGGGGAAGACGTGCAGCCCCGGGTCGTGGGTGGACACGACGAGAGCCATGATCCGGGCGGGCCGACCGACCTCCTCGCCGTAGTCGAGCGCGCTCTCGTAGCGGTGGTGGCCGTCGGCGATCAGGAGCTCGGCGTCCGCGAGCGGCCCCAGGTCCGCGCGGTCGAGACGCCAGAGCCGGGAGCCGTCCGCCGCCAGGTCGGGCGGCGCTGCGGGCGGCTCGAGCGCGAGCTCTGCGCGCGCGAGCAGGAAGATGGGCTCTGGCTGGACGCGCAGAGCGCGCAGCAGCCGCAGCCGGTCCTCGCGAATGCGCGGGTGCGTCCGCTCGTGCGGCAGGACGTGTCCCGGCGCGTAGGGCCCGACGCCGAGCGAGACGATCGCGCCGTGCCGCTCGCGCGCCACGCCGTCGGGCCCCACGTACTCCTCGACCAGGAGCCACGCAGCTGGCTCCGCGTCGCGCTCCAGGATCCCGTCCGCGAGCCACGCCCGGTACAGCGCCCCCGCCTCCTCGGGCGTCTCGGGCAGGGTGAGGTGGACGACGTTGTACGGGCTGCGCGTGAACAGGCGGGCCCGCTCCTCCGGGGAGACGGCGTCGTACGGCGGCGCCACGAGGTCGGCCAGCGGCCCGGCCGCGCCGGAGTAGCGGACGGCGCGGAACGGCTGCACGTCGGCCATCGCGGCGAGCGTACCAACGGCCTCCGGCCTAGACTCCGGAGCCGTGGCCACCATCGCCGAGCTCGCCGAGGACCGCACCGTGGAGGGGGTGTTCGCGGTCACGCGCAAGGAGCGGCGGCGCACCCGGGCGGGCGCGCCCTACCTCGCGCTCGAGCTCGCCGACCGCAGCGGACGGATCGAGGCGCGCGTCTGGGACGACGTCGAGCTGCTCGACCGGCGCTTCCGGGAGGGCGACGCCGTGCGCGTGCTCGGGCGGGTGGAGAGCTTCGGCGGCAAGCTGCAGCTCCAGGTGCGCTCGCTCGACGTGGCCGAGGCGGACCCGTCCGAGCTGACCCCCGCGCTCCGGCGCGACGCGGACGAGCTCGACGGGTTCCTCGAGTTCCTCGCCGCCGAGATCGCGCACCCCGGCCTCGCCGCCCTCGTCGGCTCGTTCCTCGGCGACGCCGCCGTCCGGCGGGGGTTCCGCGAGCTCCCGGCGGCGGGGGCGGACGGGCACCACGGCTACGCCGGCGGCCTGCTCGAGCACACGGTCGGCGTGGCCACGCTGGCGCGGGAGACGGCCCAGCTGCATCCGCGCCTGCGCTCCGACCTCCTGCTGGCCGCGGCCCTGCTGCACGACGTCGGGCGCGTCCGCGAGCTGGGACGGGGCCCGACCTTCCGGCAGACGGAGGAGGGCCGGCTGCTCGGGCACGTGCACCTCGGGCTGCGCCTGATCGAGGAGCGGGCCGGCGGGCTCGAGCGCGCCGTCCTGGCCGAGCTCCTGCACGCGGTCGCCTGCCACCACGACCGCCCGGCCGCGCGCACGGCCGAGGCGGCGGTCCTCTACCACGCCAACCAGCTCGACGCGCAGGCGGCGACCCGCCCGGTCGGCGACGACTGAGCCCGCGTGGCCGCGCTGCTCGCGCTGGCCGGCGCCGTCTCGTGGGGCGCCGGGGACTTCCTCGGCGGTCTCGCCGCGCGGCGCATCTCCGTCGTCGCGGTGCTGGCCTGCTCGCAGGCGGTCGGTCTCGCCGGCCTGCTGTTCTGGGTCGCTGCCTCCCAGGAGGCGGCCCCGGGGGCGGGGGAGCTGCTGCCGGCGGCGGCGGCCGGTATCGCGGGCGCAGCCGGCCTGGCCGCGCTGTACCGAGGGCTCGCGGTCGGGGCGATGGGCATCGTCGCCCCCATCTCGGGGGTCGCTCCGGTCGTGCCGCTGGCTGTGGACGCCGCGCGCGGAGAAGTGCCGGGAGCGCTCCAGTGGCTCGGCATCGCGCTCGTCCTCGGCGGCATCGCGGCCCTCTCGCTCGAGCCCTCCTCCGCGGGCGGCCGCCGGCTGGCCGCAGGCGCCGGTCTCGCCCTCGTCGCCGCGCTCGGCTTCGGCGGGTTCGTGGTCGGCCTCGACGCGGGCTCGGACGAGAGCCCCGCCTGGGCGGTCGTGGCGGCCCGCGCCGCCTCGCTCGCGGTGGTGCTCGCCGTCGCCGCCGCCACGGTCCGCACCCTCCGCGTGCCGCGTCCGCTCCTCCCCCTGCTCGTCGGCGTGGGGGTGTTCGACACGGGTGCGAACGTCTTCGTCGCGGTCGCGACCACGCGCGGCGCGGCCGGGATCGTGGCCGTGCTGAGCGCTCTCTACCCGGTCGTGACGGTCGTGCTCGCCCGATTCGTGCTGGCCGAGCGGCTCAGCCGCACCCAGCGCGTCGGCGGCGTCACCGCCCTCGCCGGGGCGGCGCTCGTGGCGACTGCCTGAGCGGCAGGAACACCGCGTCCTCCGCCGAACTCCCGGCTGATGGACGAGGCCGCTCCGCGAGCCCGCACCCGGCTCGAGCTCGGCGCGCTCGCCACGCTCGCCGCGCTCGCGCTCGCCGCGCTCGTGGGCGTGCTCGCCGTGGCCGACGCGGGCCACGAGGTCTCCGGCCTCGGCGTCGGCGTCGGCGTCGCCGCCGCGACGTTCCTGAGCGGCGCCGCCTTCGCGGTCGCGCTCGCCTGCCTCGCGCGCGGGCGCGCGGAGGCGCTCGCCCTGGCGACGATCGCGGCGACCGGGGTGGCGCTCGACCTGCTCGTCCTCGCCGTCCTGCTCGACCTCGACGACGAGGCGTACGGGAAGCTCGTCGGCGTCGCGTTCACGTGGTCGTTCTTCGGGCTCCTCGTGCTCGGCCTGGCGCTCGCGCTGCCGGCCCCGCGCGGGCTGGCGCAGACGCTCTACGTCGCCGCGGTGGTCGCCGCCCTCGCGGCCGGGCTCGTCACGACGTGGCTCGTCGCCACCGCGGGGAGCGAGGACGGCGTCGTCACCGAGAGCGGGCTCGTGCCGGTGGACGCGCTCGGCTCGGAGGGGCTGCTGCGCCCGCTCGGGGTCGCCCTCGTCCTGCTCGCGGCCCTCTGGTTCGGGGCGCTCGCCGCCGACCGGCGGGAGCGGGCGCTCACACGTTGAAGCGCACGTTCAGGACGTCGCCGTCCTCGACCACGTAGCCCTTCCCCTCCAGCCGCTCGAGCCCGCGCCGCCGCGCCTCCGCGTGCGAGCCGCCGCAGGCGAGCAGGTCGTCCCAGCGGATCACCTCGCAGCGGATGAACCCGCGCGCGAGGTCGGAGTGGATGGTCGCGGCCGCGTCGAGCGCCGTCTGGCCGCGGCGAAGCGTCCAGGCCCGGGCCTCCTTCTCGCCGACCGTGAAGAACGCGATCAGCCCGAGCGCCTCCTTCAGGCGCCGGACGACCTCCTCGAGCGCCGACGGCCGTCCCTCGCGAAAGGCCGCGGCCTCCTCCTCGGGGAGCTCGGCGAGCTCCGCCTCGAGCTGCAGGTCGATCCCCGCCGGGCCGTTCACGACCGCCAGCAGCGGCTTCGCGGTCAGCGGCTCGAGCTCCCGCGGGAGCGCGCGCGGCCACTCGGCGAGCGTCCTCCCCGCCTCCAGATGCGCGAGCAGCTCGCGCAGCTCCTCCGCCTCGCGGCGCAGCCCCGGGTCGCCCGACTTCGCCTCCTTCGCCACCCGCTCGAGCCGGCGCTCGACGTGGTCGCGATCCGCGAGGAGGAGCTCCAGCCGCAGCGTCTCCAGGTCGTCGTCGGGCCTCGCGTCCGCGGAGAACCCGTCCAGGACGGCCAGCAGCGCATCCACCTGGCGCAGGTTGCCGAGGAGCTGCGGCCCCGTCCCCGGCACGTCCACGACCCGGATCGCGGCGGGGGTCACCTTCCGGGAGCCGACCGCAGCGGCCAGGCGGTCGAGCCGGTCGTCGGCGATCGTCGCCATGCCGACGTTCGGCTTGTCGGTCACGGAGGCGTACGCCGTGATCTCGGCGCCGGCCCGCGTGAGCGCGTTGTAGAGCGTCGTCTTGCCCGCGTTCGGCAGGCCGACGATCCCGACCTGCAGCGCCATCAGGCGCCGAAGCCGACGCGTCCCTCGCGCGCGAAGCGCTTGGCGTAGACCACGCGCCCGATGGCGAGCGTGATCGTGCCGTCCTGGGCCTGCAGGTCGAGCGTGCCCGTGGCCATCGCCTTTAGCGAGCGGTCGAGCGCGTCCGCGCTCTCTGCGCTGACGAGCGCGCTCAGGATCTGCCCGCCGTCGAGGCCCACCTCGATGCGGACGAAGTCGTCTGCCTCAGCCACGGGACACCACCTCCGTCAGGACGCCGTGCACGGCGTCGGGATGGACGAACGCCACCTCGAGGCCGAAGAGGCCGCGCCGGGGCTCCGTCTCCACGAGCTCGGCACCCGCGGCCGCGAGCTCGGCGAGCGCTGCGCCGACGTCCTCCGTCTCGTAGGCGACGTGGTGCATGCCCGGGCCGCGCCGGGCCAGGAAGCGGCCGACCGGCGTGTCCTCCCCGGTGGCGGCCAGGAGCTCGACGCGGTCGCCGCCGACGAGGAGGGAGGCCGCGACCACCCCCTGCTCGACCAGCTCGCCGCGGTGCTCGACGCGCGCGTCGAAGAGCCGCTCGTAGGTGGCGATCGCCTCGTCGAGGTCGGCCACCGCCACGCCGACGTGGTGGATGCCGAGGACGCGCACGCCGGCGATGCTACTCGCCCGGCTCGCGCGGCCGACGGCTCAGTCGCGCAGCGGGAGCGCCCGCACCGTGCCCACCGTCTCCGAGGAGCGCGACTCCTGGGGAACGTCGGCGAGCAGCTCGCGCAGCTCCGCACGGTCGAGCGTCTCCTTCTCCAGGAGCGCCTGCGCGACGCGCTCCAGGGCGCCGCGGTGCTTGCGCAGGAGCCGCTTCGCCTCCTCGTAGGCCTGGTCGGTGAGCCGCGCCTGCTCGGAGTCGCGAAGCCGCTTCGTCTCCTCGGAGAGCGCGTAGTTGTCGGCGCGCATCGTCCGCGAAGCGGCGACCTCGGACATGCCGTACTCGAAGACCATGGAGCGGGCGATCGCGGTCACCCGCTCGAGGTCGTTGGCGGCTCCGTTCGTGATCCGGCCGAACACGACCTCCTCGGCCGCCCGGCCCCCGAGGTAGACCATCATCAGGTCGACGAACTCCTCCCGCGTATGCAGGTAGCGGTCCTCGGCCGGCATGTTGAGCGTGTACCCGAGCGCCTGGCCGCGCGAGACGATGGTCGCCTTCTGCGCCGGGAAGAGGTCGCCCACGAGGTGCGACATGACCGCGTGCCCCGCCTCGTGGTAGGCGAGGATGCGCTTCTCCTTCTCGGAGACGACGCGGCGCTGCTGCAGCCCGGCCACGATCCGCTCCATCGCCGACTCGAAGTCCGCCTGCCGGATCGTCTGCGCTCCCGTGCGGCCGGCGAGGATGGCGGCCTCGTTGCAGATGTTGGCCAGGTCGGCGCCCGTGAGGCCGGCGGTCTGCCGCGCGATCACGCCGAGGTCGACGTCCTCCGCAAGCGGCTTGCGGCGCGTGTGCACGCGCAGGATCGCCTCCCGCCCGGCCACGTCGGGAGCGGAGACGAGCACCTGCCGATCGAAGCGCCCCGGGCGCAGGAGCGCGGCGTCGAGGTCCTGCAGGCGGTTGGACGCGGCCATGACCACGACCTCGTCGCGCTGGTTGAAACCGTCCAGCTCGACGAGGAGCTGGTTGAGCGTCTGGTCGTGCTCGCGGTGGTAGCCGCCGCCGACGCGGGCCGTCCCGACGGCGTCGAGCTCGTCGATGAAGACGATCGCGGGCGCGTTCTTGCGCGCCTCCTCGAACAGCTTGCGGATGCGCGCGGCGCCGAGCCCGGCGAAGAGCTCGACGAACGAGGACGCGCTCTGCGAGTAGAAGTTCGCGCCGGACGCGCTCGCCACCGCCTTCGCGAGGAGCGTCTTGCCGGTCCCGGGCGGCCCGTGCAGGAGGATCCCGCGGGGGACGCGGGCGCCCAGGCGCTCGAAGCGCTTGCGGTCGCGGAGGAACTCCACCACCTCGCGCAGCTCCTCCTTCGCCTCGTCGAGGCCCTCCACGTCGTCCCAGGACACCTCCACCTGGGCGCCCTTCACGACCGGCGCGGGCTTCGCGCGCGGCATGAAGCGCAGCGTGTACAGCAGCAGCAGGATGACGACCGAGAACAGCACGATCGGCAGCCACGTGATCAGCGTGTTCTCGAGGTCGGCCACCAGGTTCCGTATCGGCACGGCATGCCGGCCCCTCAAGCGCGACCGTTCCTCTAGCCTTGGCCGCATGAGGAGCGAGCTCCCGCTCCCGCCGCACTTCGACCCGGGCCGGCTGCCCGAGGTCTGGCGGGTGGACTACGAGGCCCGCTTCCGCGACGCGCGTGCCTGGGCGGCAGAGCACGGGATCCTGCCCGCCGCGCGCGACGAGCGCCGCGTCTGCCTGCTCGCCGTGGACGTGCAGAACACGTTCTGCACGCCCGGCTTCGAGCTCTTCGTGGCCGGCCGCAGCGGCTCGGGCGCGCTCGAGGACGACGTGCGGCTGTGCACGTTCCTGTACCGCAACCTGGGCGCGATCACCGAGACGGTCGTGACCATGGACACGCACCAGGCCTACCAGATCTTCCACGCCCCCTTCCTCGTGGACGCCGACGGCCGCCACCCCGACCCGTACACGATCGTGAGCGCGGCCGACGTGGCCGCCGGCCGCTGGCGGGTGGACGCCGAGGCGGCCGAGCTCCTGGGGCTGGACGCCGAGCGCGCGGACGCCCACCTACGCGCGTACGTGGAGGCGCTCGCGCGCGGCGGCAAGTACGACCTCATCGTCTGGCCGTTCCACGCCATGCTCGGCGGCGTCGGCCACGCGCTCGTGAGCGCGGTCGAGGAGGCGCTCTTCTTCCACGCGATCGCCCGCCGTGCGCAGACCCGCTTCGAGGTCAAGGGCCGCAACCCGCTCACCGAGCACTACTCCGTGCTCGGCCCGGAGGTGGAGACGGGAGCCGGCGGCGAGCGGCTGGGGGAGCGCAACGCCGCGCTCGTCGCGCACCTGGCGGGCTTCGACGCCGTCGTCGTCGCCGGCCAGGCGAAGAGCCACTGCGTGGCCTGGACGGTCGAGGACCTCCTGGCGGACGTGCCCGAGCTCGCCCCGCGGCTGTACCTGCTCGAGGACTGCTCCTCCCCGGTCGTCGTGCCCGGCGTCGTGGACTACACGGAGGAGGCGGATGCCGCCTACGCGCGCTTCGCCGCGGCGGGCGCGCACGTCGTGCGCTCGAGCGAGCCCCTCGCCTCCTGGCCGGGGCCGCTCGGCGCCGCGCTCGCTCGCTAGCTCCCGCCCAGCGCCTCCGCCGCGGCACGCTCGCGCAGGCGCTCGAGCGCCGGGTCGACGCGCACCTCGTAGGGCGCGGCGTCGAGGGCACGGACCGCGGCGGGCAGCGCCTCCCGCTCCTGCCGCGCACGCTCGCGCGTCGCCGCCAGCGGCTCCGACCAGGTCGCGCGACCGTCGCGCATCACCTCCCGGAGCAGCGGCTCGCCCTCGCCGTCTGCGCCCTCGAGCCCGAGGACGTCGTACGACGCCGCGCCGTCGCGGCGGACGCGCCGAACCTGCTTCTGCCCGGGAAGCGTGGCCTTGCCGGCCGAGAGCTTGAGCACCGGCCGGCCGTCCAGCTCGACGAGCTTGTAGGCCATGTCCAGGAAGGGCGAGTCAGAGGCGACGCCCATCTTCGACCCCACGCCGAAGCCGCCGATGGGCGCCCCGGCGCCGAGCAGGCGGGCGATCTCGTGCTCGTCCAGGCCGCCGCTGACGAACACGAGGGCGTCCTCGAGACCGGCCTCGTCCAGCACCGCGCGCGCCTCGCGGCTCAGGGCGAGCACGTCTCCGGAGTCGAGGCGGACGCCCCGTAGGCGGTGCCCCTGGGCCGCGAGCTCGCGGCCCACCTCCGCCGCCCGACGCACGCCCTCCACCGTGTCGTACGTGTCCACGAGCAGGATGGCCGTGTCCGGGTAGGCGCGCGCGAAGGCCCGGAAGGCCTCGACCTCGGAGGGGAAGCTCTCCACGAACGAGTGCGCCATCGTGCCCGCCGGCGGGATCCCGTACGCGAGCGCGGCGAGCACGTTGCTCGTCGCGTCGAACCCGGCCAGGTAGCTCGCCCGCGCCACCTTGATCCCCGCCTCGCCGCCGTGCGTGCGCCGGAGCGCGAAGTCGACGAGGAGCGCTCCGCCCGCGGCCTCGACCGAGCGTGCGGCCTTCGAGGCGATCAGCGTCTGCAGGTGCACCTCGTTCAGCACCATCGTCTCCACGATCTGCGCCTCGAGCAACGGCCCCGTCACCTCCAGGAGCGGCTCGCGCGGGAAGACGACCGTGCCCTCGGGCAGCGCGCGCACCCGGCCCGAGAAGCGGAACGCGCGCAGCCGCTCGAGGAACGCCTCGCGGAAGAGCCCGGTCCCCTCGAGCGCCGCCACGTCCTCGTCCGAGAAGCGCACGCTCTCCAGGTAACGGAGCGCGTCCTCGAGCCCGGCGGCGAGCGCATAGCCCCAGCCGGGCGGGAGCGTGCGGAAGAAGAGGCTGAACGTCGCCTCTCGCTCGGCGTACCCCTCGGCGAGGTACACCTCGCCCATGGTCAGCTGATAGAGGTCGACGAGGAGGCCGCTCGGCAGCCGGGATGCGGGCGCCTCGCTCACCTTCGCCGGGAGCTAGGCGGGCGGCTGCTCGAGCGCGAGGCAGGCGTCGCGCGCGGCGTCCGCGACCGCGAGCTGCTCGGGCGAGGGCTCCGCGGTCGAGAAGCGGCGCTGCAGCTCGAAGCCCGGTCTGGCCAGGAGCTTCGCGAGCGGGTGCTCCGGGTGCCGGGAGGTCCAGGCGAAGAGCTCGACCGAGGCGCCGACCGAGGCGAGCGACCCGAGCAGGCGCGCCGCCCCGCGCACGGGCGGCGGCGCGCTGGCGGCGGCCGCATTGCTGACGAGCGAGGAGACGACGAGCGGAGGGATGAGCTGCGAGCCGCAGCGCGGGTGCTCCTTCGGCGCGGGGCGCCCCATCTCGTACGTCCCGATGGAGACGTGCTCGGCGCCGTGGTAGGCGGCGAGCCCACGCCCGCGCAGCGCGACGAGCGCGGGTACGAAGGCGAGCGCGGCGATCGCCGCCTCGCGCGCCCCGGTGGAGAGCCCGGGCGCGCGCCGCAGCGCCCGCACGGCGAGCGTGGACCCGGCCATCGCTCCGAGCACGGCTGGCCGCTCGAACGGGAAGCGGGCCTGCGGCAGCGCGCGACGCACGACGGGCAGGAGGGCGAACGCCTCCGCGAGCCGGAGCGGCCCGCGCAGGAGCGGCGTCTGCACGGACGCGCCGAGGCGCGGCTTGCGTCCCGAGGCCACGTGCAGCTCGCCCCGCTCGTCCCGCACGGCGGCCGCCCAGGAGGTGGGCCCGTGCACGAGCACCCCGTTCTGCAGGGCCATCCCGCCGAGCCGCACGCGGTCGCTCGCCACGCTCAGACCTTAGCCGCGAGCGCGCGCAGAGCGGCCTGGAGCTCGTCCGCCGCCGGCCCGCGCCCGAGCGGGCGGCCGTCGAGCTCGACCACGGGCATCAGCTCCCGCACGGACGAGGAGGTGAACGCCTCCTCCGCCTCGTACAGGTCCCCAAGCCGGTACACGCCCTCCTCCACCGCGTAGCCCGCCTCCGGCGCGAGCTCGAGCAGCGCCGCGCGCGTGACCCCGGCCAGGATCCCGAGCTCGAGCGAGGGCGTGCGGAGCGTCCGCCCGCTCCGCCACCAGACGTTCGTGACCGTCCCCTCGAGGACGACGCCGTCCGCGTCCACGAAGATCGCCTCGTCCGCCCCGCGGGCGCGAGCCTCGGCGTCCGCGGCCATGTTCACCGCGTAGCTCGTGGACTTCACCCCCGGCAGCAGCCACGGGGCGACGGCGCGGATCCCGAGCAGGGAGACCGCCGTCGCGCCGCGGGCGCGCACCTCCTCGATCCAGGCGGGCACCGGACTGAGGAGCGCGAGCCCGAGCGGGGGGCCTTCGGCCGGGCCCGCCGTCCACACGAGGCGCAGGACCGCGTCCTCGCCGCGCGCGGCCGGCAACACGAGAGCGGCCAGCTCCTCGAGCTCCGCCCTGGGGAGCGGCGGCAGCGCCATCCCCTGCGCCGAGCCCTCCAGCCGGTCGAGGTGGGCCGCGAGCCGGAACGGCCGGCCGCCGTACACGCGCAGCGTCTCGAATGCCGCCCGGCCGCGGAGCAGCGCCTCGTCATCGGCGCGCAGCACGGGCGCGTCCGGCGGGCAGAGGCCCCGTCCGATGACCGCGAGCGCGAGCAAGCTCATCCCGCGAGCGCCTCCGTGCGCGCGGCCAGCGCCGCCAGGAGCGGGCGCGCCTTCGTCCACGACTCCTCCACCTCCGCCGCCGGGTCCGAGTCCCAGACGACACCGCCGCCAACCCACAGGTGGATACGCCCGTCCGCGAGCGCGAACGTGCGGATGGTGAGCGCGAGCTCGAAGTCGCCGTTCCCGCGCACGACCCCGAGCGCGCCCATGGAGGCGCCGCGCCCGACCGGCTCGAGCTCGGCGATGACGTCCACGGCCGCGATCTTCGGCGCTCCCGTGACCGACCCTCCGGGGAACGTGGCAGCCAGGATCTCCGCCAGGCCCACGCCCTCGCGGAGCGTCCCCTCGACGGTCGAGACCATGTGCTCGACCCCGGCGAGCGGGCGCGTGGCCATGAGCTCCGGCCAGCGCACGCTGCCCGCCTCGCAGACGCGCGCGAGGTCGTTGCGCTCGAGGTCGACGATCATCACGTGCTCGGCCGCGTCCTTCTCCGACGAGGCGAGCTCGGCCGCACCGCCCTGGGCTCGCGTACCCTTGATCGGCATCGTCCACAGACGCCGGCCGCGGCGGGCGAGGAAGAGCTCGGGCGAGGCGGAGACGATCGCCCAGCCGTCCCCGACGAGCGGCTCCGGACGCAGCGGCCGGAGCGGCGCCAGGGCGGCGGCGAGGGCGTGCGGCGAGCCAGCGAAGGGCGCGGAGAGGTGCTGCACGAGGTTCACCTGGTAGACGTCGCCCCGCGCGATCGCCTCCCGGACCCGCTCCACCGCGTCCGCGTACGCGGACGCCGGCCAGGTGGCCTCCCACTCCCCGACGACGAAGCCGGCGGGCTCCGGCTCCGGGACGACGGCGGCGGGCGGTCGGAGCGCGCAGGCCGCGAGCGGCAGCGCGGGGCAGGGCTCGGGCGGCACGGGCGTCGGGCGCCGGCGGATCGCCTGCGAGAGCCCGTACCCGAGGTAGAGATCGGCGACGAGCTCCTCGCCACCCGACGCGAAGAAGCCGCGCTCGCGCAGCCACTCCTCCAGACGGGCGAACGCGCCCTCCGGCTCGCGCAGCTCGAGGCGCTCGCCCGTGCTCATCCGCCGTCGCGCAGCCGGCGGTAGCGGCGCACGAGCGCGTTCGTCGAGGCGTCGTGCAGCAGCTCGTGCTCCCAGTCCGCGGCCAGCTCGGGGGCGATCGCGCGCGCCCGCTCCTTGCCGAGCTCGACGCCCCACTGGTCGAAGGGGTCGATCCCCCACACGGCCGCCTGGGTGAAGACGCTGTGCTCGTAGAAGGCGACGAGCGCGCCCAGCGTGGCCGGGTCGAGGCGGCCGGCGAGGAGGACGGAGGTCGGGCGGTTCCCCGGCATCACCCGGTGCGGCACCTCCTCGGCGGGGACGCCTGCCGCGCGCAGCTCGTCCGCGTCGCGGCCGAAGGCCAGCGCCTCCGCCTGGCCGAAGAGATTGGCGGCGAGCAGGTCGTGGCGCGCCTGGTCGTCGCCCGCGACGGGCTGCGCGAAGCCGATCAGGTCGACCGGCACGAGGGTCGTCCCCTGGTGCAGGAGCTGAAAGACGGCGTGCTGCGCGTTCGTGCCGTGCGCGCCCCACACGACGGCGCCGGTCTCCACCCCGACCGGCTCGCCGTCCTCGCGGACGCGCTTGCCGAGCGACTCCATGCAGAGCTGCTGGAGGTAGGCGGGCAGCAGCCGGAGCGCCGTCGTGTAGGGGACGACGGCCGCGCTCTGCGCGCCGAAGAAGTTGCGGTACCAAACGGCCAGGAGCCCAGCGATCACCGGCAGGTTGCCGCCCAGGGGGGTGCGGGCAAAGTGCTCGTCGAGGGCGTGGAAGCCCGCCAAGAGCTCCCGGAAGCGCTCCGCCCCGAGCGCGACCGCGAGCGAGAGCCCGACCGCCGAGCAGAGCGAGGTGCGCCCGCCGACCCAGTCCCAGATCCGGAAGAGGTGCTCCGGCGGGATGCCGAGAGCGGCAGCCGCCTCCGCGTTCCCGGCGACCGCCACGAAATGCCGCGCCGCTCCCTCCTCGCCCACGGCGGCCGCCACCCACGCGCGCGCCGCACGCGCGTTCTCCACCGTCTCGAGCGTCGTCATCGTCTTCGAGACGACGACGAAGAGCGTCTCCGCGGGATCGAGCCCCCGCGTCGCCTCGGCCAGGTCGAGCGGGTCGACGTTGGACACGTGGCGCACGGTGAGCTCGGGAGCGGCGTAGCCGCGCAGCGCCTCGTAGGCCATGGCCGGGCCGAGGTCGCTGCCCCCGATCCCGATGTTCACGA
>DATLYU010000119.1:0-8282 GCA_035574435.1 Gaiellaceae bacterium | reverse complement strand
CGGGCCACGCGCGGCACGAGCCGGTCGATCTCCGCCCCGCGGATGCGCGCGCTCACGTCCTCGCCGGCGATCTCCACGACGCCGCCCGGCCCGAGCGTCACCGGGTGCGCCTGCGCGAGCGCGGCGAGCCCCGGGCCGTCGTCGGCGTCCACGCCCTCGCGCGCCGCGAGCCAGGCGAGCGCCCGGTACATCGCGCCCGTGTCCAGGTAGCGGAAGCCGAGCCGCTCGGCGAGCGCGCGCGCGACCGTGCTCTTGCCCGAGCCCGCGGGACCGTCGATGGCCACGATCATCGGCGGAGTTCTACCGCTCGCCGCCCGCGAGCTCCGCCAGGAGGTCGAAGAAGCCGGGGAAGCTCGTCTCCACGGCCTCCGCGCCCCGTACCTCGACACCCTCGCGGGAGGCCAGGCCCGCCACGCCGCCGAGGAGCGCGAGCCGGTGGTCTCCGCGCGCGTCCAGCACCCCGCCCCGGAGACGAGTCGGGACGCCGCGGATGCGGAAGCCGTCGGGCGTCGCGCGAATGTGCGCGCCCAGGCGGCGGAGCTCCTCGACCACGGCCTCGATGCGGTCCGTCTCCTTCGCCCGCAGCTCCGCCGCGCCGCGCACGACGCTTTCCCCGCGCGCGTGGCTGGCGACGAGCGCGAAGAGCGGCAGCTCGTCCACGAGCAGCGGCACCTCCTCCGGCTCCACCGTCGCGCCCACGAGCTCGGCGGCGCGCACCTCGACGTCGCCGGCGGGCTCGCCGCCGACCGTCCGCCGGTTGAAGATCGCCACGCGCGCGCCCATGCGCTCGAGCACGTCCAGCAGGCCGGTGCGCCGGGGGTTGAGGCCGACCCCGTGCACCGTGACGGCCGAGCCCGGGACGAGCGCGGCCGCGACCAGGAGCGGCGCGGCCGAGGAGAAGTCACCGGGGATCTCCACCTCCCCCAGCGCCAGCCGCTCCGCCCGCTGCACGGAGACGCTGCCCGGCCGGCGCCGCACGCGCGCCCCGGCCCGCTCGAGCAGGCGCTCCGTGTGGTCGCGGGTGGGCAGCGGCTCGACCACCGTCGTCTCGCCCTCGGCGTACAGGCCCGCGAGGAGCACCGCTGACTTGACCTGCGCGGAGGCGACCGGCAGGCGGTAGTCGATCGCGCGCAGCGGCCCGCCGGCGACCGTGAGCGGCGCGTGCCCGGCGGTCGTCTGCACGGTCGCGCCCATCCGCCGGAGCGGCTCGGCGACGCGCTCCATGGGCCGCGCCGAGAGCGAGGCGTCGCCGCGGAGCTCGAAGCGGCCCTCCTGCCCGGCGAGCAGGCCGGCGAGCAGCCGCATGAGCGTCCCCGCGTTGCCGCATTCGATCGGCCCGGGCGGAGGCCGGAGCCCCCGCAGGCCCGCTCCGGCGACGCGCAGCACGTCCACCTCCTCCTCCTCCACCCCGGCTCCGAGCGCCCGGACGGCCGCGATCGTCGCCTCCGTGTCGCGCGAGCGGCCGAACCCGGAGATCCGCGTCTCGCCCTCGCAGACCGCGGCCAGGAGGACGGCTCGGTGGGAGATGGACTTGTCCCCGGGGACGGCCACGTGCCCCTCGAAGGCGGGCACCGGCTCGACGCGCATGCCTCAGCCGATCGTCTTGCCCATGAGGGCGACGACCGTGCGCACCTCCTCGGCGAAGCGCGCGAACTCGCCCGCCCGGATCTGCTGGGGGCCGTCGCAGAGCGCGTCCTCGGGCTGCGGATGCACCTCGACCATGACGCCGTCCGCGCCCGCTGCGACGGCCGCGCGGGCGAGCGGGAGGACGATGTCGCTGCGGCCGGCGGCGTGCGAGGGGTCCACGATCACGGGCAGGTGCGTCTCGCGCTTGAGCACCGGCACCGCCGAGAGGTCGAGCGTGAAGCGCGTCGCGCGCTCGAACGTCTTGATCCCGCGCTCGCAGAGGATGACCCGCTCGTTGCCCTCCTTGGCCACGTACTCGGCGGCCATGAGCAGCTCCTCCACGGTCGCGGAGGGCGCGCGCTTGAGCAGCACCGGCCGCGGTACGCGCCCGACCTCGGCGAGCAGGTTGGAGTTCTGCATGTTGCGCGCGCCGATCTGGATGACGTCCGCCACCTCGGCCACGGCCTCGACGTCGCGCGGGTCGAGCAGCTCCGTGACGATGGGCAGGCCGGTCTCCTCCCGCGCCTCGGCCAGGATCTCGAGGCCCTTGGCGCCGAGCCCCTGGAACGCGTACGGCGACGTGCGGGGCTTGAACGCGCCCCCGCGCAGGATGGTCGCGCCGGCGGCGGCGACCGCGCGGGCCGTCTCCAGCGTCTGCTCGCGCGTCTCCACCGTGCAGGGCCCGGCCACGAGGCCGAAGAAGCCGTCGCCCACGCGGCGCCCGCGCACCTCGATGACCGTCGAGTCGGGCGTCAGCTCGCGCGCGACGAGCGGGTAGGCGACGAGCTCGGGCGGGCCGGTGACGTCCATCTCGCCGGAGTCTAGAGAGACATGGCTTTGACGCCGCGCGCCGGCGTCGGGACAATGGGCGCGTGCGCACGGCCCACCGGCTCCACCTCTTCTGGCGCCCGCGGCGTTGACCGACGTGGACCCGCGCGACCCGGGCGTCTAGGCTCTCGCCCCGAGGTCGCGCCCGAGCGACCGAAAGGACGAGCGCGATGAGGATCTTTTCCGGAATCCAGCCCACGGGCGCCAAGCACCTCGGCAACTACGCCGGCGGCTTCCGGCAGTACGCGGCCACGCAGGAGCAGGGCGAGGCGTTCTTCTGCATCGTCGACCTGCACTCGATCAGCGTCGAGCACGACCCGCAGGAGCTGCGCGAGCGCACGCTCGACCTGCTCGCCATCCTCATCGCCACCGGCCTCGACCCGGAGCGCTCGACGATCTTCGCGCAGAGCCACGTGACCGCCCACGCCGAGGCGAGCTGGCTGCTCTCGGCCGTCACGAGCTTCGGCGAGCTGCGCCGCATGACGCAGTTCAAGGAGAAGGCGGAGGCGCAGCAGTTCGTCTCGGCCGCCCTCTTCACCTACCCCGTGCTGCAGGCGGGCGACATCCTCCTCTACCAGACCGACGTCGTCCCGGTCGGCGTCGACCAGCGCCAGCACGTCGAGCTCACGCGCGACATCGCGGAGCGCTTCAACTCCCGCTTCGGGGAGACGTTCACGCTCCCGCGCGGCGTGTACCCGGAGACGGGGGCGAAGATCATGGACCTGCAGGAGCCGGAGCGGAAGATGTCCACGACGGGAGGCACCGAGCAGGGGACCGTGTACCTGCTCGATCCTCCGGAGGTGATCCGCCGCAAGCTCCAGACCGCGGTCACCGACTCGGGCCGCGAGATCGTGCACGCGCCCGAGAAGCCCGGCATCTCGAACCTGATCGAGATCATGACCGTCGCCACCGGAGAGTCGATCGCCGAGGTGGAGGCGCGCTACGCCGGGGCGGGCTACGGGACGTTCAAGCAGGAGGTGGCCGAGGCGGTAATCGAGCTGCTCGCCCCCATCCAGGCCCGCTTCCGCGAGCTCCGCGGCGACCCCGGCGAGCTCCAGCGCCTGCTCGCCCTGGGCGCCGAGAAGGCCCGCGCGGCCTCGGCGCCCACGCTCGAGGCGATGTACGAGCGGATGGGCTTCGTCCGTCTCGGCTGACCCGGCCGCTCAGTCGCGCTCGAGGCCCGCCGCGCGCCGGAGCGCCCGGACCTCGGCGCCCGTCAGCCGCCGCCACTCCCCGGGAGCGAGACGGTCGAGGCCGAGGTCCGCGTAGCGGCTGCGGTGCAGGCGCCGGACCGGGTGCCCGACCGCCTCGCACATCCGCTTCACCTGGTGCTTGCGGCCCTCGTGCAGCGTCAGCTCGAGCACCGCCGAGGGCCCGCGGCGCGCGAGCACGCGAACGCGCGCGGGCGCCGTCCGCCCGTCCTCCAGGTCCACGCCCGCCCGCAGCCGCGCAAGCGCCTCGCGGCCGGGGACGCCCTCCACCTCCACCTCGTACACCTTCGGCACCCCGTAGCGCGGGTGCGCGAGGCGATGCGCGAGCTGCCCGTCGTTCGTGAGCAGGAGCGCGCCGGTCGTGTCCGCGTCCAGGCGGCCGACCGGGACGACGCGCGGCTCGGCGGGCACGAGCTCGACGACCGTGGGCCGGCCGTGCGGATCGCGGGCGGTCGTGACCACGCCGGCCGGCTTGTGCAGGAGGAGGTAGGCGAGCTCCTGCGGCTCCACCGGCCGCCCGTCCACCTCGACGCGGTCGCCCGCCCGCACGCGCGTGGCCAGGGTCCCCGGCGCACCGTTGACCCGCACCCGGCCGGCCAGGATGAGCTCGTCGGCCCGCCGCCGGGAGGCGACCCCGGCCCGGGCGAGGTACGCGTTCAGACGCATCGGGGAATCATCGTGCGGCTAGGGTGCCGCCGTGCAGCGCTTCGAGGAGTGGAGCGACAAGCTGGCCGACCTGGCCGTCTTCGGCGCCAGCGTGCAGCCCGGGAAGGTCGTGGCCGTGACGAGCTACGTGGGCAAGGAGGACCTCACCCGTCGCGTGGCGGAGGCCGCCTACCGGCGCGGCGCCGTGTACGTGGACGTCCTCTACTTCGACCAGTGGGTGAAGCGGGCGCGGGTCGCGCACGCCCCCGAGGACACGCTCGACTTCGTGCCCCCCTGGCTCTCGCAGCGCCTGCGCTGGCTCTCCGAGGAGCGGGCCGCGCGGATCACGCTCTCCGGCCCGCACGCCCCGCGGGCGCTCGAGGGCGTCGACCCGGCGCGGGCCGGACGCGACCTGCTCCCGTACCTGCCCGAGTCGGGCGAGGTCGTGAACGCGCGCACGACGAGCTGGACGATCGCGCCCGCGCCGACCCCCGCGTGGGCGGAGGCCGTCTATCCCGACCTCTCGCCGGCCGAGGCGTACGAACGCCTGTGGGAGGCGGTCGCGCACGTCTGCCGGTTGGAGGCCGACGACCCGCAGGCGGCCTGGCTCGCGCGCGTCGAGCAGCTCAAGGACAACGCCCGCCGCCTGAACGAGCGGCGCTTCGACGCGCTGCGGCTGCACGGCCCCGGCACCGACCTGACGATCGGGCTCTTCCCCTCGTCGCGCTGGCAGGCGGGCGACATGACGACCGTGGAGGGCGTCCGCCACTTCCCGAACCTGCCCACCGAGGAGACGTTCACGACGCCCGACCCGGCGCGCGCGGAGGGACACGTGAGCGCAACCATGCCGCTCGAGCTGTACGGCTCGGTCGTCTCCGGCCTCCGCGTCGAGTTCCGGGACGGGCGCGCGGTCAAGATCGACGCCGACGAGGGCGCCGACGCCCTGCGCGCCGCGGTCGCCAAGGACGAGGACGGCTCCCGCCTGGGCGAGATCGCGCTCGTGGACGGCGAGGGCCGCATCGGCCCGCTCGGGACCGTCTTCCTGGACACGCTCATCGACGAGAACGCCGCCACCCACATCGCGCTCGGGAACGGGTACGCGCACGCGCTCGAGGACGAGGCCGACCGCAGGCGCATGAACACAAGCCAGGTGCACGTCGACTTCATGATCGGCTCGCCCGAGCTGGCCGTGGACGGGATCGCCGGCGACGGGACCGCCGTGCCCGTACTGCGCGGCGGCGCCTGGCAGATCTAGGAGTGTCCCGGAGCGCCGGCCGTCCTCCCATCCCCGGCCGCAGCGAGTACGGGCGGGGGACGGCGGCCGCGGTCGCCTGGGAGGACGCCGAGCAGCGGCTCCGCGACGCGCGCTACTACTGGCTCGCCACGACGCGTCCGGACGGCCGCCCGCACACGGTCCCGGTCTGGGCGGTGTGGGAGCGCGGTCTCCTCCTCTTCGCCACCTCCCCGAGCACCGTGACTGGGCGCAACCTCGCGCACAACCCCGCAGTCGCGGCGCACCCGGACGGCGCCCGCGACGTCGTGCTCGTGGAGGGGCGCGCCGAGCGTCTGTCCGGGCAGGACGCGGCTTCCGCGGCGCACGCCTACGAGGCGAAGTACGGGTGGCGTCTCGATCCCACGGACGCCGGGATGCCGTTCTTCGCGCTCCGGCCGCAGGTCGTGCTCGCCTGGTCGGCCGCAGACGTCCGCGGCACAGCCGCCCGCTGGGAGTGGTAGCCCCTACGAGGCGCGTGCCGCCGCGACCTCGAGCAGCCGCTCGCGCAGCCCCTCGGCGTCCCCTGCCAGGTCGTCGAGGCGCGGCAGCGCGGCGAGGCTCTGGAGCCCGAACACGCGCTCGAAGAGCGGCGTCGTGCGGTAGCGGACGGCGCCGCCCGGCGCGGACTCGCGCCCGGCCTCCGCGATCAGGCCGCGCTCGAGGAGGCTCGCCACCGCCGAGTCGGCGGCGACGCCGCGGATGCGCGCGATCTCGGGCCGCGAGCAGGGGCCGAGGTAGGCGACGATCGCGAGCGTCTCCAGCGCGGCCTGCGAGAGCCCGCGCTCGACCGGGCGCTCGAACAGGCGCGCGCAGGCTTCCGCGGCGTCGCGGCTCGCGCGAAACGCGTAGCCTCCCGCCACCTCCTCGAGGACGATGCCGCAGCGGCCCTCCGCGTAGCGCTCGCGCAGGAGCCCGAGCGCGGTCTCCACGCGCTGCGGGTCGTCGGCGGCCGCCTCGGCCAGCTCGGCCACCGAGAGCGGGGCCGAGGCGACGACGAGCAGGCCCTCGAGCGTGCGCGCGAGCCGGTCGACCGGGTGCGAGGAGATCAGGCGGAGCGGGCTGTCCATGCGGGCGTGTCCTTCCTTTCGACGTCGGTGCGCGAAACCCTGATCGGCGCGAACGGAGCGGCCTGGCCGAGCTCCACCTCGCCCGCCTTGCGCAGCTCGAGGAGCGCGAGGAAGGCGACCGCCTGCTCCACCCGCGAGAGCCCGCACACCTCGTCGTCGAAGTCGAAGCGGCGGCGGCGGACGAGGAGCGCGCGAAAGCGCTCCAGGAACTGCGAGACGGGCGGGAAGCGGAGGGCCATGTGCGCGAGCGACACGGTCGGCGGCGGCGCGGCGAGCGCGCGCAGCGCGGCCGCCAGGAGCGCCGGGTCCTGCGGAGCGAGGCGGCGCTCCGGCTCGGGCGCGAGCGGCGCCGGGCCGAGCCGGAAGTAGCGGTCGCGCTCGCCGGCGAGCCGCTCGGCGAGCCAGGCGGCCGCCTCCTTCATGCGCCGGTACTCGGCGAGCCGCCGCGCCAGCTCCTCCGCCGCCTCCTCGGGCGCGAGCTCGGCGAGCTCCGCCGCCTCCTCGGGGAAGAGCCCGCGCGCCTTCAGCTCGAGGAGCGCCGCGACGAGAACGAGGAACTCGCCACACGCCTCCAGATCCACCTCGTCGCGCTCCTCGAGCCGGTCGAGGAACGCGAGCACGACCCCGGCCACGTCCACCTCGCGCGGCTCGAGCGCCTCCTTGAGCAGGAGCGTGAGGAGGAGGTCGAAGGGGCCCTCGAAGGCCTCCAGGTCAAGCTCCAGCTCGCGGACGGGGAGCGCGGCCACGGCGCGGAGGCTAGCCGCGCGGCCGGATGGGCTCAGCGCAGCGACTCGGCGAGGCGCAGCGCCTCCTCGAGCCCGAGCTCGCCCTCCAGCCGGTACGTGACGCCTTCCTCCTCCCACACCAGCACGTCGCGCGCGAGGCGCGCGCTCTCGCGGACGACGCGGCCGCGCTCGTCCACGAGCAGGAAGACGTGCGGCGCGCCGGACAGGAAGAGCGCGCCCGCGCCGCGCACGCTCGCGGCGCGCACGTCGGTGCGGCCGCTGACGAGCTTTTTCACGTACTCGGGCTCGAGCGCGAGCCGCGGGGTCTGCGCGAGCAGGAGCCGCGGACGCTCCGGCGTCCCGTACAGGAACCAGATCGTCCCGCGCGGGCCGAGGTACGCGCGGTCCGGCTCATCCTCGAGCTCCCGGAGCGGGAAGCCGGCGCGGCGGCGGGCGGCTGCGGGAGACACGCGCTCGCCGAGCGCGAGCTCCAGGTCGTGCCCGAGCGGCACCTCGGGCAGCTCGTCCACGAGCTCGATCCGCTCGCCCCCGATGCGGAGCACCCGCAGGAGCGCCGAGCGCGCCTCGGGGATGGCGAGGGTCGCGGCGAGCGCGGCCGCGAGCACGAGCGCGACGACGAGGGCCGGCCTCGAGCGCAGGCGCGGCCCGGGGCGAGCCCCCAGGCCAGCGAGCACGCGCGGTGCGAGATCGGGCGGCTCCGGGACGTCGAGCTCCCGGCCCAGGGCGACGAGCGCGCGCTCGAGCTCGCTCATCCGGCCAGCTCCCGGCGCAGGCGCTCGAGCGCCCGCGCGGTCCGGGACTTCACGGTGCCGCGGCGCACGGCGAGGGCGGCCGCCGTCTCCTCCTCGGACAGCTCGAGGAAGTAGCGGAGCGCGAGCACGTCGCG
>DATLYU010000118.1:0-11556 GCA_035574435.1 Gaiellaceae bacterium | reverse complement strand
CCGGGCGCGTGCGAGCTCTCGAGCCCGGGCGGGTACGGCGCCGGGATCGACCTGAACCGCAACTACGGCGGCCTGTGGGGCGGTCCGGGCGCGTCGGACGTGTTCGCTCACCCGACCTACCGCGGGGCGGGGCCGTTCTCGGAGCCCGAGACGGCGGCCATCCGCCGCCTCGTCTCCAGCCGGCACGTGACCACCCTGATCACGAACCACACGTTCTCGAACCTCGTCTTGCGGCCCCCGGGCATCCGCGAGGCGGGCGAGACCGTGGACGAGGCCGCGCTCAAGGAGCTCGGCGCTCGCATGGCCGCGCAGAACGGCTACCGCAACATCCACGGCTGGCAGCTCTACGACACGACGGGGACGACCGAGGACTGGTCGTACAACGCGACCGGCGGCTTCGGGTACACGTTCGAGATCGGCCCGCGGGAGTTCCACCCGCCGTTCGCCGAGGTCGTGGCCGAGTACGTCGGCTCCGGCTTCTACGCCGGCAAGGGGAACAGGGAGGCGTACCTGCTCGCCCTCGAGAACGCCGCCGACGCGCGAACGCACTCGGTGCTGACCGGGAAGGCACCCTCCGGCGCCGTCCTCCGCCTGACGAAGACGTTCGAGACGAAGACGTACGGCGGCGCCACGTTCACCGACCGGCTCGAGTCCACGCTGGCCGTCCCCGCGGGCGACAAGTTCACCTGGCACGTGAACCCGTCCACGCGCCCCGAGGTGCTGGAGCACCGAGTGCGCATCCTCGCCGGGGAGCCCGACCGCGAGGAGACGTTCACGCGCTCGGCGGTCGTATGGCGGCCGGGCGACCACGTGGACATCCCCTTCGCGCTTCCGGAGTCGGGTGTCGGCGCCCTCAAGGTGACGCTCGACTGGCCGACCCCGGACGACCTCGACCTGTACGTCTACTACGTGCAGCCGGACGGGTCGCTGCTCGAGGTGGGCAGCTCGGGGAACTTCGTCCTGGACAAGGAGGAGGCGCTCGTCGAGCTGCCCGAGCCCGGGAGCTACGTGCTCCGGGTCGTGAACTACGCCTCCGTCACGACGAGCTTCACCATGACGGCGGGGCTGTACGGGATCGCCGGCGAGGACGTCTCCGGCGGCGGCATCGTCGAGCGCTACACGCTCACCTGCGAGCGCCCGAACGGCGCCGTGCTGCAGACGGTGCAGGTCGCCGTCGACCGCGGGCGCACGCAGAAGCTGAACCTGAACGAGTGCGTGCGGAAGTTCCGCTGATCCGCAGCGAGGCCGGGCGCCGCCCGAGCGCGGCGCCCGGCCCCGCGCTCCTATGCCGTTCGCCGCAGCGCCGCCTCCATCTGCTCGTCGGTGGGCCCGCCTGCCTCGAGGGCGCGACAGGCCTCGAGCAGGGCCCGCGGGTCGCGCCGGTGGCGCTTCGCGGCCATGGTCAGCGGCTCGTGGAAGGCCCCGCCGCAGTGCGCGCAGGGGAGCTGCAGGCGCGCGAGCAGGGCGGCCGCCTCGCCGCCCGGGTAGAGGCGGAGCAGCTCGACCACCGTCGTCGAGCCTCGGATCGCGCGCGACGCGGGAGCCTGGGCGGCCGTGCCGCGCGCGTCGAGCCCGGGGACGGCCCGCTGCGTCAGCGAGCCAGCGCCTCCTCCGGGTAGCGGAGCGGCTCCGCGTCCATCCGCACCATGTTCGCCGGGAGCTGGTAGCGCGCGTACGGGAGCACGATCACCTTCGCGTCCGGCCCGTGGCGCTCGAGGGCGGCGGCGAAGGCCTCGTCCAGCGACGTGGTCGCGTTCAGCCCGATGTCGGCGGCCAGCTCGAGGTTCTCCGCGAGCGTGACGATGTCGAGGCGCTTGCGGGTCATGACCTCGTAGATGGGCACCCAGATGCAGCCGGCCCACATCTGGATCGCGCGGGCGTGGATGTCCTTCAGCACGCGCTGGTAGTTCTCGGGCGTGGCCGGCATGTACGGCTTCATCAGGTCCATGAGGGCCAAGCCGGGGAAGTCCCCGATAGCCGTGGACACGCCCGGCGAGGGCGAGCAGTAGACGATCGTGCCGCCGTCGCGAACCACGAAGTCGGCCGACATGCAGCCCCAGCCCGTGTGGAAGAAGAGGTGATCGGTGGGGGCGAACACGCCGCAGATGGCGATGTCCGCCTGCGTGCCCGGGTGCTCGTACGCGTAGATCTCGTTGAAGCGCTCGATCGCCCGGCGGTGCGCCTCGGGATGCGAGCCGAACAGGCACTCGACCACGCGGCCGTGCGTGTCGAGGACGACGTTCATCGTCGCGGAGAGGCCGCACATGGTGGCGACCTCGTCGATGTCCGAGCGCATCGGCCCCGAGTAGGCGCCGTAGTGCGTCTGCGGCGAGGGCACGAAGGCGCAGTGGTTCGACTCGATCGTCTCGTCCGAGACGACGCCCGGGAGGATCAGCTTGCCGCCGCCGCCGGCGCCCCAGTGGTTCGACTGCGCCTGCCCGATCGTGATCTTCACGTCGCAGGCCGCGACCTCCCGGTGCAACCAGACCGGCGTGCCGCGGGAGGAGACGCCCACGTACTCGTACAGGTCGGGGTTGCGCGGATCGTTCTGGTGGAAGGAGATGCCGAGGCGCTCCATGCGGTCCAGGTTCTCCCGCCCGAGCTTCTGCTCGATGTCCGAGTCGGACATGGGGAAGACCTTGCCGTTCGCGCAGACGACGACCGCCTCCTTGCCCGCGGCCTCGAGCGCGTCCAGGACGGGCGGGAGCAGCTTCGACTGCGGCGTGGGGCGGAACTGGTTGTCGACGATCACGGCCACCCGGGACGCGCCGGCGAGGAGCTCGGAGAAGCGGGGCCCCGCGACGGGCTCCTCGAGCGCCCGGCGCGCCGCCTCCGTCGCGTCGGGGACGGGTTCGGGCTCGTCGGGGTAGATCGCGGCGAGCAGGTTCTCCTCCGGGATCTCGAGCTCGAGCGTCTCGCGCGAGACCTTGCTCTCGTCGCCCGCCGCGCCGATCGTCAACGGGTCGAGCGACTCGTAGGGGATCACCGCCCTGTACGTCGCCATCGCCTCTCTCCTCTCGTCTCGCTCGCCTGCGCCCCCACGCTACGACCGGACCGTGCAGGGCGTCAAGCCGGAAGCGACGCCCTCCGAGCAAATCGATTATCGAGCGGTTGTCGTTGAAAGAGGCCAGGCTGCTTGGTACGTTCGCCTGGCCGGTGGTGGAGAGGCTCCGTCACGGAGGGTTCGGTCGGCTGGCGCCCAGGCTCGTGGCGGGCGGGCTCGTCGCGTTCGCGCTCCTCTACGTCCTCCTCCTCACCGACCCGCCGCCCGAGGTGGGCTTCGGGAACTGGCGCACGACGACCTTCGGGTCGGCCGTGGACGATCCGGGCGCGTTCGTGCAGGTGCTGCTCGACGCCGTCACCTTCGCCGGCCTGCTCTTCATCGTGGCGAGCGGCTTCTCGCTCATCTTCGGGCTCATGCGCGTCGTGAACATGGCCCACGGCTCCTTCTACCTCCTCGCCGGCTACATCGCCTACGAGGTGCAGCAGTCCATGACCGGCCAGGGCTTCTCCATCCCCAGCGCGGACGTGAACACGTGGGAGTGGGTCTTCCCGCTCGTCGTGGCCGCGGGCATCGTGGGCGCGATCGGGCTCGTCGTCCAGCAGGTGCTGCTGCGCTGGAACCAGGGCCAGGACCTGCGGCAGGCGCTCATCACGATCGCCGTCTCGGTGATCGTCGCCGACCAGGTGATCGCGCACTTCCCGCGCACCGGCGTCTTCCAGGCCGGCGGCGGCAACGCGGTCAGCGTCACCTGGCCCGGCTGGACGAACCGGCTCGTCGACCTCGAGCTCTGGGGTGTCCGCTACTCGCTCGCGCGGCTCGTCATGCTCGCGCTGGGCGTCGCCGTCGGCATCGCGCTCTGGCTCTGGCTCTACCGCACGAAGACGGGGATGGTGATCAGGGCGGGCGTGGACGACCAGCAGATGACCTCGGCGCTCGGGATCAACATCCAGAAGACGTTCGCGATCGCGTTCGTCGTCGGCGCGGCGCTCGCGGGGCTGGGCGCCGTCGTCGGCTCGTCGCAGGGCAACGTCGCCTCCGGGCAGGACACGCAGTGGCTCCTCAACTCGCTCGTGGTCGTGATCATCGGCGGGATGGGGTCGCTGCTGGGGGCGGCCGCGGGCTCGCTCCTGTACGCGACCGTGCTCACCTTCTCCGCCGCCTACCTCCCGCTCGCCGGCGACGACTGCTGCACGCAGTACTCGATCGTGCTCACGTTCGCGCTCATGGCGTTCGTGCTCGCCTTCCGGCCGCAGGGGCTGTTCGGGAGGGCGGGGTGAGGAGCGTGGCTCCCAAGGCGCTCGTCGAGCGGGCGCTCGGGGCGGCCGTGCTCGGGCTCGCGGTGGCCGGGCCGGCGGTCTTCAACGACTACTGGGTGAGCGCGATCCTCACGCAGACGTTCATCTTCGGGATCGTGGCCGCGAGCCTGATCTTCCTCTACGCCTACGGCGGCATGATCTCGCTCGCGCAGACGGCGCTCATGGGCATCTCGGCCTACCTGCTCGGGAACATGGTCACGGAGCGCGTGCCGGGCGGGGAGACGAAGGGCCTCACGCTCGGCTGGGACCCGACCCTCGCGATCGTGCTCGCAGTCGTCGGCACCACGCTCATCGGGCTCCTCTTCGGGATCGTGGCCTCGCGCAGCATCGGGATCTACTTCCTGATGCTCACGCTCACCTACGCCGTCATCGCGAACTACTTCTTCGGCCAGGTGACGCAGTTCGGCGGCTTCTCGCCCATCGCCGGCATCAACCAGTACACGCCCGGGTTCGTGGGCGACATCCTCGGGCACCCGGACAAGCTCTACTACATCGCCCTGGGCACGGCGCTCGCCGTGTACCTGCTCGTCCGCTACCTCGTGCGCACGCCGTTCGGCGTGTCCCTGCAGGGCGTGCGCGACGACCCCGTCCGCATGACCTCGCTCGGGTTCAACGTCCCCCTGCACCGGACGGCGGCGTTCACGCTCGCCGCCTTCGTGGCGGCGCTCGGCGGCATCCTGCTCGCCTGGTGGGAGGGGCAGATCGCCCCCGGGAACATCGGCATCGGAGCCACCATCGAGCTCCTCGTCATGTGCGTGATCGGCGGGCTCGCGCGCATCGAGGGCGCGTTCGTGGGGGCGTTCGCGTTCATCGTCATCAACAACTACGTGCGGGACGTCGAGCTGCCGGTGGTCGGCGGGAGCTTCAACACGATCATCGGGCTCATCTTCCTCGCCATCGTCGTCGTCTCTCCGGATGGGCTCATGGGTCTCTGGGACCGCCTGTGGCGGACGCTCGGGCGTCGCTCGGGCGGCACGCCGGTGGCCCCGCGGGTGACTCCGGAGCCGGGCTCTCCGTGAAAGGGGGTTGGCCACGTCGTACGCGCATCGCTCGTCCGTTCACCGTCGGCACGCAACAAGGAGGGAAGATGAAGGGACCGCGTAGCTGGAGGCTCCTGCTTCCGCTCGCTGCGCTCGCCGCCGTCGGTCTGTTTTCCGTCTCCGGCTCGTTCGCCGCGCCTGCGCAGGGCGGCGCCGTCCGGGTCGCGATCATGACCGACTGCAAGGGCGCGTTCGGGTTCGGCTACGAGCTCGATATCGGCGGCGCGCAGGCCGCGTTCGCGCAGTACGCGAACGGCAAGCCGAAGAACCGCAAGAAGCCGTCGGCCGGCATGACCGGCATCCGCGTCGGCTCCACGCCCGTGAACATCGTCGGCTATGGCTGCGGTGACGACACCGCCCCGACGGCCGCCAAGGAGACACGCCGGCTCATGGAGCAGCTCCGGGCCGACGTGATGGTCGGGCCGCTCTCGGGTGACGAGGCCGTCACCGTGGCGAACTACGCCAAGACGCACCCGACGAAGACGTTCGTCATCGGGACCGCCGGCTCGCAGGACCCGACGATGCAGATCGCGCCGAAGAACATGTTCCGCTACCACGGCGACGGCGCCCAGTGGAACGCAGGCATCGGCGAGATCGCCTACAAGCGCCTCGGGTGGCGGAACGCCGCCATCATCATGGACGACTACAGCTTCGGCTGGACGTCCGGGGCGGGCATCATCGCCGACTTCTGCGCGATCGGCGGCAAGATCACGAAGCGGGTGTTCCCGCCGCTGAACACGACGGACTACGCGCCGTTCGTGCGTCAGCTCCCGCGGCCGGGCACCGTGGACGGCTACTTCTGGGTCGTCGGCGGCACCGGCACCGGCGCCAGCCTGAAGGCGTTCGAGCAGGCGTACGGCGCGCTCAAGCCCGACGAGCACATCGGCAACCTGTTCTTCGCCTTCCTCGGCGCGGACAAGGAAGTCGCCCCGAAGGTCGTCGGCTCCTACGTCGGCGGGTTCGGGACGGCGCCGGGCCTGAAGACGAAGCAGGCGAGGGCGTACGAGGCCGTGGTGAAGAAGTGGTATCCGGACCTGCCGGCTGCCGACGGCTTCGTGCACAACTACTACAACGCGGCCTGGGCGCTGGTGCAGGGTCTCCAGCGGTCGGGCGGCAAGGTCGGCGCCGCCCTCCAGCGGGCGATGCCGCGGTCGCTCAAGGGCGGCTACGAGATCTCGGACGGCGGCCAGATCCGGCTCGACGCGCGCCGGCAGGCCATCCAGGATCAGTACCCGCTGCAGATCGTGCGCCAGGGCGACACGATCACGACCGCCGTGGTCGGCTACGTGCCGAACGTCGACCAGTCGTTCGGCGGCCTCTTCAAGCCTTCGAGCCCGCCTCCGGGGCGGACGCAGCCGAAGTGCCTGAAGAAGAAGCTGCCGTGGCAGGGCAAGATCCGCGTCGTGCGCAACGGCGTGGTCACGAACGCGGTCATCCGGTAGGGCGAGTGACCGAAGCGCCGACGACGGCCGAGCACGCCGCGCCGACCCTCCGCCTGCGGGGGGTCGGCCGGCGCTTCGGCGGTCTCGTCGCCTGCCTCGACGTCGACCTCGACGTCGGGGCAGGCGAGCGGCGCGCCATCCTGGGCCCGAACGGCGCGGGCAAGACGACGCTCTTCAACCTCATCTCGGGCGACCTCCCCCTCTCGAGCGGGAGGATCGAGCTCTTGGGGCAGGACGTGACGCACATGCCCGCCCGCAAGCGGGCGAAGCTCGGGCTCGCCCGCACGTACCAGCAGTCGCGGATGCTGCTCGGCCTGACGGTCGAGGACAGCATCTACCTCTCCATCCTCGGCGTGGGCAGCGGGCACCTGCGGCCGGTCGTGCTTCCGGGCCGCGACCGCGCGCTGCGCGAGCGGGCGCGCGACGCCGCCCGCCGCGTCGCCATCGACCACAAGCTGGGCGAGCTCGTGGGCTCGCTCTCGCACGGCGAGCATCGGCAGGTCGCCCTCGCCATGGCGCTCGCCTCGGAGCCGCGCGTGCTCATGCTGGACGAGCCGGCGTCGGGCCTCTCCCGCGGCGAGCGGCAGCTCCTGACCGAGCTCCTGCTCGCGCTCGACCCGGAGATCACGCTCGTGCTCATCGAGCACGACATGGACGTCGCGCTCGTCGTCGCCGAGCGGGTGACGATGATGCACGACGGGCGGGTGATCGTGGAGGGCACGCCGGACGAGATCCGCGGGAACGAGCTCGTGCACGACCTGTACCTCGGACGGCATCACTAGCGGATGTCGGCGCCGCTGCTCGAGGTGACGGGGCTCGACGCCTACTACGGGAGCGCCCACGTGCTCCGCGGCGTCACGTTCTCGGTCGGCAACGAGTCGGTGGCCGTGATCGGCCGCAACGGCATGGGCAAGACGACGCTGTGCGCCGCCATCATGGGGCTGACCCCGCCGCGCGCGAGCGGGTCGGTGCGCTTCCTCGGGCAGGAGCTCCTCGGCCGGCCCTCGTACCGGATCGCGCGCGCGGGGATCGGGTACGTGCCGCAGGGACGGCGCTTGTTCCCGTCCCTCACCGTCCACGAGCACCTGCGCATCGCCGCGCGCGACGGGGACGGCGGGTGGACGATCGACCGGGTGTACGACCTCTTCCCGCGCCTCGCGGAGCGCCGCCGCAACGGCGGCGCGGAGCTCTCGGGCGGCGAGCAGCAGATGCTCGCGATCGGGCGTGCGCTGCTCGGCAACCCGAGGCTGCTGATCATGGACGAGCCTTCCGAGGGCCTCGCGCCCACGATCATCGAGGTGCTCGTGGAGACCTTCCGCAAGCTCGCCCAGGACGGCCTCTCGATCCTGCTCATCGAGCAGAAGCTCGACGTGGCGACCTCGCTCGCGGAGCGGCAGCTCGTGATGGTGGGCGGCGAGATCGCGCTCGAGACCACGGCCGCCGAGCTCGAGCGCGACACCGAGATGCAGCGCCGCTTCCTCGGCGTCGAGCCGGTCGCCGGCTAGCATCGCGGCCCGCATGGCTCCTCGCTCGCTTCCCGGCGTGCTCGCGGCCGCGCTCCTCGTCCTCGCCCCGCTCGCGGGCTGCGGTGGGGACGCGGAACCGCCCCGCCCCGACCTCGTGCTCGTCTCCACGCGCGACGGCGACTACGCGCTGTACGCGATGGACGCGGACGGGAGCAGGCAGACGCGCGTGAGCGAGGACGAGCGCGGCGACGCGACCTCGGCGCGCCGCCTCTTCTTCCAGATCGACCCGGCCTGGTCGCCGGACGGCCGGCGGATCGCGTTCGCGAGCCGCCGCGCCGGGACGTTCGACCTGTACGTGATGAACGTGGACGGGACGGGGACGCGGCGCCTCACCTCGGGCCCGGCGGAGGACCGGCATCCGAGCTGGTCGCCGGACGGCTCGCGGCTCGTGTTCGAGCGCGACGAGAGCGACCTCGTCGTCGTCCGCGCGGACGGCACCGGGCTGCGCCGCCTGACCGGCCCGAGCGCGAGCGAGTCTCAGCCCGCCTGGTCTCCCGACGGCTCGCGGATCGCGTACGTCCGGCGCGAGATCGGGCGCCAGGAGGAGGAGCTCTGGCTGATGGCGGCCAATGGCTCCGACGCGCGGCGCCTCACCTTCCTGGGCGCCACCTCGCAGCATCCCGCCTGGTCGCCCGACGGGGCGCGGCTCGCGTTCTCGTCGAACGCCGGGGGCCCGTTCTTCGACGTCTACGTCCTCACCGTCGGGCGCAAGGGCGTGCGCCGGCTGACGAGCGTCGGCGCCGACGCGATCGAGCCGTCCTGGTCGCCCGACGGGCGTCTGATCGCGTTCTCGCGCGACGGCGCGATCGTGACCGTGGACGAGGCGCGCGAGGAGGAGACGCTGACCGACTCCGACAACAACGACTTCAGCCCGGCCTGGAACCCGGTTCCGCGCGAGGCCGAGACCGGCTGACGCACGGGCCGTGCGTCAGAAAGTCCCGTAGCGCTCGTACGCCTCGAGCGGAGGCATCCCGGAGCGCACGGCGAGCCGGATCTCGCTCTCCGTCGCCGCCTTCTGCTCGGCCTCGGCGAGAACCTCGGACGCGACGTCCTGCGGCACGACCACGACGCCGTCGTCGTCGCCGACGACCCAGTCGCCCGGCGCGACCGTCACGCCGCCGATACGCACGGGGACCTGCGTGGCCTCGAGCTCCCAGCGCCAGGTGGAGTCCTCCGGCGTCACGTGCCGGCAGAAGACCGAGAAGCCCGTGTCGAGGACGAAGCGCACGTCGCGGCAGCCGCCGTCGAGCACGCAGCCGGCCACGCCCCGCGCGTGCAGCGAGGTGACGGACAGCTCGCCCAGGTGGGCCGAGACGCCGTGCGCGCAGTCGTAGACGGCGACGTGCCCGGGCGGGACGTCGCCCAGCATGCGCAGCACCTTGCGCAGGGCGGCGTCGTGGTCCGCGATCTCGGCCGGCCGCCCGGTGACGGTGAAGGCCGGGCCGGCGAGACGCAGCCCGCGCTCGAGCGGGCGGATCCCCGGCGGGAGCGTCTGGGCGTGCAGGCCGCGCGCGTCCAGCACGTCGGCGAGCGCGGCGGTGTAGAGGGCGAGGAAGCGCTCTCTCACGGCTCGGGGATCCCGAGGTCGGGCGGGCGGTCGTCCCCGCGACCCTCCACGAGCTCGGGCGCGCGCTCCCGCAGCAGCCGCAGGACGAGCTCCGCGCGCCGCACGCGCTCGCGGCCGAGGCGGACCGCGAGATCCTCCAGGTGCAGCCCCGAGGGGTAGATGTTCGGCGCGTTGCGCAGCCCGAGCTTGACGTACACGGGCGCGGCCGCCCGGATCACGTCCGGCACCTCGTAGAAGCGCACGAAGCCGCCTTGGTCGTCGGGGGCCTCGACGTAGACGTCGAGCGGCGCCGGGCACGCGGCCCGGAGCTCGGCGAGCTCGGCGGGCGCGAGGTCGGTCGCGACGTTCAGCGTCGTCGCGCCGAGCTCGTGGAGCGTCCGCGCCGCCTCCGGGTTGGCGCAGGGCAGGAGGACGGACGTCTTGAGGACGAGGGAGGGCGGCAGGTCGCCGTCGCGCTTCAGGCGCCCGAGCGCCGCGAGCACCCCGAGGTCGGCGACGAGGAAGGAGCGGATCCCGCGCGCAACGCCCCGCTGGACCTCCGCGACCGCGGCCTCGACGCCGGCCGCCGCGCGCGCGACGCCTCCCACGGCGGCGGTCGCGAACGACTGACCCCCGGTGTCCCACGCGCCGCGCGGCCCGAGGAAGAGCGAGACCTCGACGCCGTGCTCGGCGCCCAGCTCGGCCAGCTCGGCGAGCTCTGCGTCCGTGAGCATCATCACGCCCGATCCCTGGGAGACGCGGCGGACGGGGACGTCGCGGGCGGCGGCCTCCTCGAGCACCGCGCGCAGGACCCGCGGGCCCTCGACGGAGGGGATCTCGATGCGCGAGCGCAGCCCGTCCGCGAAGCGCAGCTCGCTCTCCGGGAAGGGCCCGCCCACGCGGTCAGCTTCCCGCATCCCGGCCGTCGCCCGCAAGCGGGAGGCGCCGGCGGGCCTGGCGGCTCAGGCCGGCCGCTCGGGGGCCTCGTCCTCGCCGGGCGTGTCGCCGTTTGCGCTCGGCTCGTCGTCCGCGAGGCTGTACGCGCTCAGGCGGTCCGAGAGCTGGCGCATCCAGCTCAGGTCGCCCGCCACGTCCCCCGGGTCCTCGGCCGAGCGGCGCTTCCTCGACTTGCGCTCGGCTTCCTCGCGGGCACGGTCGGTCGCGGGCATCTTCGGCGCCGGCCGGCCGCGTCCGTCGGACGCGGCGCTCCCGGAGACGGGCGGAAACTCGCTCGCGAGCCGTCGGCTGAGGCGCGCGACCGGGTCGTCGCCGTCCTCCTCCACCGGCTCGACGATCCGGGGCCGCGGGTGCTCGGGATCCACGATGTAGTCGGGGAGCGGCAGCGCAGAGAGGTCGGGCTCGGGCTCGGGCTCGGGCGCCGGAGGCGGGGGCGGAGGCGCGTCGGAGACGACGATGTAGTCGGGCAGCGGCTCGGGCTCCCGGGCAGGCACGGGCGGGACGGCGTCGCCCGCGGCCTCGTGCCTCTCGGCGGCCGGCGCGGCGGGGTCCGGCTCCCGCACAGGCTCGGGGGTCGAGGAGGGCGGCTGCGGGGCCGAGGAGGGAGGCTCGGGCCAGGCGGCGGACGCGGGCTCGACCGCGGGCGGAGACGGCTCCAGCGCGACCGGCTCGGGCTCCGGCTCGGGCTCCACGAGCGCGACCGGCTCGGGCTCCGGCTCGGGCTC
>DATLYU010000117.1:0-8659 GCA_035574435.1 Gaiellaceae bacterium | reverse complement strand
AGGCCTCGCCGGCTCGTGGCGAGCGCGCGCCGGATCGCGTCCGCCGTGCCGGGCCCGTGCAGCCCCTCGCCGTGGCCGACGAGCAGGTGCTCGGCGCCGAGCTCGCCGAGGCGTCGCGGCGGCGTCAGGCGCAGGAGCAGGTGCACGCCGGGCGGATCGGCGCCTCCGGTCGCGAACGCGTTCGTGCCCAGCGCGTCCGCGACCACGAGCGTCCGTGCCTGGGGCCACCAGAGCGCCACCTCGCGCCAGACGCGCCGGCGCACGACGGGCAGGGATCGGAACGGGCTTCCGGGGATCTCCGCGGGCGCGACGAGCAGCGGCACGTCGAGCCGCTCCGCGAGCGCCGCGCAGTCGCGCCCGTGGCGGTCGAGGAGCTGGAGCACGCCCGCCGGCTCGCCCAGCTCGAGCGCGCGCTCGAGCGCGGGCGGCCAGTCCACCGGGTCGACGAGCCACACGCGGCCGTCGTCGGCGAGCGCGTGCGAGGCGCGCGCGAGCGCCTCCTCGACGATCCACCCGAACCCGCGCGGGCCGAGGTCGTCGCAGAAGCGGACCCTCGGACCGCTCACGCTTCGAGCGCGAGGAGGTCCTCGATGCCCTCGCGGCGCCGCACGAGACGAGCCTCGCCGCGCGCGACGAGCACGGCTGCGGGTCGCCCGACGCCGTTGTAGTTCGAGCTCATCGCCAGCGTGTACGCGCCCGTCGCTGGGACGGCGAGGAGGTCGCCTCGGCGTGGCGAGGGAAGCACGGTGTCGTCGATCAGGACGTCGCCGGACTCGCAGTGCATCCCCGCGATGCTGACGCTCTCGGTCGCGACCTCGTCCGCACGCTCCGCCGAGAGCGCCGTGTACCGGGCGCCGTAGAGCTGCGGACGCGGGTTGTCGGACATGCCGCCGTCGACCGCCACCCAGGTTCGTTCCGCGAGGCGCTTGACCGCTCCCACCCGGTAGAGCGTGACCCCGGCGCGCCCGACCAGGCACCGGCCCGGCTCGATCCAGATCTCGGGCTCGTGGAGCCCGCCGGCCTGGAACGCACGGCGTGCGCTCTCGGCGGCGGCGGCGGCGAGCGCGACCGCGTCGGCGACGTCGTCGTCGGGGTGATGGCGGATCCCGAAGCCTCCGCCGAGGTCGGCGACGCGCGCCTCCCAGCCGAGCGCGTCGCGGCACTCGGCGGCGAAGGCGGCGAGCCGCTCGATCGTCTCCGCCTGCGCGGTGAAGTCGGGAAGCTGGGAGCCGACGTGGACATGGAGCCCGAGCACGTCGAGGCCCCGTTCGCGCGCATCGGCGAGGAGCGAGCGCGCCTCGTCGGGCGGCAGGCCGAACTTCGAGCCCGCGTGGCCGGTCGCGATCGCCTCGTGGGTGTCGGCGTCGACGCCGAGCGTCAGCCGGACGAGCACGCGCTCGACCCCGGCCGCAGCGGCGAGCGCCGCCTCGTCCGGAGCGTCGAGGACGACGGGCGCCCGCTCGACGGCCGCCTGCACGAGGAGCTCCTCGCCCTTGTTGTTTCCGTGGACGACGAGCTCGCTCCCTCCGAGCCCGGCCGCTCGAGCGAACGCCAGCTCGCCGGAGGACGCGACATCCGCGCCGACGCCTTCTTCCCGAAAGAGGCGGAGAACGGAGACGTTCGCGAACGCCTTCGTACCGTAGAACACGCGGCCGCGCCTTCCTGCAGCCTCGCGCAGCGCGCGGGCCTGGGCACGAAGCGTCTCTTCGCAGTACACGACGAGCGGTGTGCCGAAGCGCTCCGCGAGCGCCGAGGCGCGCACGTCTCCGAGCAGGAGCTCGCCGTTCTCGACCCGAGCCGAGCTCGGCAGCAGCGCCGCGGCCTCGGTCACTCGGCGACGCGGTAGAGATGCCAGCGCTCGGGGACTCCCTTGAGCTCGCGGGGGCCGAGGTCGCTGAACGCGAGGCCGGACCCGGCGACGAGGTCCTTGACCGTGCTCGTGACGACCACCGTGCCGCGCTCCGCCTCGCCCATCGCCCGCTGCGCGATGTGGACGGCGAGCCCCGCGACGCGCCCGTCTCGTCGCTCGACCTCTCCCGCGTGGACTCCGGCTCGCACGCCGAGCCCGAGGTTCTCGACTCCGCGCACGATCGCCTGCGCGCAGCGCACCGCGCGCGCGGGGCCGTCGAACGACGCGAAGATCCCGTCGCCGGCCGTGTCGATCTCGGTCCCGCGGAACCGGTCGAGCTCGGCGCGACACAGCTCGTGGTACGCGCGCAGGAGCTGCGCCCAGCGGGCGTCTCCCACCTCTGCGATCTTGTCCGTCGAGCCCACGACGTCCGCGAACACGAGGGTGGCGAGCATGCGGTCGACGGCCTCGACCTCGCTGAGCCGGGCGACGAAGCGCTCGATGCGGTCGAGGATGGAGGCGGAGTCTCCGAGGAACGGGAAGTTGTCCGCTCCGGGGACCTCGACGTACTCGGCGCCCGGAATGTGCTCGCCGAGGTAGCGGCCGTGCTCGACGCGGTTCCAGACGTTGTCGCGCCGGTGGACGACGAGGGTCGGAGCTTGCACCGTCGGCAGGACGTCGCGCACGTCGAACTCGGAGAGCATCGAGCGCACGGTCATGATCCCGCCCGGGCTCAGGCCGAGGCGCTGGTAGCGCGCCCACCAGCGGCGGAACTCCGGATCGTCGACGCGGCTCGGAGCGACCTGGTCGAGGAGCACGCCGCGGCCCCAGGCGTTGCGCATGAGCTCGCGGGTGTCCTGCTCGAGGTCCGGCGAGCGCCCCCAAGGGTAGTCGGGCGCTCGCGAGAGGCGCGCGAAGCTGTTGACGAGGATGAGGCCTGCGGTCCGCTGCGGGTAGGTCGCGGCGAAGAGGATCGCCATGCAGCCGCCTCCGCCGAGCCCCAGGAGCACGGCCTGCTCGGAGCCGATCTCGTCCATGACGGCCCGGACGTCGTCCATCCACTGCTCGAGGGACGGGAGGTCGGAGAGCGCGACCGGGTCGGAGAGCCCCGTCCCGCGCTGGTCGAAGCTGACGAGCCGGCCGAACGAGGTCACGCGCTCGAGGAAGGCGGCGAACGAGGGCTCGTCCCACTGCGCCTCGATCGAGTGCCAGAACTCGGGGACGAAGACGATGTCGGGCGGCCCCGTGCCGACGACCTGGTACGCGATGTGGATGTCTCCGCTCAGCGCGTACTTCGTCTCGGGTCGCACGACGCCAGCATGGAATCGCCGCCGGTGTGCGTCAAGACCGACGCTGCTACGATCGCACGCGGAGTGGCGAGGCTTCTTGCATAGCCCAGGGGGCGAGCGCGGCGGAGCCGCGACGTTCCCTCCAGGCCTCTCCCGCGAGAGGCTTTTTTGTTCCCCGAGACGCGACGAGAGCGATGGAGCCCTACGACCCGAAGGCGATCGAGGAGAAGTGGCAGGCGGTCTGGGAGGCCGAGCGGGCCTTCGAGGTCCCGAACCCGCGCCCGGACGAGGCGGAGCGGCAGGGCAAGTCCTACGTGCTGGAGATGCTCCCGTACCCCTCGGGAACCCTGCACATGGGGCACATGCTCGTGTACACGATCGGGGACGTCGTCTCCCGCTTCCGCGCCCGCAGCGGCTTGCGCGTCCTGCACCCGCAGGGCTTCGACTCCTTCGGCCTGCCGGCCGAGAACGCCGCGATCAAGGAGGGGCTGCACCCGCGCGTCACCACGGAGCGCAACATCGCGAACATCCGGCGCTCGATGAAGCGGATCGGGTGGGCGATCGACTGGGCCCGCGAGCTCTCCACCCACGAGCCCGAGTACTACCGCTGGCAGCAGTGGCAGTTCCTGCGCTTCTACGAGCGCGGGCTCGCCTACCGCAAGGGCGCCCCGGTCAAGTGGTGCCCGAACGACCAGACCGTGCTCGCCAACGAGCAGGTGCACGACGGGCGCTGCGAGCGCTGCGGGGCCGAGGTCGTCTCCCGCGTGATGGAGCAGTGGTTCTTCCGGATCACGGACTACGCCGACGCGCTGCTCGACGACCTGGACACGGTGGACTGGCCGGAGTCGATCAAGGCGCGCCAGCGCAACTGGATCGGGCGCTCCGAGGGAGCGGAGATCCTCTTCCGGATCGAGGAGCTGGAAGAGGACGTCCCCGTCTTCACGACGCGCCCGGACACGCTGTACGGGGCGACCTTCTTCGTCCTCGCCCCGGAGCACGAGCTGGTCGCGCGCATCGCCTCGGACGAGGTGCAGGAGTACGTGCGCCGCGCGGGCGCGAAGAAGACCGAGGAGCGGGCCGCGGCGGCGGAGAAGACCGGCGTCTTCACCGGGCTGCACGCCGTCAACCCGGTGAACGGAGAGCGGCTGCCCGTGTACGTGGCCGACTACGTCCTGACCGACTACGGCACCGGCGCGATCATGGCCGTGCCGGCCCACGACCAGCGCGACTTCGACTTCGCCGCCGCGTTCGGGCTCCCCGTGCGCCAGGTCGTCGCTCCCCCGGGCGGCGAGGTGGACGCGGGCGCCGCGTACGTCGAGCACGCCGAGGGCGAGGTGCTCGTCAACTCGGGCGCGTTCGACGGGCTCCCGGCGCCAGAGGGCGGCCGCCGGATCGTCGAGAAGCTGGCCGGCGAGGGGAGAGGGAGGTTCACGGTCAACTACCGCCTGCGCGACTGGGGCTTCTCGCGCCAGCGCTACTGGGGCTGCCCGATCCCCGTCGTCTACTGCGAGGCGTGCGGGATCGTGCCCGTCCCGGACGAGGACCTGCCCGTCGTGCTTCCCGAGATCGAGGACTACAAGCCGAAGGGTCGCCCGCCGCTCGCGCAGGCCGAGGAGTGGGTGCGCACGACCTGCCCCGCGTGCGGGGGGCCGGCCCGGCGGGAGACGGAGACCATGGACACGTTCGTGGACTCGTCGTGGTACTTCCTGCGCTACTGCGACGCCCGCAACGATCGCGCTCCCTTCGACCGGGCGCCCGTGGACTACTGGAACCCGGTCGACCTGTACATCGGGGGCGTCGACCACGCGACCATGCACATGATCTACGCCCGCTTCTGGGTCAAGGTGCTGAACGACATGGGGCTCGTCGGCTTCCGCGAGCCGTTCGCGCGCTTCTTCTCGAACGGGTGGGTGACCCTCGGCAAGACGAAGATGTCGAAGCGCGCCGGCAACATCGTCGGGCCGGACGACTTCGTGGAGCGCTACGGCGCGGACGCGTGCCGCCTGAACATCCTCTTCCTCGGCCCCGCGGACGAGGACATGGAGTGGACGGAGACGAGCGTCGAGGCGATGGCGCGCTTCGTCCGCCGCCTCTGGCGGGTGGTGAGCGAGGTCGCGGAGACGGCGCCCGCGGGGCCGCCGGCGGGAGGCCCGCTCGCGCGCAAGGCGCACTGGGCGATCGCGAAGGTGACCGACGACATCGGCCGCCGCTTCGCGTTCAACACCGCCATCGCGGCGATCATGGAGCTCGTCAACGAGCTCTCGCGCGACCGCTCCGGCCCGGACTCGCGCTTCGCCGCCGAGACGGCCGTGTCGCTCGTCCAGCCCTACGCGCCCCACGTCGCGGAGGAGCTGTGGCAGCGCCTCGGGCACGAGCGGCTGTGGGAGCAGCCCTGGCCCGAGGCCGACCCCGCGCTGCTCGAGGTGGAGACGGTGGAGGTGGTCGTGCAGGTGAACGGGCGGATCCGCGACCGCCTGCACGTGGCCCCCGACACGCCCGAGGACGAGCTCGTCGCGCTGGCGCGCGCGTCCGAGCGCGTGCAGGCCTACCTGAACGGCGGGGAGGCGGCACGCACGATCGTCGTCCCCGGCAAGCTCGTCAACTTCGTGACCTGAGCTCCCGGACGCCTCGGGGGTGACCGCCGGCCGCTACCGCGAACCGGCCTCCCCGGCGCACCCGTTCCGGGGATCCCGCCGGCGCGCTTCCGGGAATCCCGGGGCCGAGGCGAGCGCTCGATTTCTCCGGTGTGGCACGAGGGACGACAGCCGGCACGCGTGCGAGCCGCCCGCACGCCACCGCTCCCGCCCTCCGCCGCCGCGGCTCCCTCGCTCGCTTGCTCGCGGGCGCGACGCTCGGGCTTGCCGCGCTCGTGACCCTCCTTCCCTCCGCGTCTGCCCAGACGGCGGGGCCGCAGCCGCCGGCGAACCCCGCCGTCCTGGCAGCGTCGCAGGACAGCATCACGATCGGGTGGGGGCCGACCCAGCCGGGCCCGTTCCTCAGCCTGGGCGAGGAGCGCAACGCGCTTGTCGTCGGGTGGGGCCCGAGCGAGGACCCGCGCGGGCCGGTCACGTACACGCTGACAAAGGACGGCTCGGTCGTGGCCAGCGGGCTGACGACCACCTCGTACCGGCTGACCGGGCTGAACAAGAAGACGAAGAGCTTCCGTACCTGCGTGCGGGCGATCGGCGTCCAGGGTCTCGCCTCCCCGCAGGCGTGCGCGACCTGGACTCGCGGCTAGCCGCGAGCCCCCGCGGCGCCGCCTCTCTGCCCGACGGTCGCTGCGTCGCCGCCCGCCGCGGGGCTCGCCCCGTCGCCCGCCGGGCCCCTCGCCCCTCTCCGCTCGGCTCCCTCGCCTTCCGCGCGTCTCCCGTCGCTTCCGCTCCTCCGTCTCGCTCCCGCCTGCCTCCTCTGCCGCGCACGTTCCTCGCGCCGGACGGCGGAGCCTCGACGCGCTACGGAGCGTGGCGTGCGCCGTCCGGACGGCGCTCGAGCGGCCGTGCGCCCGGTTGCCCGTGGTTGGCACGGGGTCCTGACGGAAGCGTGACCCACTCGTTACGCCTTTCCCGCCACCCTGGTCGGCATGCCGTCCCCGCCGGTTTCCCGTGCGACCGCCTTTGCGCTCGCGTGCGCCCTGCTCGCCGGGCTCGTCCTCGTCGGGCAGCGCCTGTCGCAGTCGGGCACCGCGACCGCGGGCGACGCGGTCGCGCCGCTCGAGGCCGTCGTCACGCCGCCTTCCCGCCCGCCGCTCGTCGTGTATGTGGTCGGCGCCGTCCGCCGGCCCGGCCTTTACCGGCTGCGCGACGGAGCGCGGGTCGCGGACGCGGTCGCGCGTGCAGGAGGAGCCGCGCGGCGCGCGGATCTCGCCGCGCTCAACCTGGCCGCCCCGCTCGTGGACGGCCTCCAGGTCGTCGTTCCCCGACGGATGGAGCGACAGGCCTCCTCGGGGCCGCCGGCTGTCGGGCGCGCGAGCGGAAGCGGCCCGGCCATGCCGGGAACGGCCGCGGCGGCTCGGGTCAGCCTCTCGGCGGCGAGCGCCGAGGAGCTCGACGCCCTGCCCGGCATCGGCCCGGTCACCGCCCAGCACATCGTCGACTACCGCACGGAGCACGGGCCCTTCCGATCGGTGGACGATCTGGACGCCGTCCCGGGCATCGGCCCCGCCCGCATCGAGCAGCTCCGCGACCTGGTAACCCCGTGAGCCAGGCGCTCGAGCTCCACCGGCCCGCGCTGCTCGCGGCCTCCGCCTGCGCGGGGCTCGCGGCCGCGAACGCCGTCGGTGCGGGTCCCTGGGCGCTCGCGCTCGCGGTCGCCGCCGCAGTCGGCAGCATGGTCGCGGCCACCGGGCCCGCACGCTGGGTGCTGCTCGCCGCCGCGCTTGCCCTCGCCGGGCTGTGGTGGGGCTCGCTGCGCATGGACGCCCTGCGGGCGAGCGTGCTGCTCCCGTACGCCGGCGAGTCCGCGCGGGCGGAGCTCGTCGTCACCGGCGCCCCCCGGCGCACCGAGTGGGCGGTGCGCGCTCTTGCCGAGGCGCGCCGCTTCGGCGCGCGGCGGCTGCGCGAGCGTGTGCTCCTCGTGCTGCCTGTCGGCCGCTCGCCGCCGCGCGGGGCGGTCCTGGACGCGCTCGTGCGCGTCACGGAGCCTCGGCCCGCGCGAGACGGGTTCGACGAGCGGGCCTGGCTCGCGCGCCAAGGCGTCCACGTCGTGCTGCGAGCACGCTCGTGGGAGCAGGTCGGAACCCGAGGCGGGATCCCCGCGCTCGGCGACCGGCTGCGCGAGCGGGTCGAGGACGCCGTCGGCCGCGGCGCCGACCGCGGGCGTCGGGCGCTGGTCCTCGGCGTGGTGCTGGGCGAGGACGAGGGCCTTCCGCGCCCCGTGCTGGACCGCTTCCGCGCGTCCGGGCTGTACCACCTGCTGGCCGTCTCGGGCCAGAACGTGGCGTTCCTCGCTGCCGGCGTCTTCGGCCTGGCCTGGCTGCTTCGGCTCCCGCGTCTCGCGCGGGAGGGCGCGACGCTGCTCGCGATCGCCGCGTACGTGCTCACGGTGGGCTGGCAGCCCTCGGTCGTCCGGGCCGGCGTCGCGGGCGCGCTCGCCTCGCTTGCGTGGATTGCCGGCCGCCCCCGCGACCGCTGGCACTTCCTCGCCCTGGGCGCGCTCGTGCTCCTCGCCTGGGCCCCGACGGCGCTCCTCGAGCCCGGCTTCCAGCTCTCCTTCGCCGCCGTCGCCGCGATCTTCTGGGGGCTGCCGCGCGTACGGTCGCCCCTCGCCGGGCTTCCGCTACCGCACGCGGCCCGCGAAGGAGTCGGCGTCTCGCTCGTCTGCGGCCTCGTCACCTGCCCGATCGTGCTCCTCCACTTCGGCGAGGCGCCGCTCTACACCGTCCCGGCCAACGCGCTCGCGCTCCCCGCCGCGCCGCTCGTCCTCGCCTTCGGCCTGCTCGCGGCCGCCGCGAGCCCGTTGTCGCCGGCCGCCGCGGCCGCGCTGGCATGGCTCGCGGGCCTCGCCGCCGCCTGGCTCGACCTCG
>DATLYU010000116.1:0-6671 GCA_035574435.1 Gaiellaceae bacterium | reverse complement strand
GGCCGTCGTCTCCGCGGCTGTCGTGTCAGCCGGCTGCATGCCGGCGATTATGAACGGCTGCGCGCCGCTCCGATACCGCCAGTCGGCGCGGCGGGCGGCCGGAGCCCGATGCGGCGTCTACCATCCGCGGGGCGCCGGAGTAGCTCAGCTGGTAGAGCAATCGCCTTGTAAGCGATAGGCCGTGGGTTCGAGTCCCGCCTCCGGCTTCCCGCCGCGGCAGGACATGTCCAGCGGCCGTGCCCGGACATGTCCAGGGGTCTGTCCCCGGGACCTGCCTCCAGGCGGCATGTCCCACGACGTCGTCCGCGTGTCCGCCCCGCGGGAGGTGGTCGAAACGGCCATGTCCTGGGGTCTGTCCCCCAGACATGTCCCCCAGAGATGTGTCCCGCGGATGTGACCGCCCGGGTCAGGCGAGGACCTCGCGCTCCTTCTGGTGCGCGAGGATCTTCCGCTTCACGCGCTGCAGCGCATTGTCGATCGTCTTCGTGTCGCAGCCGAGCTCCTCGGCCATCACCTCGTAGGAGTTGCCCTCGAGGTACAGCCGGAGCGCCTGCGCCTCGAGCGCGGAGAGGCCCGTGCCGAGGCAGAACACGAGGCTCTGCAGCTCCTCGGTGGAGATGACGCAGACCGAGGGGTCGTGGACGCTCGGGCCGGGGAGCGCGTCGCCGAGCGTGCAGTCGCCGTCCGCCTCCTGGCCGGCGGGCGTATGGCTGAAGGAGACGTAGGTGTTCAGCGGGGCGTGCTTGAAGCGCGTGGCCGTCTTGATGGCGGTGATGATCTGCCGGGTCACGCACAGCTCCGCGAAGCTCCGGAACGACGTCTCCTTGTCCGGCCGGAAGTCGCGGACGGCCTTGAAGAGGCCGATCATCCCCTCCTGGACGAGGTCGTCGGCGTCGCCGCCGGCCAGGAAGTACGAGCTCGCCTTCAGCCGCACGAAGCCCGAGTAGCGTCGCAGCAGGGCATCCAGGGCCTCCTGGCTCCCGTTCCGGGCGCGGAGGACGAGCTGCAGGTCCTCGAGCTCGCGTTGGACTCTGGTCGCGGACTTCGCTGCGGTGGCGGTGCGGGCTGTCACGTGGCGGCTCCCCTGGCTCGGACTCGGTGGCTCGACGCAAGTCTCACCTTGAAGTTGAGGGAGAACCTAGCACCCCTTGGCGAGCGTTACAACCCCTTTGCGCTTTTCGCAGAATGCTCGGAACACGTGTTCGCGTGACGACCTGGCTGTCCCTCAGCCGCCGCGGCGTAGGCGCTCCAGGCGCTCCCGCGTCTCTGGGTCGAGGCGGTCGGCGACGCGGCTGCCCGCCCCACGCCGCTCCTGCTCGCGGTGGGTCGCGGGCGCGAGCTCGGCCAGGAAATGGGCGGAGGAGAGCTTGCGCACCTCCTGTCCCGACACGCCGCGCACGGCGGCGTCGGAGGAGACGAGGCAGACGCTCTCGCTCGCCCGGTGCTCGGCGGCGAGCCGCTCGAGCACGTCGTCCGCGTGCGCGGCGAAGCGGACGTCGAGCGCGCCCACCTGCCGGTCGTCCCCCACGCCGTCGAAGACGACGACGCCGCGCGCCCCGCGCGCGCCGACGAAGCTGGCGAGGACGTCCACGAGCTCGGACGGGCTGCGGAACCCGCCCGCGTGCAGCAGGTTGTAGCCGTCGAAGAGGTACAGCGTCGGCTCGGCCATCGCTCCTCCCATTCTCGCCGGCCGAGCTCGGGAGCGCGCGCCGGGCGCTCAACGAGCGGCCGGCGCGGCGGCCGCCGTCCGCTGGCGACGCGCCTCGAAGAGGAGGATGCCCGCAGCGACGCTGACGTTCAGCGAGCCGACCTTGCCCGCCAGCGGGATCGCGATCGCCGCGTCGCAGGCGCGCCGCACGAGCGGCCTGATGCCCTTGCCTTCTGCCCCGAGGACGAGCGCGACGCCGTCGGCGAGCTCGGCCTGCCAGAGCGGGATCGTGCCCTCCGCGTCGGCCGCGTAAGCCCACAGCGCGGGGCCCTTGATCTCGGCCAGGTAGCGGGCCAGGTTGGGCACGACGGCGACGGGCAGGTGCTCGACCGCGCCCGCGGAGGCGCGGCAGACGGCAGGAGTCACGCGCGAGGCGCCATGGGCCGGCACGACGACGCCCGTCGCGCCGGCGCCCTCGGCGCTGCGCACGACGGCGCCCAGGTTGCGCGGGTCGGTGACCTGGTCGAGGCACACCAGGAGCGGCCGCTCGGCGCGTGCGAGATCGTACGCGTCGGCGTAGCGGTACGGCTCGCACCAGGCGACGACGCCCTGGTGGTCCCGCGTGCCGGCCGCCTCGGTCAGCTCGCGCTCGGGCTTCACGCGCGGGCGGGGCCCTGCCTCGAGCCAGGGGAGCTGCGCGAGCGCCCGCTCGCTCGCCCACACCTCGATCACCTCGCGCGGCCCCCGCACGAGCTCCCGGACGGGCCGCCGCCCGTACACGAGGTCGCGGCTCATCGGCGCGGGACGAGCCGGTAGCCGCCCGGCTCGTCGACGGGCCGCCGCCCGTACACGAGGTCGCGGCTCACCGGCGCGGGACGAGCCGGTAGCCGCCCGGCTCGTCGCGGGCCTCCCAGCCGGCGCGCTCGAGCTCCGCGCGCAGGCGATCCGCCTCCTCGAAGTCGCGCGCCGCGCGGGCCTGCTGGCGGCGCTCCGCCAGCTCGACCACCTCCGGCGGAGCCTGCTCCTCCTCGGCGAGCGACGCGAGCCCGAAGAGCCCGAGCGCCCGCCGCAGCAGGTCGTGGTCACGCCACTCGTGCAGCACGGCGAGGGCGGCAGGGGTGTTGAAGTCGTCCTCGAGGGCCGCGGCGAAGCGCTCCCACGCGCCGTCCGGCGCAGGCTCGTGCGGGCCGCGGAAGACGTCCCGGAGCCGCTCTGCCCGCGCGAGCGCCTGCTCCATCACCTCGTCCGAGAAGTCGACCGGCTTGCTCCAGTGGCCGGAGAGGTGGAAGACGAGCAGCGCCTCCCGGCCCCACGTGTCGAGCACGCTGCGGAGCGTGACGACGTTGCCGAGCGACTTGGACATCTTCGCCTCGTCGAGCTCGAGCAGCCCGTTGTGCACCCAGATGCGCGCGAACGGGTGCCCGAGGCTCCGGGACTGCGCGAGCTCGTTCTCGTGGTGGGGGAAGCGGAGGTCGGCGCCGCCTCCGTGGAGCTCGAACTCGGGGCCGAGGAACTTCTCCGCCATGGCCGAGCACTCGATGTGCCAGCCCGGCCGGCCGGGGCCCCAGGGGGAGTCCCAGGCCGCGTCCTCGTGCGGTTTCTGCGCCTTCCAGAGCGCGAAGTCGCGCTGGTCGCGCTTCAGCTCGCTCGTCTCCTGGGCGACCATCTCCTCGAGCCGTGCGCCGGAGAGCCGGCCGTACTCGGGGAAGCTCGCGACGCTGAAGTAGACGTCGCCGTTCGCGACGTAGGCGTGCCCCGTCGCGAGCAGCTCCTGGATGAACGCGACGATCTCCGGGATCGTCTCCGTCGCCCGCGGCTCGACGTCCGGCCGGCCGAGCCCGAGGTCGTCCGTGTCCTCGAAGAACCAGCGCGTCGCGCGCTCCGCGAGCTCGCGGCTGCCGATGCCGAGGCGCGCCGCCTCCGCGTACACCTTGTCGTCGACGTCGGTGATGTTGTGCACGAGCGTGACCTCGTAGCCCGAGTGGCGGAGCCAGCTCCGCAGCCACATGGCGAGGACGAAGGGCCGGGAGTTGCCAACGTGGATGCGTTGGTAGACGGTCGATCCGCACACGTACATGCGGATCGGGCCGGGTGGCGGCGGCAGCTCGGCCTGCGAGCGCGTGAGCGTGTCGTAGAGGCGCACGGGCGCGATCGTAGTCAGGCCGTGCGCCTGAGCGCCTCGGCGCGCGGCACGGCGGCGAGCACGGCCGCGAGCTCGGGGCCGCGCTCGGCGCCGGTCAGCGCCAGGCGGAGCGCGCGCAGGTCTCCGCCGACTGCCTGCAGCTCGCGCACGAGGGCGCGCGCCTCCTCGGGGGCGAGGCGCTCGGGCGCCCCCGCGCGCAGCTCGGCGAACCGCTCGAGCGTCGGCCCGGCCTCGGGCGGCAGCTCCACCCGGGCGGGCTCGAGCACGAGGCGCGCGTACTCGCGGGCCTCGACGAGCGTGCGTGCCCCGCGCAGGGCGGGGACGACCTCCAGCGGCACCGCCGCCGCCGCGGCCAGCTCCTCGTCGGACATGGCCGCGATCGCCTCGATCGCAAGCCGGCGCAGGCGGCGTAGGTCGAGCTGCACGTCGTGCTCGGGACGGCCGAGCTCCTCCAGGTAGGCGCGCACCGCGCGGGCGGGGAGGCCCTCCTCGCGCAGATCGGCGATGGAGGAGTGCCCGTGGCGCTTGGACAGCTTCTTCCCGTCCGAGCCCAGGATCAGCCCGTGGTGGATGACGACCGGCAGGCGCGCGCCCAGCGCGCTCGCGATCCGGGTCTGCACGGCCAGGTTCGGCCGGTGGTCCGAGCCGCGCAGGATGTGCGTGATGCCGAGCTCGAGGTCGTCCACGACCGAGGCGAGCTGGTAGGTGGCCGTCCCGTCCGGGCGCAGGAGGGTGGTGCCCCCGGCGGCGAGGCGGACGGCGCCCTCCGCGTCGCGCACGGCACGACCGCCGGCGAGCGCGCGCTCGGCCGCCTCGCGGTAGAGGTCGGCGCGCTCGCTCTGCCGGACCGGCCCCTCCTCGAAGCCGATCTCGAGCCACGCCAGGTCCTCGAGGATCGCCGCCTCCCCGCCCGGGATGGCGCGGGCGGGATCGGTGTCGTCGATCCGCAGGACGAGCACGCCGCCGTGCTCGTCCGCGAAGCGGCGGTTCACGACCGCGGTCAGGGCGTTGCCGAGGTGGAGCGACCCGGTCGGGCTCGGCGCGAAGCGGACGCGGACGCCCACCTCGGCTCCTCAGGCGTCGATCCGGACGTGGCCCGGCTGGGCGGCGACGCGCGCGAGCCGGCCGGAGGACGGCCGCCCGGCGCGCGGCACGGCGCCGAGCGGGTCGTGGCCGCGCTGCTCGAGGGCGCGTTCGGAAGGGATGCTGTCCGCCATGGTGTCGAAGCGCCCGGGGTCGGCCCGGGTCGCTGGAAGAATGATGCAGCCGCACTCGGCCTGCAGCCGTTCCGCCCGGCACGCCCGCCGCCGGCTTCGACCGGTCGGGAGCGAAGTGGATGACGGGCCCGTTCGTCGCTCAGAGGTTCGGGTAGGAGCGGGTGAGCTCCGTTCGCGAGCGCACTCCGAGCTTGCGGTACACGTGACCCAGGTGGAACTCGATCGTCTTCGGGCTCACGAAGAGCGCCGCAGCAGCTTCGCGGTTGGTCGCACCGTCCACCACCAGGCGGGCGACTGCGCGCTCCTGCTCGGTCAGCGAGTCGACGGGCGAAGAGCGCCTGCGCGCCGTCTCGCCGCTCGCCCGAAGCTCCGCGCGCGCGCGGTCGCTCCACGGCTGGGCGCCCAAGGCATCGAACGCGGCAGCCGCGCTGCGCAGGTGCTCCCTCGCGTCCACCCTACGGCGCGAACGGCGAAGCCTCTCCCCGTAGCAGAGCTCGGTGCGCGCGCGCTCGAAGGGCGCCGGGACCGTGTCGTGCAGCGAGAGGGCCTCCTCGAACGCCTCGTCCCACTCCTCGTCGGCGAGGATGCCGCGGCACCGTGCCGCCGCCGCCCGCGCCGACGTGCGACCCGCCCGCTCCGCCGCGAGGGAGAACTCCGAGAGCACCTCCTCGGCACGCGTGTCGCGGCCCGTGCGCGCGAGCGCTTCGACGAGGTCCGGCGGCGTCAGCAGCAGCCACGGCTCGCCGACACCTCCGAGAGCCGCGATGCGCCCCGCCGTCTCCAAGGGAGCGATCGCCTCCTCGGGGTCGCGCACCCCGAGCGCGAGGAGCCCCAGCGCCCCCAGAGCATGGGCCGACGCGCTGCGAAGCCCGAACTCGACGTCGCTCGCCAGGGCGCGCTGAGCCAGGCGTCGACACGTATCCGCACTCCCCCGCGCAGCCTCCATGCGCGCCAGGACGGCCGCCGCCCACGCCGCCTCGCTCGGCTGCTCGGTCTCCTGGAACAACGCGAGCGCCTCCGACGCGGACGCGAGAGCGGCATCCCAGGCGCCCGTCCGGAAGTCGAGCTCGGCTCTGGGCAGGAGCGACTGCGGCAGATAGAGCAGGAACCCCGCCTCGCGCTGCACGCCGACCGCCCGCGCGGTCACCTCCCGGGCGACGTCGTACTCCTCGAGCCAGATCAGCGGCCAGGCGATCGCGAGGGTGTGGGCGTGGCCGTGTGGCGACCTCGCGGCCGCCGCGGCGGCCGCGAGCGCCGCCTCCCGTGCGCCCGGGCGGCCGGCGACCGTCGTGCTCATGCCGAGCGCGGCGTCGTGCAGCACGCCCCAGTCCGCAGGCTCGAGGAGGGAGAGCGCACGGTCGACCTTGTCCGCGGCCGCGCTCGCCTCGAGCCGGTAGATCCGGAGCTTCGAGGCGAGGAGGAGCATGGTCGCGGCACGGCGCCGGTCGATGCCGACGACGAGCTCCGCCTGTGCGGTCAGCGCGTTGTGGGCTCCCTCGAGATCCCCGTCACGCATCCGCAGGTCCGACTCGACGAGCAGCAGATCGGCGAGCGTGACGGGATCGGAGGCCAGGTCGTGCGCGGCGGCCGCATAGCGAGCGGCCCTCGGCACGTCCCCTGCGCGGTGCGCGGCGCGCGCGGCGCGCGCGAGCCGCCGCCCGCG
>DATLYU010000115.1:0-5532 GCA_035574435.1 Gaiellaceae bacterium | reverse complement strand
GGTGCTCGCCGCCTACCGCGGGTACCGCGTGGCCGAGATCCCCGTCAACCACCGCGCCCGCACGCACGGGCGCTCGCGGTACGGGCCCGAGCGCTACCTGCGCGGCTTCTTCGACCTCCTGAGCGTGACCTTCATGGGCCGGTACCGGCACCGGCCGCTCCACCTCTTCGGCGGCCTGGGCCTGCTCATGGGTGCGATCGGCCTGGTCGTCCTGCTCTACCTGACGATGCTGAAGATCTGGGGCGAGGCCATCGGGCACCGGCCGCTGCTCACGCTCGGCGTGCTCCTCGTCGTGGTCGGGATCCAGCTCGTCTCCCTGGGGCTCCTCTCGGAGCTCATCACCTCGCAGCACGAGGAGCGCCTCGAGGAGCGCGAGCGCGTGGACGCGATGGTCGAGGACGTCCGCCGCTGAGCGCCGGCCCCACCGGCCAGCACGGCGCGCCCTCTCACCCAGAGGTGGACGCAGCCGACTTCCAGGGCCCGGCCGGCAACGCGACCGACAAGTACGGCTCCTCGAACCCGCTCGCCCGGTGGCTCGTCGGCCGCTTCGTGCGCGAGGTCGAGGTCGCCGTCCGCGAGCTCGGCCCAGGCTCCATCCTGGACGTCGGATGCGGCGAAGGGATCGTCACCGAGCGGCTCGCCCGCGCGACCGGGGCGCGGACGGTCGGAGTGGACATCGGAGCGGAACGGCTGCGCGCCGAATGGCGACGGAGGGACGCGGGCCTCGTCTCCTTCGTCGAGGCCTCCGCCTACGCCCTCCCCTACGCGGACGATGCCTTCGAGTGCGTGTGCGCCCTGGAGGTGCTCGAGCACCTGGAACGACCCGACACGGCACTCGCCGAGCTCGCCCGGGTGGCCCGGGCGAGCCTCGTCCTGAGCGTCCCGAACGAGCCGCTCTGGCGCGCCGTCCATCTGCTCGCCGGCCGCGACGTGCGCCGCCTCGGAGACACGCCGGGACACATCAACCATTGGTCGTCCCGCCGCTTCGCGGCGCTCGTCGCGCGGTACGCGCTCGTCAGCCGAGTCCGGCGCCCGTTTCCCTGGACGCTCATCGTCGCCAGACCTCGGGGTTGACGCTCAGAAGACGGGGGTCTCGCGCCACACGCCCCACACCTCGCGGAGCGCGTCGCACATCTCCCCGAGGGTCACGTAGTCCCGCGCCGCCTCGATGATCGGCGGCATGAGGTTGACGCCCTCCGCGGAGGCCGCGGCCTTGAGCGCCGCCAGGCGCGCCTCCACGGCGGCGGAGTCGCGCCGCGCGCGCACCGCCTGCAGGCGCTCGACCTGCTTGCGCTCGAGCGCCGGATCGATGCGGAGGATGGGGACGGGCTCCTCCTCGTCCAGGAGGTAGCGGTTCACGCCCACGACGACCCGCTTCCCCGACTCCACCTCGGACTGGTAGCGGAACGACGCCTCGGCGATCTCGCGCTGGAAGAAGTTCTCCTTGATCGCCGGGATCACGCCGCCGAGCGCCTCGATGCGGTCGAAGTACTCGTACGCCTGCGCCTCGAGCGTGCTCGTCAGGTGCTCCACGTAGTAGGAGCCGCCGAGCGGGTCGATCGTGTTCACGACGCCGGACTCGTGCGCGATCACCTGCTGCGTGCGGAGCGCGATCCGCACCGCGTCCTCCGTCGGCAGGGCGAGCGCCTCGTCGAAGGAGTTCGTGTGCAGGCTCTGCGTCCCGCCGAGCACCGCCGCGAGCGCCTCGAGCGCCGTGCGCACGATGTTCACCTCCGGCTGCTGCGCGGTCAGCGAGACGCCCGCCGTCTGCGTGTGGAAGCGCATGAGGAGCGAGCGCTCGTTGCGCGCGCCGTAGCGCTCGCGCATCTCCCGCGCCCAGATCCGGCGGGCCGCGCGGTACTTGGCGATCTCCTCGAAGAAGTCGAGGTGCGCGTTGAAGAAGAAGGAAAGGCGCGGGGCGAAGTCGTCCACGTGGAGCCCGCGCTCGAGCGCCGCCTCCACGTAGGCGAAGCCGTCGGCGAGCGTGAAGGCGAGCTCCTGCGCCGCCGTCGAGCCCGCCTCGCGGATGTGGTAGCCCGAGATCGAGATCGGGTGGAAGAGCGGCAGCTCGCGCGAGCAGAACTCGATCATGTCCACCACGAGCCGCATGGACGGCTCCGGCGGGAAGATCCACTCCTTCTGCGCGATGTACTCCTTGAGGATGTCCGTCTGCGCGGTGCCCCGCAGCCGCTCGCGCGCCACGCCCTGCTGCTCGCCGACGCACACGTAGTAGGCGAGCAGGATCGCGGCCGGGGAGTTGATCGTCATCGAGGTGGACACGTCGCCGAGCGGGATGCCGGCGAAGAGCGTCTCCATGTCGGCGAGCGAGTCGATCGCGACCCCCTCCCGCCCCACCTCGCCCAGCGAGCGCGGGTGGTCGGAGTCGTAGCCCATGAGGGTCGGCATGTCGAACGCGGTCGAGAGCCCGGTCTGCCCGTGGTCGAGCAGGTAGCGAAAGCGCGCGTTCGTCTCCTCGGCCGTCCCGAAGCCCGCGAACTGCCGCATCGTCCACAGCCGCCCGCGGTACATGGATGGGTACACGCCGCGCGTGAACGGGAACTCGCCGGGGTAGCCGAGGTCGCGCTCGTAGTCGAGCGGGACCGTGTCCGGCGCGTACAGCGGCTCGGTCTCGAGGCCGGAGATGGTCGAGAAGAGCTCGTCCGTTCGCTCGGGCGCGCGGTTGTAGGTGCGCGCGCGCCAGGCCTCGACCGACCCGGAGGTGTCGCGGTCCTCCGTCGTCGCCATCCGGCGCATTGTAGGGGTCGCCCTCCTCCGCTCCGGCGGCTGCGAGGCTGATCGCGCGGACGAGGGATCACCCGCTCGGAAGGGGGCGCCGACGAGTGGAGCGTGCAGGTGCGGCCCTTTCTCCTCCTTGCGTGCGGCGCGCTCGCCCTGGCGGCGGTGACGGGCGCGTCCGCGACGGCGACCGCCGGCAGGGCGAGCTGCGGAGCAGGGGCGGGTGCGGATGCGAACGGCTACACGTACGCGGGCCACCAGGCCGCCGAGCGCGGGCACGGCGTGCGGGCGACGATCACGGCGCTGCGCGCGCCGCAGGTCACGGCCGGGCACGTCGCGGCCTGGGTCGGCCTGGGCGGCCCCGGACAGGGCCCGAACGGCGAGGACGCCTGGATCCAGGCCGGTATCGCCTCGGTGCCCGGCGTGGATCCCTTCATGTACGCCGAGGTCATGCGCGGCGGCGAGCCGAACCTGATGATCATCGAGGAGGGCGTCGCCCCGGGCCGCAGCCACAGCTTCGCCGTCCTCGAGATGGGGAGCCGGCCGGGCTTCTGGCGCGTGTGGGTGGACGGTCAGGCGGTGACCGAACCGATCCGCCTGCGCGGCTCGTCCGGGCGCTGGTCGCCGATCGCCACCACCGAGAGCTGGGACGGCGGCGAGGCCTCCTGCAACAGCTTCGGCTTCCGCTTCGAGCGCGTGTCCGTGTCGTACGGCGGCGGGGGCTCGTGGCGGCCGTTCGTCTCCGGCCACCGCTTCCTCGACTCCGGCTACCGCCTGCGCGACCTCGCGGCCGCGCCGGCCGAGGCGGGCATGTACGCGCGGACGGTGTCCGCCCGCAGCCCGCTCCCGTACGCCTTCCTCGCCAGCTCGAGCTAGCTCCTGCCGGCTACGTGCCGGAGACGACCTCGACCCGAACTGCCCGGAGCTCGTAGCTGCCCGGCGGCAGCCCCATGACCACGGGCCACGCGGCGACGAGCCGCGCGTCCGGACAGCGCGGCCCGAGCTGGACTCCATCGCTAGGGTGCTCCACATAGAGCGTGAACCGGGCCCGCTCGCTGCCACACCCGAACGTGAGCGTGGACCGCTCTGGGATAGAGATCTCTCGCCCCGCTGGTGATCTCGCCTCGACGGAGACGTCGCAGACGCCGTCCGTGCACGACGCGCGGTAGACAACCGACTCGAGCCGACCGGCGTCCAGGCGCGGAAGTCCGTAGGCGCGGGCGAACGCGGCGAGCGCAACCACTGCGACCGCGGCAAACGCGAGCCCGGCTGCGACGCGCAGCTCGGGCGAGAGCCGGCGCGGACGGCGACGCGCGACGAGATGCCACGCAGCAGCGGAGACGAGCACGGCGGCCGCGACGGCCACGAGCAGCGCCGGCAGCAGGAACACGCGCGCGAAGCCGTACCGGAGATGGCTCGAGCCGGTCATCGTGCTCGCCGCGTACCCGAGAACGAGCCCGGTCGACGCGACCGTCGCCTCGAGGACGAGCCGAAGCGAGCCGACGTGAGCGCTCGCACGCGTGCGGTTGCGCGCCCACCAGACGAGCAGTCCGCCACACGCCAGCAGGCACAGCGGAAGCAGCGCGAGCGCGGGTAGCTGCACGAGCAGCGGGAGCCGCCAGAGCCGCTCGTTGCCGGCGGCCCCTTCGAGCCGATCGGGAAGCGGTTCCACCCCGCCCGCGTAGTCGGACAGCGAGCAGAGCGAGTAGAAGCACGGCTCCACGAAGAGCTGGACGAGCTTCACGGGGACGAGACCGGGCGAGAACGTCGGAGTCTCGGCCACCTCCGCCGCGAGGACGTCACCCGACTGCCGATCGAGCGTGTTCCCGTACAGCACGAAGACGCCGTCCTTGCCGGTGGCGAGGTGGACCGCGGCGGCCACGCCGAGGAACGCGACCAGCCCTGCCGCGACCGTCCGCACCGATGGGAGGGCCGGCCGCTCGCGAGTGAGAGCCGGGACCGCGAGTGCCACGAGCGCCCAGGCGGCGAGCACGGCGACGAGCTCGAACGTGCGCGTCAGCGCGAGCAGACCGAGGGCGACCCCGACGAGCACCGCGCCTGCGACTCTTGCTCGCGCGGGAACGAGGCGGGCCGCGTAGAACCCCACTGCCAGGCAGGCGGCGAGGAAGTGGCTCCATGGAACATCGGACCAGTGCCACGTTCCCGCAGAGAAGACGAGCGCTCCGAAGACGACCTGCGACCCGAGGGACACCATCGGCCCGCCTGACGTGAGGCGTCGGACGAGTGTCCCGACGAGAAGCATCCCGAGTGCGACCGAGAGCGCGTACGACGCCCGCGTGAGAGCGACCAGCGCGTCCTCGGGGGAGAGGCCGAAGACGAAGTGCAGCAGCGCCGCCCCCGCGATGTACGCCGGGCCGATCAGGTTCTCGTCGATCGCGGCCGCACTGCCCGTCTCGATCAGCGACCGGACCGCATCGAGATCGCGCCGCTGGTCGAACCACGACTCGAACATCACCGCCGCCCATCCGCTCACGGGCAGCAGCAGGTAGAAGCCGACCCAGAGGGCCGGCAGGCCATGGTCGAGCAGGGCGACGACCCGGCCCATCCGAACAGCAGCCCGGGATGAGACCAGCTCGGGGGTCCCGCTCACGCCGCTCTCAATACACGACGTTTCGACGCCGAGCCAGCTACTCCCTCAGCGCACGATCTTGACGGGCGTCCCGAGCGGGACCCGGTAGCGCAGGAACTCGACGTCGCGATTGTGCAGGCGCACGCAGCCGTGCGAGACGGCCTGCCCCAGGAGCCAGGGCCAGGGCGTGCCGTGCACGCCGACGA
>DATLYU010000114.1:0-4781 GCA_035574435.1 Gaiellaceae bacterium | reverse complement strand
GTGACCGTCGTCGTGCAGGAGCGGCCGCTCGGGACCGGGGACGCGGTCCGGACGGCCCGCGCCGCGCTCGAGGGACGCGTGGACGACGTCCTCGTCCTCTCGGGCGACACGCCGCTCGTGACGGCCGACCTCCTGCGCGAGCTCGTCGAGCGGCACCGCCGCGAGGCAGCCTGGGCGACCGTGCTCTCCTTCGAGCGGGACGATCCCGGGGACTACGGTCGGATCGTCCGCCACGGCAACGGAGGCGTCGCGGCCATCGTGGAGGCCCGCGACGCCGGCCCCGACGAGCTCGCGCTGCGCGAGGTGAACTCGTCGATCTACGTCTTCCGCGGCGAGCGCCTGTGGCCGGTGCTCGACCGGCTCGCCCCGCACAATGCGCAGAGCGAGCTGTACCTCACGGACACGATCGAGCTCCTCGTCCGCGAGGGCGGGCGCGTCGCGGTGCACAAAGGAGGAGACCCGGTGCAAGGCGAGGGCGTCAACACACGAGCCGAGCTGGCGGCGCGCGCCGCCTCGCTCCGCGACCGCATCAACGAGCAGCACATGCTCGCGGGCGTCACCATCGTCGACCCGCGCACGACCTGGATCGACGCGGACGCGCGCATCGAGCCCGACGCCGTCATCCATCCGTTCACGATCGTCCGCGGCGCCTCGCGCATCGGCGCCGGCGCCGAGGTGGGGCCGCACGCGGTGCTCGTCGACGCCGTCGTCGGCGAGCGCGCCCTCGTGGGCCCGTTCTGTTACCTTCGCCCCGGCACGGTTCTCGAGGAAGGCGCCAAGGCAGGCACGTTCGTCGAGATCAAGAACTCCCGCATCGGCGCCCGGACGAAGGTCCCGCACCTCTCGTACCTGGGCGACGCCGACGTGGGCGAGGACACGAACATCGGCGCGGGCAACATCACCGTGAACCAGGATCACGCGACCCGCCGGAAGTTCCGGACGGTCATCGGCCGCAACGTCAGGACCGGCGTCGACAATGCCTTCGTCGCCCCCGTGACGATCGGCGACGACGCATGGATTGCAGCCGGCTCCGTGATCACAGAGGATGTTCCCCCGGGCGCGCTGGCGATCGCCCGCGCGCGGCAGGTCACGAAGGAAGGACGCGGTGGAAAGCGGGACGATTGAGGCGATCGAGCAGACGCTGCCGGGGCTGGGCGGGATGACGCCTCAGACGGGGCTCGAGGTCGGGCGCGCGATCGCGCTCTCCCCGCAGAAGCGGCTGATGCTCTTCGCCGGCCGCTCGAACCCCGAGCTCGCGCACAAGATCGCGGAGAACCTCCAGATCGAGCTCGGCCAGGTGACGCTGCGGACGTTCGCCAACGGGGAGACGTACTGCCGCTACGAGGAGTCGGTGCGCGGCGCCGACGTGTTCATCGTCCAGACCGCCTGCGACCCGGTCGACCGGCACCTGATGGAGCTCCTGATCATGATCAACGCCGCGCGGCTCGCCTCCGCGAGACGCATCACCGCGGTCATCCCCTGGTACTTCTACTCGCGTCAGGACAAGAAGTCCCGCCCGCGCGAGCCGATCACCGCGCGCCTGGTCGCGGACCTGCTGCAGGCCACCGGAACCGACCGTGTGCTCACCATGGACCTGCACGCCGGGCAGGCGCAGGGCTTCTTCAACATCCCCGTCGACCACATGACGGCCGTGCCGCTCTTCGCCCAGTACGTCCGCGACCTCAACCTGCGCGAGCCGCTCGCGGCCGTGTCCCCGGACACCGGGCGGACGAAGCTGGCCGGGAAGTTCGCGGAGATGATCGGCGGCGACCTCGTCGTCCTGAACAAGGAGCGCCCCGAGCAGCAGGTCGCCCGGGTGACCACGGTGATCGGCGACGTCGAGGGCAAGGTGGCCGTGATGACCGACGACATCGTGGACACCGCCGGCACGCTCGTCGCGGGCGCCGCCGCGCTGAAGGAGGCGGGGGCGGTGAAGGTCTACGCGTGCGCGACGCACGGGCTCTTCAACGGGCCCGCGCTCGAGCGGATCGGGGGCAGCGAGATCGACCGCCTGGTCGTGACGGACACGGTGCCGGTCGACCCGCTCACGAAGCCCGACAACGTCGAGGTCCTGACCGTCGCCGGGATCCTCGCGGACACCATCCACAACGTCTTCACGGACGACTCGGTGTCGGCGATCTTCGCCGGCGAGAACCAGCTCTTCTGAGCGCCGGACGGCGCGGGGCCCGCTACGGCGTGAGGTCGTACGCCTCCACGACCCGCGTGTACGGGATCCCGGCCTCGTCGTTCACCTGCTCGACGATCGCCGCGTCGTCGGCCTCGAAGAGGCACATGACGTGCGCCTCGCCCGGGACGTACGTGCTCCGGAGGTAGCGCACGTTCGTGCCCTCCGCAGTGAAGCGCGCGCTCGTCTCGATCGCCGCCTGCTGGGCCTGCGCGAGCGCGTCCAGCGTGACTCCGGGAAGATCTCGATCGGCCATGTAGACGGGCATCGTTGCCCTCCTCTCGCTCGGACTCGCCTGAGCGTTCGCCCCGGCACCTGTCCCGGCAAGCGGACTGGGGCCGGCGGGAGACCGGCCGGCCGCTACACTTGCGCGCCGTGTCCGGCGACCGGATCAAGCTCGAGGTCGAGGAGCGCGTCGAGCTCGGCTCGCGCCGCTCGCGGCGTCTGCGCGCGCAGGGGCTCATCCCGGGCGTCCTGTACGGGAAGGGTCGGGCTCGGCCGATCGTCGTCCCGGAGCGCGAGCTGCGCGGCGCGCTGAACGGGCCCTCCGGCCTGCACGCCATCCTCGACGTCGTCCTCGCGGGGCAGAAGTCGGTGCACCCGTCGGTGCTCGCCGACTACCAGCTCGACCCGGTCCGCGGCACCTTGGCGCACATCGACCTGCGCGAGGTCCGGCTCGACCAGCCGATCCACGCCTCGGTCACCATCAACCTCGTCGGCGAGTCGCCAGGGGTCAAGATGGGCGGAGTGCTCTCCCAGATCACCCGCGAGGTGAACGTGGAGGCGCTGCCGGGGGACGTGCCGGAGCACATCGAGGTCGACCTCGGCGGGATGGACGTCGGCGACATCCTGCGGCTCGAGGACATCGCGCCCCCGCCCGGGGTCACGTTCCTCGACGATCCGCACGAGACGGTACTGGCGACCGTCGCGGCGCCGCGCGGGTTCGTCGAGGAGGAGGAGGCCGAGGCCGAGGAGGCGGAGGGCGAGGCACCCGCCGAGGCGGCAGCCGAGGCCGAGGTGTCCGAAGCGGACGAGGAGGAGTAGCCCGTTCCGATGCGGCTCCTTCGTCGAGGCGAGGCCGCCTCGACGCTCGACCTGCTCGTGGCCGGCCTCGGAAACCCCGGGCGCGAGCACGCGCACGACCGGCACAACGCCGGGTGGATGGTGGTCGAGGAGCTTGCCCGCCGTCACGGCGCGAGCTTCCGCCGGAAGTTCTCCGGCCGCCTCGCGGAGCTGCGTCTGCGGGGACACCGCGTCGCGCTGCTCGCGCCGGAGACGTTCATGAACGAGTCCGGCCGCGCCATCGCCGCGGCCGCACGCTTCTTCAAGACGGCGCCCGAGCACGTTCTCGTCGTGCACGACGACGTCGATCTCGACGTCGGGCGGCTGCAGGCCCGGCTCGGCGGCGGGCTCGCGGGTCACAACGGGCTGCGCTCGATCGCCCAGGCGCTGGGCACCCAGGAGTTCCTGCGGCTGCGGATCGGCGTCGGGCGCCCGGGCCGCGGCGACCCGCGCGACGTGGCCGACTACGTGCTCTCGCCGTTCGAGCCCGAGGACGATCCGGACGCTCTGGTCGCCAGGGCTGCGGACGCGGTCGAGACGATCGTCGCCGAGGGTCTGCAGGTGGCGCAGCGACGCTTCAACTAGCGACGCCTCGTTCAGGAGGGCGGGAGCGGGAGAGCGCACGCGGCGCCGCGCTCCCAGCACCGAGGCCGGCAGACGCCCCGGGACGTGCAGGCGGCGTTGGCGACGAAGCGTGAGCGCGAGCGCAGTGCCTACCCAACCACCCCCAGGGGCACCCCCGGTGCCCCTGGTTCGACGGTAGCGACGCCATGCGAACGCGTGGGCCACGGCTTCGTCACGAGACATCGACGAGCACGCGACGCCCAGGGCGCTCATGCGCGGCGGGCCCAGGGCGCCTCATGCGCGGCGAGCCGGAGCGCCTCGGACGCGGCGTGCCCAGGGCGCCTCATGCGCGGCGAGCCGGGGGCGCCTCGGACGCGGCGTGCCCGGGGCGCCACAAGCCCGCCTTCCCAGAGCGCCACGACCGCCGCGTCTCGAGGTCGCCACAGGCGGGGCCTCCACAGGGCCCCGTAACCGGGCGTGCCCCGGGCGCACGCCGGCGGCGCACGCGCGGCCGGCAGCCCGGAAACGATGCGTCGGCTCCGGGCTCGCCCCCGGATACGATGGCCGCGCGGGACCGCGTCCCGCCCGACGCATGGACCGACCCGTCTCTTCCGAGCCGACGCCGCTCTCCGCGCTCGTCACCGAGCTCGTCGCGAGCGAGCGCTTCCGCGCCTTCGCGGACGCGCTCCCCACCTCCGCGCGCGTCTCCGAGCCCGCGCTCCCGCTCCTCCTCGCGGCGCTCCATGCCGCGCTCGGGCGCTCGCTCGTCTGCGTCCTCCCGGAGGACGCGGACGCGCGCGACGCGGCCGAGGCGGTCGGCTGGTACCTCGATCCGGCCCGGGTCGCGCTCCTGCCGAGCCGGGGCGTCCGCCACGGCTCCGGGCTCCGGCCGCCGGCCCACCTCGTCGGCGAGCGCGCGCGGGCGCTCGACGTGCTCGGGGCGGGCGGCCTCGTCTGCGCGTCCGCGCTC
>DATLYU010000113.1:0-18818 GCA_035574435.1 Gaiellaceae bacterium | reverse complement strand
GTCCGACCGCGGCGCCGCCGCCCTCCTGCGCGCGGAGGAGGTGGAGGAGGCCTGGCTCGCGGGCTGCGACGAGCTCTTCGTCTCGGGCTACGCGCTGCTGCGCGAGCCGGCCGCCGGAGCGGCGGCGCGCGCCGTGTCGCTCGCACGCGCCGCGGGCGCGCGCGTGAGCGTCGACCTGGCGCCGTGGAGCGTCCTGCGGGAGGCGGGCGAGGACGCCGTGCGCGCGCGCCTGCTGGCCCTCGCCCCGGACGTCGTGTTCGCCAACGAGGACGAGGAGCGGGCGCTCGGAGGCCCGCTTTCCGGCGCCGCCTGGATCCTGAAGCGGGGCGCGCGCGGCTGCTCGTTCGCCGGGGACGAGCGCGCGGCGCTGCCGACCGAGGTGGTGGACACGACCGGGGCGGGTGACGCGCTCGCGGCCGGCTACCTCGTCGGCGGTCCCGAGCTCGCGCTCGAGGCGGCGGCCCGCTGCGTCGCCGCAGTAGGGTCGATGCCGCGATGACCCTCGCCGCCGACCTGCCCGGCCCGAACGGCCTCGTCCAGGTGTCCCCGGAGGTCGCTTCTGCCCTCCGCGATGGGGCGCCGGTCGTCGCGCTCGAGACCACGCTCGTCGCGCACGGCTTCCCTCCGCCCGACGGGCTCGCGGTGGGGCGTGCGAGCGAGGAGGCCGTGCGGGCCGCCGGCGCCGTCCCGGCGGCCGTGGGCGTCCTCGACGGCCGCGTGCGCGTGGGGCTCACGGGGGAGGAGCTCGCGCGCTTCACCCCGGACGCCCGCAAGGCGGGCCCGCGCGACCTCGCCGTGTGCGCGGTGCAGGGCGCCGTCGGGGCGACCACGGTGGGCGGGACGCTCGCCGTCGCCCGGGCGCTCGGCATCCGCTTCCTGGGCACGGGCGGGATCGGCGGCGTCCACCGCGGCTTCCCGACGCCGCCGGACGTGTCCGCGGACCTCGGCGCGCTCGCCCGCACCCCGGTGCTCGTCGTCTCCTCGGGCGTCAAGTCCCTGCTCGACGTGCCCGCGACGCTGGAGGTGCTGGAGACGCTCGGCGTGCCCCTCCTCGCCTTCCGGACGGACACGGTGCCGCGCTTCTACGACGCGTCGGGGCCGCCCGCGCCCGCGCGCGTGGAGAGCGCGGCGGAGGCCGCCCGGGCGGCGGCCGCCCACTGGGCGCTCGGCGGCGCCGGGCTGCTGCTCGCGAACCCGCCGCCGGAGAGCGTGGACGTCGAGAGCCTGATGGAGGAGGCGGTGGCCGAGGCGGCCCGCCGCGGCGTCTCCGGGCAGGCGGTGACGCCGTTCGTCCTCGGCGCCCTGCACGAACGCAGCGGCGGGCGCACGCGCGAGGTGAACCGGGAGCTCGTCGTCGCCAACGCGCGGCTCGCGGCCGAGGTGGCGGTAGCGTTCGCCGCGCCGTGAGCCTGTACGACGCCGTCCGCGAGCTGCCGCTGCGGGTCGAGGGCTACTCCCTCGACCTGCTCGAGCTGCAGGCCCGCCCCGACTTCCTGCGCAAGACGACCGTCGTCCGGCTGCACGGCGCAGGCGAGGAGGGGATCGGCGAGGACGTGACCTACGAGGCGGCCGAGCACGACCGCACGCAGGAGCGCGGGGCCGACCTCCCGCTCGCCGGCGAGTGGACGCTCCACTCCTTCTCCGAGCGCCTCGCGGAGCTGCCCCTGTTCGACCGCGCCCCCGACCGCGACGCGTACCTCGACTACCGGCGCTGGGCCTACGAGAGCGCGGCGCTCGACCTCGCCCTCCGGCAGGCGGGGCTCTCGCTGGGCGAGGCCGTAGGACGCACGCCGGAGCCGGTCTCGTACGTCGTCTCCATGGGGCTCGGCTCCCCGCCGTCCCTCGAGCGCGTCCGCGCCTGGCTCGCGCTCTACCCGCGCCTGCGCTTCAAGCTCGACGCGACGCCGGAGTGGACGGACGAGCTGGTCGCCGAGCTGGCGGCGACGGGCGCCGTGGACTCGGTGGACTTCAAGGGCCACTACCGCGGCACGATCGTGGAGACCCCGCCCGACGCGGCGCTCTACCGCCGCGTGGCGGAAGGGCTCCCGGACGCGTGGCTGGAGGACCCGGCGCTGACGGAGGAGACGACCCGCGTGCTCGAGCCGCACCGCGACCGGGTCACGTGGGACGCGGTCATCCACTCCGTCGCCGACATCGAGGCGCTCCCGTGGGCCCCGCGCACGGTGAACGTCAAGCCGTCGCGATTCGGCTCCGTCGAGCGTCTCTTCGCCGCCTACGAGCACTGCGCCGAGCGCGGGATCGGCGCCTACGGCGGCGGGCAGTGGGAGCTGGGGCCGGGCCGCGGGCAGATCCAGCTCCTGGCCGCCCTCTTCCACCCCGGGACGCCGAACGACGTCGCCCCGCGCGAGTTCAACCTGGAGCCGAGGCCGGGCCTGCCCGAGAGCCCGCTCTCCGTGCCGGCGCGCGAGACCGGCTTCCTCTCCACCTAGCCTCGGGCCCGCTTCGCGCGCAGCCGCGCCTCCTGGTCCACGTATAGGAGCGCGCCGCCGAAGAAGAGGAGCGGCGAGGCGACGAGCGCGGCGAGCGCGGCCGCCACCTGAGCTGCGCTCTCCGCGTACGCGCGCAGCGCGAGGTAGACGGACGCCTGCGTCACGAAGACGACGATGGCGAGCGCGCACAGGCCGCCGAGGGCGTGGACGTAGTCCGCGCGCGCGAGCGCCACCCCGCGCTTGAGCGCGTCCCAGGCGGGGAGCCGCTCGACGAGCGCGGCCGGGACCGACAGCCCGACGAGCGCGAGCCAGGCCAGACCGGGCAGGACGAGGGTGAAGACGAGGTACGGGAAGGGCAGCATGACGAGCACGCCGACGAGGAAGGCGCGCAGCGCGTCGCGGCTCCGGAGGCTCGCTCCGGTGACGGCCCCGATCGCGAGCAGGTAGGCGGGCGTGAGCGCCAGGCCGAGCGCGACCGGCGAGAGCGCGAGCGCGACGTCGCGCGGCACGGCGATCGCGAGCACGTTCACGGCCACGACGACGGCTCCGATGAGGACGGCGACGAGCGGCCGCGTGCCGTACATCCGGATCGCCTCGGCCACGAGCTGTCCGACCGTGCGCTCCTCCGGCGGGAGCGGAGGCGGGAGCTGCCTCCTCGCGGTGCCGCCGCGCGCCACGCCTCGCCTACGGCTCGAGCGCGGCCAGGAGCCGCGGCAGCGCCTCGTCCAGGACCTCGAGCCCGCGCCGGATGCGCCAGCGCTGGCGGTCGGTCTCGCCCACGTCGTTCGAGATCGCGCGCACCTCGACGGCCGGGACGCCGGCGAGCGCGCACGCGCGCAGCACGCCGAAGCCCTCCATGGCCTCCACCCGGAACTCGTGCGTGCGCGAGCCCGGCAGCGAGACGGCCGCGCTCGTCGCGATCGGGAGCGAGATCGCCTCCGGGAAGGCTTCCTGCAGCCGAGCGAGCAGCCTGGCGTCGGGCTGGGTCTTCACGACCACCGGCACCTCGGCGGCGAGGTCGCAGTACACGGCCTCGCTCCCGAGCACGAGCGCGCCGGGCGTGAGGCGTCGGCCGCCCGCGACGCCCACGTGCAGCACCGCCTCCGGCAGCGCGAGGGCGAGCGCGCGGGCGGTGGCGGCCGCCGCCTCCACGGGCCCGATCCCGCACACGAGCCCGGGCCGCCCGCAGAGCTCGAGCTCGGTCGCCGCGACGAGCAGGATGCGCTCGGAGGCCGTCATCGGCCCGATCCTACGGGCCCGTCCCCTGGCGGCGGGGCGACGATCCGGAACACCGGATGGCGCGGCGCCTCCGCGACCCAGTCGTCGAGGCTCGAGCGCAGGCCGACCTCGAAGAAGGTGCGCGTCACGCGCCCGAGCTCGTAGTAGCGGCGCAGGACGGGAGCGGCCGCCTCGGGCGAGAGCTCCTCGACCCCCACCCGCTCGCGCCGGCGACCGCGCCGCAGCTCCACCCACCCCGCGGCGCGCGCGTTGCGCACCCAGTTGCGCTCCCCGTACGGGGCGACGAGCCACCGCTCGCCGCCCTCGTGGACGAGCGAGACGGGCGTCGACCAGGGCTTGCCCGTCCGCCGCCCGGGGACGGTGAGGAGGTGCGTTCGCGGGCCGGTCAGCCCGAGGCGCGCGAGCGGCCGGACGAGGAGGTTGACGAGCCGGCGGAGCGGGCTCTTCCGATAGGGCCGCACGCGCGAAGTAAAGCCCGGCGCAACGCGAGAAGGCCGCCCAGCGGGCGGCCTTCTCGCGTCGGTCGGGCCGCGATGACCCCTACCGGTGGGCGAGCGGCCTCACGTTCGCGAGCCGGAGGCCGAGGACGAGACCGATCGCGAGCAGGATGCCGATCCCGAAGCCGGCGCCGATCTGCGGCCACTCGATGTCGCGATCCGGAGCCGCCGTCGGCGAGGGAACCCGCCCGAGCCCGCTCTCGTACCGGTCGACGTGCCCGGGCAGCTCGCCTGCGGTGACGCCCTGCAGAGCCGCCCGCTCGAACGCGTCGCGGTACGTCGCCGGGCCCTGTTGCCGCTGCGATGCCGCAACCGCCCGCTCGAACCAGTCGGGGGACGTGGCGACCTGGCCGAGGTTCCGCTGCGAAGCCGCAACCGCCCGCTCGACGGCATCCGGGACGGCCGCCTGCGAGCGATCGGACGCGTCCGACATGCCCCAGGCGCTCCCCGTGACGGCGAGCATCGCACCTGCCGTGATGCTGATGATGAGGGACTTGAGGGTCATCGCTCTCCTCCTTGTTGCCTCTCCCGGTGGCCCTTCCGGTCACCTGCTTCGAGGCTAGGAGGCGGCGATCTCGCTCGAAACGGGCGAACCCCCTGTGTTTGACGGGGCCGTCCCCTGAATCTGACCGGACGCGAGCGCTCGGCCGAGCTCCGCGCGATGGCGGATGCCGAGCTTCGCGAACACGCGCGAAAGATGACCCTCCACCGTGCGCTCCGACAGATACAGCGCGGCCGCCACCTCCCGGTTCGTCCTGCCCTCCGCCACCAGCGCCGCCACCCGCTCCTCGGCCGGAGTCAACGCCGCCGCCGACGGCGCCCGCCCACTGATCCGGCGCAGCTCCGCCCGGGCACGCTCCGCCCACAGCGCCGCGCCGATGCGCTCGAACCCGGAACGTGCCTCTTCCAGCGTCTCCCGCGCCTCGCGGCGCCGATTCGCCCGGCGCTGCGCCACGCCGAGCGCGAGCAGCGTCCGAGCGCGGTCGAGGGGGATGTCGACCCGCGCGTGCCACGCAAGCGCCTCCTCGTAGGCCGCGAACGCCTCGTCGAGGGCTCCCGCCTGGGCGGCGAGGAGCCCGCGGCAACGCGCGCAGCAGGCGAGGGCCGAGGCGCGCTCGAGGCGGACGGCGTTGCCCTCGTACCAGCCCAGCAACTCGGCGGCGACCTCGCGCCTTCCCAGCTCCGCGAGGGCCTCGATCGCATCCACCACGAAGCGGAGCGCAGCAGGTTCGGCGATGCCCATCGCGCGAGCGAAAGCGATGCCCGGCTCGAGCCGGAGGAGGGCAGCCTCCGGCGCCCCGAGGGAGAGCTCGAGGTGCCCGAGCGCCCAGCCCGCCAGCAACTCGGCGGGGCGCCCGCCCGTCTCGGGCACGAGGTCGAGCGCACGTCGCCCGGCGGCTCGTGCCGCGTCGACGCGGCCGCGCTGCGCCTCGACCAGGCTCTCGAGCGCCATGCAGTACGCGACGAGCGTCTGCTGGCCGGACTGCACCGCAGCCTCCCGTCCCTCGGCCGCCTGCGAGAGCGCCGTCTCGAGCTCGCCGAGGAGGCACTCGACCTGGCCGAGCAGCACCAGGACGTACGGTTCCGAGCTTTCGTCCCCGAGCTCGCGTGCCCGCTCGAGCATCTCCCGGAAGACGCGCCGGGCATCCTCCAAGCGGTCGGTCCACCACCAGTGCACGGCGCACATGCAGATCGGCTGCGCGAGCACCCGCTGATCGCGGGCCGCGTCCTGGAGCGCAAGCGCGCGCTCGGCGGTCTCCGCGGTCACGCCTCCGAGCAGCGTCTCGGAGATCAGCCGCGATCCGAGCGCCTCGCCGGCCAGCGGCAGGTCGCCGAGCTCGAGCGCGATGCGGGCAGCGACCTCGGCGTGCTCGACGCTCGCCTCGAGCCGCTCCCGGAGACGGAAGAGGCAGGCGGCCACGCCCTCGTGCGCACGAGCGAGGATGGCACGGTCGCCTTCTGCTTCGTCGATCGCCCGAAGGAAGACATCGGCGGCCTCGGCCTGCGCCTCGTACGAACGCACGCGCGCCAGCCGTACGAGCGCCGCCGCCCGCTCGCGCCCGAAGGGAAGCCGCGCGATAAGCGCTCGAAGCTGCTCTTCGGCCCGCGGCGAGTCTCCTGCCTCGAAGTGGAGGTACGCGGCCTCCATCGCCCTACGGTGCTCGTCCTCCGGCCGGCCGGCGGGCGTGAGCTCGCGCGCGCGGTCGAGCAGGAGCGCAGCCGCACGGGGGGCGCCGCGAGCACGGGCGTGGCGGGCAGCGTCCTCGAGGGCGGCCGCGACCTCCTCGTCCGGTTCGGTCACCGACGCCGCCAGGTGCCGGCCACGGGCCTCGGGGTCGTCGACCAGGTCGGCCAGCCGCCCGTGCACCTGGGCGCGGAGCAGGGGTTCGGCCGTCTCGTACGCGCCCGCCGCGAGCAGCGGGTGGGTGAAACGGATGCGCTCGCCGTCGAGCTCCACGATCCGGGCGGCGAGGGCCGGGGCGAGGCCGGCCTCTCGGGTCACGCCCGTGGCGGCCTTCACCAGCGAGACGGTGGGATGCGCGAGCGCTGCCGCCGCCAGCAGGAAGCGGCGGCACTCGGGCGGCAGCGCGAGGACGCGCCCGTGGACGAGGTCGTGGAGCGAATCCGGTACCGGCAGCGGCTGCCCGGCCTCGACCGTCACGTCCGTCCGCCGGAGCATGCGCACGATCTCGAGGGCGTAGAAGGGGTTCCCGCCGGCGGCTCCGTGGACCTCGGCGAGGAGCGGACGCGGGAGCACGAGTCCGAGGTGCTCGCGAACGACCAGGTGCAGGGAGCCCGGATCGAGCGGGCCGACGTCGAGGTCGCGGGCCCGGGCAGCAGGAAGCGCGCGCCGGAGCTCGTCGAGGAGCGGGCTCTCGAGTGCGCTGCGACGCGCGAGCAGGGCCCCGACCCGCTCCTGGCTCAGGCGCCTCGTCGCGAAGGCGAGAGCTCCTTCCGACGCCGTGTCGAGCCACTGGACGTCGTCGATCGCGATCAGCAGAGGCCGGTCTTCCGCGAGCGCGCGGACGGCGCTCAGCACCGCGACGCCGATCGCGTGCGGGTCCGGCGCCGGGCCGGCGTCGTCCTCGAGCACGAGCGCGCGGCCGAGCGCGCGGCGCTGCGGCGCGGGCAGCGGCGCCAGCGCCTCCTCGAGCACGGGCTCCAGGAGATCGCGGACGCCGGAGAAGGAGAGCGCGGTCTCTCCCGCCGCGGGCCGCGCCCGGAGGACTCGCAGCCCACGCGCCGCCGCTTCTTCCACGCCGGCGGTCCAGAGCGTCGTCTTCCCCACGCCGGCCTCGCCCTCCAGCACGAGCGCGGTCGCTCCGTCGGAGATGCTGGCGACGAAGTCGCGGATGAACGCGAGCTCGGCCTCCCGGCCGACGACCACACCGGGCATCCGCCGATCGTACGCCGACGCACAAGCGAGGTGAAGACCGACCGCGTCCGCGATACTGGCCCTGTGGGCTATCACGTCCTGCACGCCTCGGAGCTCCAGTGGGAGCCGCGCGCCGACGACGACCCACGCACGATCGCGCGCCTCTCCGACGCCCTCAGCCGCTCGCGCGCGAACCTCTGGCGCTACCCGCCGGGCGCGCGCGGCAGGCGCCACCTCGACCGGCTCCAAGAGGAGGTGTTCGTCGTGCTCGAGGGCACGCTCACCGTGGACCTCGGCGAGCCGCCCGAGCGCCACGAGCTCGAGCGCGGGAGCGTTCTCGTCGTCCGGCCGGGCACGATCCTGCAGCTGCGCAACGCGGGCTCCGACGACCTCGTCCTCTTCGTCTACGGCGCGCCGCCGGAGCAGGGCGGCGCCGAGTTCTTCCCGGACGTTCCGTAGTCGCGCCGAGAGCCGGCTTCCGCCGCGGCCTACGCCGCCGCGGGCTGGGCCGCGCCCGCCCGCTCGAAGACGAGCTCGCCGTCCACCGCGTCCACGCGCACCGTGTCGCCCTCTGCGAACGCGCCCTCTAGCAGGCGCCGCGCGAGCTCGTTCTCGAGCAGCCGCTGGATCGCGCGCTTGAGCGGCCGGGCGCCGTAGGCCGGGTCCCAGCCCGCCTCGGCGAGCACCTCCTTGGCCGCGTCCGTCACCTCCAGCCCGATCCGCCGCTCGGCGAGCCGCTCGCGCAACCGGCCGAGCTGCAGCTCGACGATCTCGGCGAGCTGCTCCTTGGTCAGGGGCTTGAACACGACCACCTCGTCCACGCGGTTCAGGAACTCCGGGCGGAAGCGCTCGCGCAGCTCCTCGGGCGAGCGGATGTTCGAGGTCATGATCACGACGGTGTTGCGGAAGTCGACCGTGCGGCCCTGGCCGTCGGTCAGCCGGCCGTCGTCGAGCAGCTGCAGCAGGACGTCGAAGACCTCGTGGTGCGCCTTCTCGATCTCGTCGAGCAGTACGACCGAGTACGGTCGCCGCCGCACCGCCTCCGTGAGCTGCCCGCCCTCCTCGTAGCCGACGTAGCCGGGCGGCGCGCCCACCAGCCTCGCCACCGTGTGCCGCTCCTGGTACTCGGACATGTCCAGGCGCACCATGGCCCGCTCGTCGTCGAACATGAACTCGGCGAGGGCGCGCGCGAGCTCCGTCTTCCCGACGCCGGTCGGGCCGAGGAAGATGAAGGAGCCGATCGGGCGGTTCGGATCCTGAAGTCCGGAGCGAGCGCGCCGGAGGGCGTTGGAGACCGCCCGCACCGCCTCGTCCTGGCCCACCACGCGCCGGTGCAGGCGCTCCTCCATGTGGATCAGCTTCTCGACCTCGCCCTCCAGCAGCCGCGAGACGGGGATCCCCGTCCAGGAGGAGACGACGGCGGCGATGTCGTCCTCGTCCACCTCCTCCTTGACCATCGGCGCCTCGCTCGGCTGCTCGCGCTCGGCGAGCTCCCGCTCGAGCTCGGGCAGGAGCCCGTAGCGGATCTCCGCCACGCGGGCGAGGTTCCCGGCGCGCTCCTCGCGCTCGGCCTCCATGCGCAGCTCGTCGAGCTGGCGCTTGATCTCGGCCACGCGCGTGAGCGCCTCCTTCTCGCGCGCCCAGCGCGCGGCGAGCTCGTCGCGGGCCGCCTTCGCGTCGGCGAGCTCGCGCTCGACCGGCTCGCGCACCTCGTCGGGCTCGTTCGCCATCCCGGCGAGCTCGATCTCGAGCTGGCGCACGCGCCGCTCGGCCTCGTCCAGCTCCACGGGCGACGAGTCGATCTCCATGCGCAGCCGCGAGGCGGCCTCGTCCACGAGGTCGATCGCCTTGTCCGGCAGGAAGCGGTCGGCGATGTAGCGGTCGGAGAGCACGGCCGCCGCGACGAGCGCGGAGTCCCGGATCTCGACGCCGTGGTGGGCCTCGTAGCGCTCCTTCAGCCCGCGCAGGATCGCGATCGTGTCCGCGACCGACGGCTGGCCGACGAACACGGGCTGGAAGCGGCGCTCGAGAGCCGCGTCCTTCTCGACGTGCTTGCGGTACTCGTCGAGCGTCGTCGCGCCGACCGCGCGCAGCTCCCCGCGCGCGAGCATCGGCTTGAGGAGATTCGCCGCGTCCACCGCGCCCTCGGCCGCCCCCGCGCCGACGATCGTGTGCAGCTCGTCGATGAAGAGGATGATCTCGCCCGCCGCCGCCTGGATCTCGGCCAGCACTGCCTTCAGGCGCTCCTCGAACTCGCCGCGGTACTTCGCGCCCGCGAGCAGCGCGCCCAGGTCGAGCGCCCACACGCGCTTCCCCTTCAGCCCCTCCGGCACGTCGCCCGCCACGATCCGCTGGGCGAGCCCCTCCACGATCGCGGTCTTGCCCACCCCGGGCTCGCCGATCAGGACCGGGTTGTTCTTCGTGCGGCGGGAGAGCACCTGGATCACGCGCCGGATCTCCTCGTCGCGCCCGACGACGGGGTCGAGCTTCCCGGCCTCGGCGAGCGCGGTCAGGTCGCGCCCGTACTTCTCGAGCGCCTGGTAGGAGCCCTCGGGGTCCTGCGAGGTGACGCGCTGCCCGCCGCGCACCTGCTGCAGCGCCTCGAGCAGCCGCTCGCGCGGGACGAGCTCGAGCGCGAGGAGCAGGTGCTCGACGGAGACGAACTCGTCGCCGAGCGCGCGCGCCTCCTCGAGGGCGCGGTCGAGCGCCCGGCGGAACGCGGCCGAGGCCTGCGGCTGGACGTTCCCGCCGGAGACGGACGGCTGCGCGCGCAGCCGCGCCTCGGCCTCGGCCCGCACGGCGGCCGGGTCCGCGCCCGCCCGCTCCACGAGCGTGCGCGGCAGCTCCTGGTCGAGCAGCGCCAACGCCAGGTGCTCGGGCGCGACCTCGGGGTTGCCGGCGCGCCGCGCCAGCTCCTGGGCGCCGGCGACCGCCTCCTGCGACTTCAGGGTCAGCTTGTTGAAGTCCATCGTCAGCTCCTTCGGGCCGGCGTCGTCGCCGGCCGGTAGAGGACGAGCTCCCGCTTGTAGGAGCGGTGGACGGCGGCGATCTCCGCGCGCAGCTCCCGCTCCAGGCGCTCCATGCGCGCCTTCAGGCGGTCGACCTCATCCTGTAGGCGCAGCACGTGCTCCACGCCGGCCAGGTTGAGCCCGAGCTCCGTCGTCAGCCGCTGGATGAGGCGCAGCCGCTCGACGTCCGCGTCCGAGTAGAGGCGCGTGCCGCCGGGCGTGCGCGCCGGGCGGACGAGCCCCTTGGCCTCGTACAGCCGGAGCGTCTGCGGATGCATGCCGACGAGGTCGGCCGCGACCGAGATCATGTAGCGAGGCCGGTCCTGCATGTCAGCTCACCTCCGCGAAGCGGGCGCGCGGGTCCTCCCGCGACACCTTGCGGTAGCTCTCGAGCGCCTCGCGCTCGGCCTTCGTCAGCTTCTTGGGGACGGTCACGCGCACGCGGGCGAGGAGGTCGCCGCGGCCGTTCCCCTTCAGGTGCGGTGCCCCGCGGCCCTTCACCCGCAGCAGCTTCCCGCTCTCCGTGCCCGCGGGGATCTTGAGCGCAACGGGGCCGTCCGGCGTCGGGATGGTGACGGTCGCCCCGAGCGCCGCCTCTGCGAACGTGACCGGCACGTCGAGCACGAGGTCGGATCCGCGCCGCTCGAAGAGCGGCGACGGCTCCACCTCCACGACCACGAAGAGGTCGCCGGGCGGCCCGCCGTGGCGCCCCGCCTCGCCCTTGCCCTTGAGCCGGATGCGCGTTCCCGTCCGCGCCCCGGCCGGCACGCGCACGGAGTAGCGCTTCGTGGTCCGCTCGCGGCCGCTCCCCTGGCAGCGCCGGCACGGCTTCTCGACGATCGACCCGTTGCCGCGGCAGCGCGGGCACGGCTGGGAGAAGGCGAAGAGCCCCTGGGCCTCGGACACGACTCCGCGCCCCTGGCACTGCGGGCAGACGACGGGGCTCGTCCCCGGCTGCGCCCCCGTTCCGCCGCACACGGAGCAGGCGGTCTCCGCCTCGACCGGCACGCGCACCTGCACGCCGCGCAGCGAGTCCTCGAAGGAGATGCGCACGCGCGTCTCCAGGTCGGCGCCGCGCGCGGGCCGCCGGCTCCCGGCCCGCCTGCCCGCGCCGCCGAACATGCTCCCGAAGAGATCGCCGAAGTCGCCGAGGTCGAACTCCTCGAAGCGCACGCCCATCCCGCCGGGGAAGCCCCGCGGGCCGGAGGCGCCGAGCGCGTCGTAGGCCTTGCGTTTCTCCGGGTCGGAGAGGAGGTCGTACGCCGTCTGCACCTCCTTGAAGCGTTCCTCGGCCGCCTCGTCGCCCGGGTTGCGATCCGGGTGGTACTGGCGCGCGAGCTTGCGGTAGGCCTTCTTGATCTCGGCGTCCGAGGCCGTCCTGGCGACGCCCAGCACCTCGTAGGGATCTCTCATGCCGGCCTCCGGCTCACTCGGCGACGATCACCCGTGCCGGACGGATGACCTTCTCGCCGAGGCGGTAGCCGCGCTGCACGACCTCGGCCACGCTGCCGGGCTCGGCACCCTCGCGAGGCGCCGAGAGCAACGCCTCGTGCACGTGCGGGTCGAACGCCCCCTCGGCCTCGATCTCCCGCAGGCCCTCGCGCTCGAGCGCCTGCCGGAGCGAGCGCTCGACGAGCCGCACGCCTTCCACGAGCGCCGCCTCCTCGTGGCGCTCGGCCGCCTCGAGCGCCCGCTCGAGGTCGTCCAGGATCGGCAGCAGCTCGCGCACGAGACGCTCGTGCGCATGCGCGACGAGCCGCTCCTGCTCGCGGGCGGCCCGCTTGCGGTAGTTCTCGAAGTCCGCCTGCACGCGCTGGAGCAGGCTCAGGTACTCGTCGCGCTCGGCGAGCGCGCGGGCCAGCTCGTCGCCGGCCGCCTCCGCCTCGGCGGGAGGTGAGGACGGCGGGGCGTCCGCCTCGGCGCCGGTCGAAGCCGGGCTCGCTGCGCCCGGCTCCGTCTCGGCGCCGTCGTGCTCGGTGAGCTTGCGCGCGGTCACGAGCGCGTCGCCTCCTCCTCGTCGATGACCTCGAAGTCGGCGTCCTCGACCACCTCGTCGCCGCCCGAGCCGCCGTTGCCGGTCGCCTGGCTCGAGGCCTGGGCGGAGGCCTGGGCGTAGATCGCGTCCGCGAGCGAGCGGGAGGCCTCCTGCAACGCCTCCGTCTTCGCGCGGATGTCTGCGACGTCCGTGCCCTCGATCGCCTGTCGCAGCTCCATGATCCGCCCCTCGATGGTGGCCGCCTCGGCCTCGGGGAGCTTGTCGCGGTGCTCCTTGAGCGTGCGCTCGGTCTGGTAGGCGAGCTGCTCGCCGGCGTTGCGCGCGTCGGCCAGCTCGCGCAGCCGGTGCGCCTCGCCCGCGTGCGCCTCGGCCTCCTTGATCATCCGCTCCACCTCGTCCTCGGTCAGGCCCGAGCCGCCCTCGATGCGGATCTGCTGCTCGTTGCCCGTGCCCAGGTCCTTGGCCGAGACGTTGATGATCCCGTTCGCATCGATGTCGAAGGTGACCTCGATCTGCGGCACGCCGCGCGGGGCGGGCGGGATGCCGACGAGCTGGAACTTGCCCAGGGTCTTGTTGAACGCGACCATCTCCGACTCGCCCTGCGCGACGTGGATCTCCACCGAGGGCTGGTTGTCCTCGGCGGTCGTGAACACCTCGGACTTGCGCGTGGGGATGGTCGTGTTCCGCTCGATCAGCTTCGTGAACACGCCGCCCTTCGTCTCGATGCCGAGGGAGAGCGGGGTCACGTCCAGGAGGAGGACGTCCTTCACCTCGCCGCGCAGCACGCCCGCCTGGATGGCCGCGCCGATCGCGACCACCTCGTCCGGGTTGACGCCCTTGTGCGGCTCCTTGCCGACGAGCTCCTTGACCTTCTCCTGCACCGCGGGCATACGGGTCATGCCGCCGACGAGGACCACGTGGTCGATGTCCGACGCGGTCATTCCGGCGTCGGCGAGGGCCTTCTTGGTCGGCCCCACGGTGCGCTCGATCAGGTCGTGCGTGAGCTCGTTGAGCTTTGCGCGCGTGAGCTGCAGGTCGAGGTGCTTGGGCCCCTCCGGCGTGGCCGTGATGAAGGGCAGGTTGACCTGGGTCGTCATCGTCGAGGAGAGCTCGATCTTCGCCTTCTCCGCCGCCTCGTAGAGGCGCTGCAGCGCCATCGGGTCCTGGCCCAGGTCGATCCCCTGGTCGCGCTTGAACTCGGCGATCATCCAGTCCACGATCGCCTTGTCGAAGTTGTCGCCGCCGAGGTGGTTGTCGCCGTTCGTGGCCTTCACCTCGAACACGCCCTCGCCCAGCTCGAGCACGGACACGTCGAACGTGCCGCCCCCGAGGTCGAAGACGAGGATCGTCTGCTCCGCGCCCTCCTTGTCCAGCCCGTAGGCGAGCGCGGCGGCGGTCGGCTCGTTGATGATGCGCAGGACGTTCAGGCCCGCGATCTTGCCGGCGTCCTTCGTCGCCTCCCGCTGCGCGTTGTTGAAGTAGGCGGGGACGGTGATGACGGCGTCCGTCACCGGCTCGCCGAGGTAGGCCTCAGCGTCCGCCTTGAGCTTCTGCAGGATCATGGCCGAGATCTCCGGCGGGGCGTACTCCTTGCCCTCCACCCGCACGCGCACGTCCCCGTTCGGGCCCTTGACGACCTCGTACGGGACGATCTTCATCTCTTCGGAGACCTCGTCGAACTTGCGGCCCATGAACCGCTTGATCGAGAAAATGGTGTTCTTGGGGTTGGTGACCTGCTGGCGCTTGGCCGGAGCGCCCACGAGCCGCTGGCCGTCGCGCCCGAAGGCGACGACGGACGGGGTCGTCCGCCCACCCTCGGCGTTCGGGATCACGGTGGGCTCGGAGCCCTCGAGCACGGCCATGCAGGAGTTGGTGGTGCCGAGGTCGATGCCGATCGTCTTCGCCATGGTTCCCGTCTCGCTCCTTCCGACTTGAGTCTGTATACCTACCGAAAACCTTAGTGCGATAGTAGCAGATTTTCAAGCCGCCTTATCGCGTAAGCCCGATCAGCACGCCACCGGCCACGATCAAGGCCGCGCCCGCGACGAGCCGCCGGCCGACGAGCTCCGTGCGGTGCAGGAAGACCGCCGAGAAGAGGACGCCGAAGAGCGACTCCGTGGCCACGAGCGGCGAGACGACGGTCACGCGCCCCCGGTAGTACGCCTCGAAGAGGCAGACGTACGAGAGCCCGAAGAGCAGGCCGGCGGGCGCGAACAGGCGCAGCGGCCGCCCGGAGAGGCGACCGCCGGCGAGCGCCGTCCAGGCGGCGATGACCGCGGTGCCCGTGGCCAGGGTCGCCGCCGCCGCCAGCTCCGGGCTGACCTCCGAGCCCACGGAGAGCCAGCGGACGAGGTTGTCCCGGCTCGCGAACACGAGCGTGGAGCCGAGCGCGAAGGCCAGGCCGAGTCGCTTCACGTGCGCCGGCCGGTCGCGCTCGGAGGCGAGCAGGACGCCTCCGGCGACGACGAGCACGGCCCCCGCGAGCACGCCCGCGACCGCGGGCTCCCCGAGGAAGACGAGCGCGATCGCGACCGAGAAGAGCGGCGCGGTGCCGACCGTCACGGAGGCCCGGGCGGGCCCCGCGTCGCGTACCCCGAGCGTGAAGAGCACCTGCGAGAGGCCGGGCCCGAGCAGGCCGGCGAGCGCGAACGCCCACACGCCTTCCGCATCCCAGTCGAAGCGGAGGAGCGCGGCCGCGCAGGCGACGGCGGTCGCGGGCAGCACGGTCGCGAGCGCGCCCAGGGAGGCGTCCGTCTCGCGGGCGAGCGCGGGCTGGAGCGCGACGGTCATCCCGCCGAAGAGCGCGGCGGAGGCGAGCGCGAGGAGGACGGCGTCCATCAGCGTCGGCCGGCCGCCCGGCGCAGGGCGCGCGCGGCGGCCGGCTCCGCGAGCACGATCCCCGCGAGCAGGACCGCGCAGCCCGTCCAGCCGGCGACGCCGAGCACCTCGTCGGCGAGGAGGACGCCGAAGAGAGTGGCGAACGGGGCCTCGAGCGTGAAGACGAGCGCCGCCCGCGCGGCGGTCGTGCGGGCCTGCACCCACGTGGCGACGAGGTAGCCGAGCGCGCCCGCGAAGAGGCCGGTGACGACGAGCGCTCCCCACACGGTCGCCCCCCGCGGCGCCTCGTGCTGGCCGGCGGCGAGCGCCAGGCCGGCGAAGCAGACGAAGGAGGTCGCCATCATCAGGAACGTGAGCGCGCGCGGGTCGTAGCGGGGCGCGAAGCGCTCCATGGCCGCGATCTGCAGCGCCTGGGCGAGCGCGTTCGCGAGCACGAGCCCGTTGCCGAGCGTGGAGCCGCCGGGGACGCCGTTCAGGAGGAGCAGCCCGACGAGCGCGAGCGCGACCCCGCCCCAGACCGCCCGCGGCACCGGCGTCCCGAAGAGCGCGAGGGCGAGGAGCGGCGTGAAGACCACGTACAGGCCCGTGATGAACCCGGTGCTGGCCACGGTCGTCAGCTCGAGCCCGGCCGTCTGCAGGGCGTAGGCCGCCGCGAGCAGCCCGCCGGAGACGATCCCGGCGGCCACGCCCCGCCGCGGGAGAGCGCGCAGCGGCCTCCACGCGAAGGGGGCGAGCGCGGCGGTCGAGATGGCGAAGCGGACGGCCAGGAAGGCGAAGAGCGGGTAGAGCTCGAGCGCGTCCTTGACCTGGACGAAGGTCACGCCCCAGACGGCGGTGACGCCGACGAGGGCGACGAGCGGGGCGGTCGGTCCGCGAACGCAGCCGGGCACCGGGCGATTCTCCCGGGCGCACGAGCAGGCATGCCGCAAGAGGCGCCGGCCCGCGGCCGGCTCGCGTCGGCGCGCGGCCGCCTACTCGTCCCGGAGCACGTCGACGACCAGGTCGTGCGTCACCCGGTCCGCGCCGTCACCGCTCCTCCTCCGTCGTTTCCCGCTCGCGCACGCGGGGCATCCTCGCGAGACGTGGACGGCGAGCGAGACGGGTTCGGTCCGGCGACGGACGAGGTCGCGGACGAGCCCACGGTCCCGGACGGCGAGTGGCCCGTTCCCGACCAGTACCGCGTCGCCGAGGCGCCGCCCGAGGAGCCCGCGGAGGACGTGCCCGCGACGGGCCGGCCCCGGCGGCTCCCGCCCCCGCTCGGACGCCGCGGGCTCGCGACCGTGGCCGGGCTGCTCGGGCTCGTCCTGCTCGTGCCCGCCGTGGCCTGGCTCGCGACGGAGGACGGGGACGAGACGCCGAGCGCGGCGTTCTCCCCGCCCGACACGACGGCAGCGGTCGCGACGCAGCCTCCGACGATCCCCCCGACGACGACGGCCGCGCCCACGACGGAGGAGGAGACGACGACCGCGGAGCCGGAGCTCGTCGCGGTACCGAGCGTCGTCGGGCAGCGCGCGAACGTGGCCGCCCGGCGGCTGCGCGACGCGGGCCTGGTCCCGCGCATCCTCCTCGTGCCGTCCGATCGCCCGGCGGGAACGGTCGTCTCTCAGGACCTCGCGGAGGGCCGCGAGGTCGAGCGGGGCGCAGCGGTGCGAGTGCGGGTCGCCCGCGCGCGACCGCAGCCGGCTGCGATCACCGTGCCGGACGTCGTCGGCCTCGCGCTCTCCCAGGCGCAGAGCCGCTTGCGGGAGGCGGGCCTGAGCTCCACCGTGACGCGCGAGCCGGCGGACGAGCCCGCGGGTACCGTGCTCCGGCAGGCCCCCGCGGCCGGGACGCGCCTGGAGCGCGGCGGGACGGTCTCGCTGCGCGTGTCCTCGGGCCCGGCCGAGGCCACCGTCCCGAACGTCACCGGGCGGGACGAGGCGAGCGCCCGCGCGGAGCTCGAGGGCGCGGGCTTCGTCGTCCGCCTCACCGAGCAGCCCGTGACCGATCCCGCCCAGGACGGCGTCGTCCTCTCCCAGGACCCGCCCGGCGGCGCGAGCGCACGGGAAGGATCGACGGTGACGCTGGTCGTCGGCCGGCTCGCCTAAAGAACTCGTTTCAGAATGGGTGCCCGTCGAGAGGCGGATGCTGGAGGGCGTGAGGCAAGGACGCAGGGAGCGCCCATATCAAGTCGATATGGGCGCGACCGACGACGCAGCCTCGTGCTCTCCAGCGCCGCACATCGACATGGCCGCTCATTCTGAAACGAGTTCTAAGCGCGGCCGGGCGGCTGCTGCAGGGCCGTACACTGCGGGTGGACGCCGCACGTCCCCGCCCATGCGCACCCTCTCGGACACCTTCGGCCGCCCGCTGCGCGACCTGCGCATCTCGGTCACCGACCGCTGCAACTTCCGCTGCGTGTACTGCATGCCGAAGGAGGTCTTCGGACGCGACTACCGCTTCCTCCCCCGCCGCGAGCTCCTCACCTTCGAGGAGATCGAGCGGGTCGCACGCGTCTTCGTCCGCCTCGGCGTCCGCAAGCTGCGGATCACGGGCGGCGAGCCGCTCCTGCGCCGCGACCTGCCCGCGCTCGTCGAGCGGCTGGCCGCGCTCGGCGACCTCGATCTCACGCTGACCACGAATGGCGCCCTGCTCGCGCGGCACGCGCAGGCGCTCGCCGACGCGGGGCTCACCCGCGTGACGGTCAGCCTCGACTCGCTGGACGACGAGGTCTTCCGGGCGATGAACGACGTGGACTTCCCGGTCGCCCGCGTCCTCCAGGGGATCGACGCGGCGGCGGCGGCGGGCCTCCCGGTCAAGGTGAACGTCGTCGTCAAGCGCGGGCTGAACGAGGGGTCGATCCTCGACGTCGCCCGGCGCTTCCGCGGCACCGGGCACGCCGTGCGCTTCATCGAGTTCATGGACGTGGGCGCCTCGAACGGCTGGCGCATGGACGACGTCGTCCCGGCGGCCGAGATCGTCGCCACGATCGCGGACGCCTTCCCGCTCGAGCCGCTCGAGCCGGCGTACCGCGGCGAGGTCGCGCGCCGCTACCGCTACCGCGACGGCGCCGGCGAGGTGGGCGTCATCGCCTCGGTCACGCAGCCCTTCTGCGGCGACTGCACGCGCGCTCGCCTGTCCGCGGACGGTAAGGTCTACACCTGCCTCTTCGCCGTGCGCGGGCACGACCTGCGCGGCGTGCTGCGCGGCGGCGCGCGGGACGCGGAGCTCGAGGCGGCCGTGCGCGCGATCTGGGAGCGGCGGAGCGACCGCTACTCCGAGCTGCGCACGGAGGAGACGAGCCGCCTGCGCAAGGTCGAGATGTCCTACATCGGCGGCTGAGCCCGCTCAGCGTCCGGCGTCGGCGGCCGCCTGCGGCGCAGCGCTCGCCGCGGACGCGCGCGGCGGGCGGAGCAGCGCCCGCCCGGGCTCGAG
>DATLYU010000112.1:0-5420 GCA_035574435.1 Gaiellaceae bacterium | reverse complement strand
CCGCCCCCTCGGCGAGCTCGTGCACGTGACGCAGGCGCTCCCGCCGGGCGCGCAGCTCGTCCTCCTCGCCCGCAGCCAGGCCCTCCACCGCCTCCACGAGCGCCTCCAGCTCGGCCGTGCGGGCGGCGAGCGACCCCGCGTCTCGCAGCAGCTCGGCGTGGCGCCGGCGCGCGGCGACGAGCTCCCGCCAGGCGAGCCGCGCCTCGCGCAGCCGGGCGAGCTGCTCCTCTCCGCAGGAGGCGTCCAGCACGGCGAGCTGGTAGGAGGGTCGCGCGAGGCGGCGCTGCTCGAACTGGCCGGACATGGAGAGGAGCCGCTCGGCCGCGGCCGCGACGTCCTCGCGCGCGACCGCGCGCCCCCACGCGTAGGCGCGCGTGCGGCCGTCGGCGAACACGCGCCGCGCGAGCACGAGACCGGGCTCGTCCTCCGGGCGCAGCTCGGCGAGCGCGACCAGCTCCTCGTCCTCGAAGAAGCCGTCCGGCACCTCGAGCTCGGCCTCCACGTAGGCCTCGCTCCCGGCCGCCCCGACCGCGGACGCGTCCGCCCGCGCGCCGAGCAGGAGCCCGATCGCCTGCGCGAAGATCGTCTTCCCCGCGCCCGTCTCGCCGGTGACCGCGTTCAGGCCGGGCGCGAAGGCGAGGTCGGCCTCGCGGATCAGCACCAGGTTCTCGATCCGGAGCCTGCGCAGCACAGCGCGGCCACTCTAGAGCACCCCGCGGGCGGTCCCCGGCCGCCGCGGCCGCCGTGGCGATCTCGTTGCGCTTCCCGCTACGAGGCGAAGCTCTGCCGGTAGCGCCGCACGAACGTCGCCTCCGGCAGCGTGGCCAGCAGCGAGCGCTCGGGGCCGATGCGGGCGACCGCGCGCTCGGCCTTGCCGAGCGTGGACACACGGTGGCCGTCCACGAGCACGCCGGCCTCCACGTCTGCGGTCCGGTTCCAGACGATCACATCGGTATCGGGTGGGATGACGAGCGGCCGCGCGTGCAGCGAGTGCGCGGCGACGAAGGTGAGCGCGATCGCCTCCAGCCCCCACATGAGGACGGGCCCGCCGTTCGAGAGGTTGTACGCGGTCGAGCCGGAGGGGGTCGCGCAGATCAGCCCGTCGCAGGGCTGGCGGCCGAGCTCCTCGCCGCCCACTGCGAGCTCGAGCTCGATCATGCGCCCGAGCGAGGCGCTGGCGACGACAGCGTCGTTCACCGCCACCGTGCGCCCGTCCGGGTGCTCCACCTCGAGCGTGGGCAGCTCGACGACGTCGTACTCGCCGGAGAACACGCGCGCGAGCCCTGCCTCCAGGTCGCGCCGGCCGATGGAGCTCAGGAAGCCGACCCGCCCGAAGTTGACGCCGATCACCGGGATGCCGCTCCCCAGGAAGCGCGCGAGCGCCCGCAGCATCGTCCCGTCGCCGCCGAGCACGACCGCGAGGTCGGCGCGGGACACGTCCTCGGAGGGAGGAACGCCGTGCTTCTCGGCCTCGCCGGGCGGGAAGAGGAGCTCGACGCCGTGCTCCTTCGCCACTACCTGCAGCCGCGCGAGGCCCGCGCCGATCTGCCCCGGCTTCCCGTGCGTGACGACGGCCGCGCGGCTGACCGCGCTACGCGCCGGCGACGGCCTCGGCGATCCAGCGGTCGATGTCATCGGGGCTCGTCGCGTCCGGACGGTTCACGAGGTGGACGAAGAACTCCCGGTTCCCCTTCGGGCCCCGGAGCCCTGAGTCTACGACGCCCGCAGCCCGCCCACCCCACGCGGCCGCGGCCTCGAGCACCCGGCGGAGCACCTGCTCCCAGACCGCCGGGTCGCGGACGACGCCCTTGCGCACCTGCTCGCGCCCGGCCTCGAACTGCGGCTTCACGAGCACGAGCGCCTCCCAGCCCGGCCTCGCGAGCGCGAGCACCGGCGGGAGCGCCTTCGTCACCGAGATGAAGGACACGTCGCAGACGACGAGGTCGGGGGCGAAGGGGAGCGCGCGCAGCTCGCGCACGTTCGTCCGCTCGAGCACGGTCACGCGCGGGTCCGCGCGCAGGCGCGGGTGGAGCTGCCCGTACCCCACGTCGATGGCCACGACTCGCGCCGCGCCCGCCTGCAGCAGGCAGTCCGTGAACCCGCCGGTGGACGCCCCGACGTCCGCGCAGTCCCGGCCCGTCACGTCCACGCCGAACGCGTGCAGCGCGTGGGCGAGCTTCTCCCCGCCCCGCGAGACGAACCGCGGCGGGCGCTCCACCGTCAGCTCGGCGGTCTCCTCCACCTGCTGGCCGGGCTTGGAGTAGCCCGGGACGAGGCCGGCGAGCACGAGCGCCTGCGCCTGGCTGCGCGTCTCCGCCAGCCCGCGCTCGACGAGGAGCGTGTCGAGCCGCTTGCGCACGCGGCGAGGCTACCCGTCGCCGGGGCGACGACGCCGTTCTCGTAGGCGAACACGGCCGCCTGCACGCGCTCCCCGACGCGCAGCCGGTCACGGGCGAGCGGCGACGCTCCGGCTCGCCGCCATCCCGACCGCCCACTTCGACGTCGTGCGCCCGCCCTTCCCGCCGGCCCTCCCGCGGCGGCGGGCCGGGCCCTCCGCCCCGCCGAGACGAAGCTCCGCCCGCGGCCCTGCGGCGCGGAGGCGTGAGGCGAGAACCGTGAGGGGTCGGGCCGCCCGGCTACCGACCCCTCACGCCGTGGCCACGCGACGGGCGCCGATCAGCCGGCTGCCGTAGCCGTCGCTGGCGAGCGAGACGACCTCGACGCTCCTCCCGGAGCGCGGGGCGTGCACCATGCGCCCGCGGCCCAGGTAGAGGCCGACGTGGCCGAGCCCCTCGAAGAAGAGGAGGTCTCCCGGCTCGAGCTGCGCGCGGGCGACCCGCCTCCCCTCGGCGTACAGGGCGTACGAGCTGTGCGGGAGGTCGAGCCCCACCCTGGCGTAGGCCCAGCGCACGAGCCCCGAGCAGTCGAAGCCCGCTGTGGGCGACTGGCCCCCGTAGCGGTAGGGCACGCCGACCGCCGTGAGCGCCGTGCGGACGGCACGCTCGCCGAGCGTCGGCTGCTCCTGGGCGCCGCGGCGCGCCGCGCGGCCCCAGTCGTCCGCGGAGGCCGGCTGCGCGAGGATCGCGGGCGAGCCCGCGCAGGCGAGCACGAGGGCCGGGAGCGCGAGGGCGTGCAGGGCTGGGCGGCGAGGCATCGGCGAGGAGACGGGGCGGAGGGAGCGGTGCCGGGAGGGCACGCACGCTCGGTCCGGAGTTCGACGTCAGGGTCGGATCGTATTCGGGCAGCGGCCGCTGTCTACCCCTCGTTCGGTTACCGGGAGCCGCCGCTCAGGCGGTGCGGACGGCGAGCGCGTCCACGAGCTCGCGCAGCGTGCTCGTGTCGGCGGGAATGGCGTCCAGCCGCTCGCGGGCGCGCCCGGCCGCCTCGTCCGCGAGCCGGCGCGCGCCCTCGGCGCCGAGCATGACGGCGAAGCCGTCCCCGTCCAGCAGGTCGTCCACCGCCTGGAAGAGGAGACCGAGCTCGGCCCCGAACGCGCGCCAGGGGCGCTGCTCCGCCTCGGGCACGCGCGCCGCGCGCAGGCCGAGGCCGACGGCGGCGGAGAGCAGGCTCCCCGTCTTCAGGCGCTCAACCTCGGCCAGGTCGGCGAGGTCGCCGGTGACGTCGCGGTACTGGCCGCCGATCATGGCCGCGGTCGCCTCCGCCAGCTCGCGACCGAGGGCAGGGTCGTCGTAGCCGAGCACGAGCCGGAAGGCCTCGACGAGGAGCGCGTCGCCGGCGAGCAGCGCCGCCGCCTCGCCGAAGGTGACGTGCGCGCTCGGCCGGCCGCGCCGCTCGTCGTCGTCGTCCAGCGCCGGCAGGTCGTCGTGCACGAGCGAGAACGCGTGCACGAGCTCGAGCGCCGCCGCCGCGGGCAGCGCCTCCTCGATGCGCCCGCCCGCGGCCTCGGCCACGGCCAGGCAGAGCACCGGCCGGACGCGCTTCCCGCCCGGCTCGAGGGCGTAGCGGAGCACCTCCTCGAGCCGGCCCAGCTCGGGGGCGAGGCGGAGCGAGGCGAGGTGGGCCTCGACCGCCTCGCGCAGCTCGTCAGGCGTCCGCATCGGCGAGCGTGCGGGCGCGCGTCAGCTCCGCCTCGATCTCGCGCGCGAGCTCGGCGAGCTCGGCGAGGAGCTCGACCGCGGCGTCGCCGTCCAGATCGTCGGCCGCCGCGAGCTCCTCGAGCCGCCCGCGGGTGGTCTCCAGCCTGGCCACGAGCTCCTCGACGCGCGCCAGCGCCTGCTCGGTCTCGCTCATCGCCCCGCCTGCTCCTCGCGGGCGATGCGGGCGAGGATGCCGTTCACGAGGCGTGCCGCGTCCTCGGTCGCGTACCGCTTCGCGAGCACCACCGCCTCGTTGATCGCGACCTCGGTCGGCACGCTCCGCTCCTCCAGCTCGTGGACGCCGATGCGCAGGATGTTGCGCTCGAGCGTACCCAGCCGGTCGGCGGGCCACTCGTCCGAGGCGGCGCTGATCCGCCGGTCGAGCTCGCCCGCGCGCGCTGCCACGGCCTCGGCCAGGTCGCGCGCGAACGCGTCCGGCTCGCCCTCGTACAGCGAGGCGAGCGGCTGGCCGGTCAGGTCCCACTGGTAGAGCAGGAAGAGCGCCTGCCGCCGCCCCGCCCGGCGCCCGGGGGCCCGCGTCCGCGGCCGCGTCATGCGGGCAGCGAGGGGATGGCCCCCTCCAGCTCGGAGAGCGTGGCGGTCGAGTAGCTGCCGCTCGCGAACTGGCGCGAGGCGAGCAGGTCGAGCGCCAGCTCGCGCGTCGTGGCCACCCCGTCGATCTCGAGCTCGCGAAGCGCGCGCGCGGCGCGGGCGATCGCGGCCGGGCGGTCGGCGTCGGCGGCGATCACCTTCGCGATGAGCGAGTCGTAGTAGGGCGGGATCGCGCCGCCCTCCACGACCGCCGTGTCCACGCGCACGCCCGGGCCGAGCGGCGGGCGGAAGCGCGTCACCGTCCCCGGCGAGGGCGCGAACCCGCGCCGGGGATCCTCCGCGTTGATGCGGATCTCGAGCGCATGCCCCGCGCGGGGGGCGCGTCCCGTGCGGGCGAGCGGCTCCCCGGCGGCGAGGCGGACCTGCTCGCGCACGATGTCCAGGCCCGTGACCAGCTCCGTCACCGGATGCTCGACCTGCAGGCGGCAGTTGACCTCGATGAAGTGGAAGTCCCCCTCCGGGCCGACGAGGAACTCGAAGGTGCCCGCGTTCCGGTACCCGATCGCCGCGCACGCGCGCTCGACGGCGGCCTCCATCGCCTCGCGCCGCTCGGCGTCGAGCGCCGGGGAAGGCGACTCCTCGACGAGCTTCTGGTGGCGGCGCTGCAGCGAGCACTCGCGCTCGCCGAGCGTGAGCACGCCGCCCCGCGCATCGCACAGCACCTGGATCTCGACGTGCCGCGCGAGCACGACCACCTTCTCCAGGTAGAGC
>DATLYU010000111.1:0-15248 GCA_035574435.1 Gaiellaceae bacterium | reverse complement strand
TTTCGCGCCGGCAGGTGGCGCGCGCTGCGCGCCGCGAGTCGCGGCTGCCCGGCTCGGCGGCGGCGCACGGCATCGCCGGCGGCATCCCGCCCCGTCTCATCAAGGGCAAGCTTCCCGAGCAGCTCGCGAAGGCGCGGGAGGCCTCCCCGCGACTCGAGCGGCTCGTCGAGAACGTGGTCAAGGGGACAGGGGCTCGGGTGGCGCTCGGCCGCAAGGGTCGGGCACGGGCCGAAGAGAAGCTCGAGCGTGATTACTACGGCGACCCCTCCGGGGTGCGTGACCTCGCGCGCGGGACGATCATCGTCAACTCCGAGGAGCAGCTCGCCACCGTGCTCAGGCGTCTCAAGCGCACCGGGAGCGTTCGTGGAGCGAGCAACGAGTGGTCGGGGGCCAACTCGCTCGGCTACCAGCACGGCAAGGTGTGGCTCGACGTCGATGGTCACATCGTCGAGCTCCAGATCACAACGCCCGGGATGATCGGGGCGAAAGAGGACGGAGGCGGCCACGCGCTCTACGAGCGCTGGCGCTCGCTGCCCGAGGGTCCCGAGAAGGAGCGGCTAGCGGCTCAGTCGCGGGCGCTGTACGCCGCGAGCGCGCGCTCGAGCGAGGCCTCGCGCTCCTCCTCGGACATCAGGTCCCAGCGATACTCAGGGTCGGGACTCGACCGCTCGCTACCCACCCCGGACTCTGCCGGGCTACCAGCCTCGTCCGTCGGCCCGTCCCTGAACTTCGAGAGGATCTTCGCCAGCACGTTTCCCACGTCCCGAAGCGTACGCCAGTCGGGCGTCGTCGTGGGACGACCGTGGTCGCGGCACCCGGTGGGGCGGGCGGGCCAGCGCGCCTACGACCGCTTCTCGGGCCTGGTGGAGACGACGCGCGGCCCGGGCGCCATGTTCTCGTCGTCGCGGCGGGCGGCGCGAATGAAGGAGCGGGAGCTGCGCAAGGAGCGCGCGCGCACCGAGGCGGAGGTGACGCGCCTGGAGCGCGTCATCCGCAAGGGCGTCGGCAAGCTCGGCCGCTCGCGCGAAGGGCAGGAGGCGTTGATCGCGACGTTGGAGGCGCCGGCTGCGCTGACGCCCAGGCAGGCGGTCGAGGTCAAGCTCGCCGACCTGCGCTCGACGATCGAGCGCCCGCGCTCTCGCGAGGAGGCGAAGGCGCGGCTGGACGAGCTCGATCGCGACCTGCAGCGCAGGCTGCGCCCGCTCGTCGACCGCATGTTCCCGCCGGCGGCGCGCCGGCGCGAGCAGGGGCTGCGCAACGTGCTGCCGCACACGCGCGGCAAGCGCGCCGCCGCCGCGATCGGGATCGAGCTCGAGGTGAGCGGGATCGGGTCGCGCAAGGGCGGCGGCTCGGTGCTCGCGGACGCGTACGAGCAGGTGGAGCAGCGCGTGCGGGAGGTGGCGGAGCGGACCGGCGACCCGACCGCCCGCCGGGTGGCGGCGCTGCTCGAGGAACGCGACGCGCTGCGCGCGTCGCTCGGGGATCCCGAGGTGGTGTTCGGGGACAAGCCCGGCGAGTACGGGCTCATGTCCGCTTCGCCCGCGGCGGCCGCCAGGCTGCGGGCGCAGACGCGCGCGCTCGAGCGCGCGCTGCAGTCGGGCCTGGTGGACCGCGACGAGTTCGCGCGCGCGGTCGAGGCGGCCACGGCGCTGTCCCGGCAGGCGGAGGGTGCCGCCCGCCAGGTGCTCGGCATGTCCGAGGAGCAGCTCGCCGCGCGGCGCAACCGGGTCGCGCAGCGCTATGCGGAGCGGGGCTTGCTGCCGGAGGGCGTCGAGCCGGAGGCGCGCGGGTTCTTCCCGCACCGGGACGAGTTCGAGCGGGTTGGCGGCGGGCACGGGGGAGCGGTCGGCATGCCGGCCGCGGGCGTCGTGGTCGGCGTGCCGCAGCGCGGGCGGGCGTTCGAGCGGCGCCGAAACGAGCTGCGTCTGTACGAGCAGGGGCGCGTGCAGCCGAACCCGCGCGTGCTCTCCAACACGGTCCGCCAGCGGGAGCGCTTCCTGCGCACGCACGAGGGGCGGCGCTGGCTGTACGAGCACGGGCGGCCGATCCGCGCGGGCGAGCCGGTGCCCGAGGGCTACATGCTGGTGCGCAACCCGGACGTCTCCCCGGAGCAGATCCCGCCGAGCGTGCGGGCGGCGATCGAGAGCCCCGAGCGGTACGCGGAGATCGTGGCCCGCGAGGGCGAGTTCCCGGAGCCGCGCACCTGGCAGGCGTGGTTGGACACGTGGCTGTACCGGGGCGGGCCGGAGCCGGAATGGCTCGCTGATCTCGACAACGTGCGTGCCGTCCCCGAGCGGGTCGTGCGCACGCTGCTCGCGGACGCGTTCGCCTCCGCGCCGCGCGGGTCGTTCGCCTCCCTGTTCGGGTCGCTGAACGCGCTCGCCCGCGCGACCACGATCTACCTGCCCTACGGGGGCGCGCGCTACGTCGCCCGCAACACGCCGCAGAACATGATCCTGCTCGCGCTCACGCAGCCGCGGGCGTTCGCGCGCCTACGCTCCAGCGTGTTCACGGTGCGCCGCGAGGAACCGGACGTGTACGCGGCGATCGTGGCGGAGGCGGGCACGATCCCGGCCGCCGCCGGCCTGCCCGAGCTCGCGGGCATGCGCCGCAACGCCGCGCAGCGCGCCGAGTCGGGGCTGCGCGACGCGTCCGCCCGGATCGCCGACTGGCTGGGGCGTGCCGCAGACGAGCCATGGCGGGTCGCGAGCTGGCTGGAGTACGCCCGGCAGTACGGGTTCGCCACGCCGCAGGCCCGGCGCGAGCTGCTCTTCTCCGACCGGCCGGAGATCGCGCGCGTGCGCGACGACATCGCGCAGCGCGTGCGCGACGACATGCTCGACTTCGACGCGCTCACCCCCTGGGAGCGCGAGACGATCTCCCGCTACCTGTTCGTGTACGCCTTTCGGCGCGCCTCCGCCAAGTGGCCGTTCGTGTTCGCGCGCGAGCACCCGGCGCGGGCCGCGTTGCTCTCCCTGGTCGCCGCTCAGCACGAGCGGGAGGAGACCCCGGGGCGGGTGACGAGCGCGCTCGAGTCGGGCAGGACGCAGATCGGCGGGCGCGAGGTGGACCTGGGGTGGCTGATGCCGCACCTGCCGGCGGCGGAGACGATCGAGGACGCTGCCCGCATGGTTTCCGGCGTGGGCGGGCGCCGCGTCGACCTGAGCGCGCTCCGCCGTCAGCTCGCGCCGCAGTACCGGGCCGGCGTGGAGGCGCTCGGCTACGGGACCGCGACCCCGGGGCTGGCCCGCTCGTTCCTGCCCGGCTATTCGACGGTCGAGCGGGTGCGCGAGGGTGGCGGGCTGGGCGAGCAGGCGCTCCGCTTCGTCGGCTCCGACGTGCGCTACATCGAGCCGGGCGGCGACCGGGCGGAGCAGATCCGCGCGCAGGCCCCGGCCGAGAAGCGCGCGCTGTTGCGCGCGGTCCGTGCCCGCTTCCCGAACGAGTTCCGCGAGGAGGGGCGGGAGATCGCGCGCGCGTTCGACCGCGAGACGCAGGTGCGGGCGGCGCGGGCCGCGGTCGAGCAGCGCTACGCGCCGGGCGAGCAGCGCGAGCGGGCGAAGCTCGCGGCGGAGCTCGACCTGCTCGACCGTTGGGGCGCGCTCTCCGAGGCCGAGCAGGAGGAGGTGCGCGAGCTGCGCGCCGCGCTCGACTCGCTCCCGCTCGAGCAGGTGCGGCGCATCCGCGATCGCATCTCCGCGAACGCTTTCGAGAACCTGTACCGCGAGCTTCTTCGCAACACGCGCCGGGCGGTGGGCTCGGCGGGAAAGGACGAGTGAAATGGCGTACCCCGGGATCTCCTCGGCCGCGCAGGCGCTGACCGAGCTCCTGCTCCGCCGCGTCGAGCGCGACGTCGGGCAGGTCGACGCGCGCACGCGCGCCCGCCAGACGGCGCTCGAGCCGTACGCGGCTCGCGCCGCCGGCTACCTCGAGCAGGCGCAGGACTCCGAGCGCGCGCTCGGCTCCGCCGTCTCCTCCAGCCTCACCGGGCTCGGCCGCGAGCTCGGCTGGACGATCGAGCACGCGCTCGCCGGCATCCAGGCCCCGGCCGCGTCCGTGTCCGAGTACGGGCAGGGGACGGCGCAGACCGGGGCCGCCGCGGGACAGACGGTAGGGGCGCTCTCCTCCGCCGAGCTCGGCAGGCTGCGCGGCTTCCAGACCGCCGAGGAGGTGTACGCGGCGGCGCTGCCCAGGCTGGCGGCGCTCGCCGGCGAGCAGGAGCGCCGCAACCTGCTCGCCCAGGCCCGACAGGACCTCGCGGACCTGTCGCTGCGGGAGGCTGCGGAGGCGCAGGAGCGGGCGTTCAGGGAGCGCGAGTTCGCCTACCGTGCACGCCAGGACGCGCTCGACCGGAGGTTCCGGCAGACCCAGTTCCGCTACGAGACGCGCCAGGACAGGCTTGACCGGCGCCGCCAGGCCAGGCTCGACCGGCTGGCCGAGGCGGCGGCCCGGCGCGAGTACGGGCTCGACCTGGCCGAGCAGAACGAGCTGCGGCCCGCGCCGGAGAGCGTGAACCGCTCGGCCGGCTACGTCATGGGCTACGACTCGAGCGGCAGGCTCGTCCCGATGCGCGGCCCGGACGGCAAGCCGGTCCCGTACAAGCCGCCGCCGCGCTCCACCGGCTCCGCCGGCAAGGGTGGCGACGACGACCGGGCCGACTACTTCTACGAGGTGCGCGAGGACGCGTTCGCTCGCGCCCGCGCTCTGCGCGAAGCCGGCGGCACGTCCGCCGTCACCGGCCGCAAGCTGCCGCTCCCGCGCGAGCAGGCCGCCGCCCGCTTGTGGGCGGAGTTCGGCCGCGCGCTCGTCGGGCGCGGCTACCCGCGCAAGGCCGTGCAGGCCATGCTCAACGCCGCCCTCGAGGCGGCCGGGTACTGATGCTCGCCTCGCTCGCCCGCCTGCTCCGCCGACTCTCCCCGTGGCATCGCGGGTACACGTCCGGGCTGCGCGACGGGCTCGTGCTCGCCGACGAGGACGACGAGGCCGAGCCCGATCCGTGGGAGGACGGCTACGCCGACGGGTACGAGGACGGCTACGCGGTGGGCTTCCAGGCCGGCCGCGAGCAGTACCGGGTCAAGGTGATGCTGCCGGCGCTCCGGCGCGCCCGCGATCACTTGCGCCGCCGCGACGGGGAGCGCGAGTTCGCCCGGCACACCGCCGAGCTGCTCGATTCTCTCGCTAGGGCGGTCGCGGGCGACGTGGCGACCGTGGTCGCGACGAGCTACCTGGACGGGCGCGCCGACGCCGGCGACGACCTCGAAGGGGTGGACGAGGAACGTGGGGCGGAAGCGCTCGTGCGCGGGGAGAAGAGCGCCGAGGCGTTTCGCAGGCCGCTCTCCGACATGGCGCGGGCGCTGCGAGCGGCCGCTGCGCCGCGAGACACGCCCGGGACATCCTAGAACCCGGAGCGCGCGCCGCCGCCCGCGGGAGCGTTCGGGAGCGGTCGCTACGCGCGGTGTCAGCGGGGCCGGGAAGGGCGAGCCGAACGCCTAGCCGCGCTTGCCCACGCGCTCCCGGCCCCGGGTCATACGATGCCGCGTCCTGCCCGTCCTGCCTAGACGGCTGGAGCGGACGTGTCCAGCCCGCCGCGCAGCACGGAGAGCGCGGGAGCGTCCTCGCCGCGGAGCAGAGCCTTCGCGAACGCGTCGAGGGGAATCCACGCGCGCGCCGCCATCACGAGCAACGCCGTCTTCGCGATCGCGATCGTCTCCTGCATGGCGCGCCGACCCGCCATCTCGTGCGCGACCGAGAGCGCCGCGAGCATCAACTCAACGAGCTCGGCGTCGTCGAGCCGCTCGACGCGCTCAGTCATCTTGTCGAGTTCCTCGTCGCTCAGGAGCGGGGTACGCTCGTCGTGCATCAAGGGTCACCTCCTTGGTGCCGCGCCCCCGGACGCTTCGGCGTCGCGGGGGCTTTCTCCTGGTCATACGCCACTATGAGCCTGGCGCGGTCTGTTCACAAGAGGGACAAGTCAAGTGACACAGTGACGACACGGCGCCACGTCGGGTGACGGGCGGGCCCGGTCCCTTACCCTCCCGAAGCGTCAGTCGCTGCGGCCGTGACGGGTGGTCGCGCGCCCCGTCGGCGTATTCGGCCGCTGGACGCCGGGCGTGGCGGGGTTCTTCACGACCGGCGTCTTCGTCGTGGCGCTCGGCTTTGCCGGCGAGCGGGTGGCGATCAGGTCGCGGTCGGGGGGGCGTGTTGACGCGTCGCTCACACGTCAGAGGCTAGGTTCGATGTCGGACGACAGAGCTGCGGGTACACAACGGGTACAACCGAGCGCTCAAAAGCCCCCACGACCGCACACCGAGGGGCTCCGGAAAAGAGGCCGGAAACGGCTCAGTGATGCGCGATTCGGCTTAGTGGAGCCGGTCGCGCGCTTGCGGCCCGATCGGGCCGCATGTCGGACGACGCGAAGTTCATCCTCGGGTTCGGATAGCCCGACCCGGGCGCGCCGGCGACTGCGCTGCTCTCCGCCCGGCTCCCGCGGGCGCCAGGATTCGGTCTCGCGAGACGGCTCGTCGATCGTCCTCAGGCGTGGCCGGAGAGCCGGTTCAGACGCCCGCCACCATCCACCACGTCTTCCACCGGGTATCTACCCGGGAATGCGCAGGACAACCTTCCCGAACTGGGCCCCGGACTCGAGCCGCTCGTGCGCGCGCGCGGCCTCGGCCAGCGGGAAGACGCTGTCCACGTGCACGCGCACGCGACCTGCTTTGATCAGCTGGTACACGGCCTCGAACTCCTCCGGCCTGCCCATCGACGAGCCGAGCACGTGGAGTTGCTTCCACCAGATCCGGTACAGGCGCGCGGGCGGGCTGTGGCCGCTCGTCGCGCCGCAGACGGCGATCCTGCCCTCCTGCGCGGCCGCGGCCAGCGAGCGTTCCCAGGTCGCTTCGCCCACGGTCTCGACGACCACGTCGGCCCCGCGCTTGCCGGTGGCGGCGCGGACGGCCTCCACGACGTCCTCGCTCGCGTGGTTCACGGCCGCGTCGGCGCCGAGCGCGAGCGCGCGCCGGAGCTTCTCGTCGCTGGAGGAGGTGACGATCGTGCGCGCGCCCAGGGCACGCGCGATCTCGAAGGACGCGAGCGCGACCCCGCCGCCGATGCCCCACACGAGCACCCACTCGCCCTCGCGCAGGCCCGCCTTCGTCACGAGCAACCGGTAGGCCGTCTCGTAGACGAGCGGGAACGCCGCCCCCTCCTCGAAGGAGAGCGTGCCCGCGAGCGGGTAGAGCTGCGCCGCCGGGAGCGCCTTCAGCTCGCAGCAGGTGCCGTCCGTGTGCTCGCCCACGATCGTGATGCGGCCGTTCTCCGGGATCCCCGGGTTGAGCACCACGCGGTCGCCCGGCGCGAACCCCTCGACGCCCTCGCCGAGCGCGACCACGACCCCGGCCCCGTCGGCTCCCAGGATGCGCGGCTTGGGGACGGAGGGCAGGCCCCTGCGGATCCACAGGTCGAGGTGGTTGAGCGCGGCTGCCCGCAGCGCGACGAGCACCTCGCCCGGGCCGGGCTCGGGGTCGGGGACGTCCTCGTAGCGGAGGACCTCCGGCCCGCCGTCCTCGTGGATCCGGATCGCCTTCACCGAGGCAGAATCCTCGCATGACCGCGGCGGAGCTGACCGCGCACGCGCGCGAGCTCGGGCTGGACGTCGTCGGGGCCGCACCTGCCGGGCCCTACGAGGACACCGAGCGGCACATCCGCGAGCGCAAGGCCCGCGGCCTCTTCGCCGGCCTGCGCTTCACGACCGCCCACCCGGAGGTCTCCTGCCATCCCGAGCGCCTCCTCGCAGGCGCCCGCTCCGTCGTCTCGGCCGCGCTCTGCTACTACGCGCCCGCACCGCCGCTCGAGCGGGATCACGCCCGGCTCTCTCGCTACACGTGGCGCGACGAGTACGGCCGCCTGCGCGACGCGCTCGACGCGCTCGGGCGGCGTCTCGGCGGCGAGTACCGCGTGCTCGTGGACGACAACGACCACGTGGACCGGGAGGCAGCGGTGCGCGCCGGCGTCGCCTTCTACGGCAAGAACACGATGGCGATCACCCGCCGGCATGGCTCGTGGGTCGTCCTCGGCACCCTCGTCACCACGGTGGAGCTCGAGCCCGCTCCGCGCCTCGAGCTCGACTGCGGCTCCTGCCGGCTGTGCATCGACGCCTGCCCCACCGGCGCCCTCGACGAGCCCGGAGTCCTGGACGCCGGGCGCTGCCTGTCCTACTGGACGCAGGCGCCGGCGCCCGTGCCGGAGGAGTATCGAGCCGACCTGGGAGCCATGGTCTACGGCTGCGACATCTGCCAGGAGGTGTGCCCCTGGAACCGCGGGGTGGAGAAGCGGCGCCGAGGGGACGTGCCCCCGGAGGACGCGGCGCCGGCGGTGTCGCTGCGGGACTGGCTGGAGCGCGACGGGGAGGAGCTCGTGGCCGAGCTCGACCGCCTGTACGTGCCGCGCAACGACCCGCGCTGGCTCCGGCGCAACGCACTCCTCGCGGCTGGAAACGCGGGAACGGACGCGCTCCGGCCAGCCCTGGAACGGCACGCGGAGTCGGACGACGACGTCCTGCGCGACGCCGCGGAGTGGGCGCTGCGCCGCCTCGCCGAGCGCGCGGCATGAGCCCTGGCTCCGAGGGCAGCCGGCTCGCCGTTCTCGTCCACGAGGTTCGCAGCCCCGTCGCCGCGCTCGCGGCGCTCGCCGCGGCGGCCGGCCGGGAAGGGTCGCTCGCCACGGACGACCTGCGCGAGCTCGCGCGCCTGGCGGTCGCGGCATGCCTCAGCATCGAGCGCACGGCGCGCGACGCCGCGGTGTCGTCGGTGCGCCCGGCGGACGTGGATCCCGGCGAGCTGGTTCGGGAGTGCGTCCGCGCCTCTGTCGTGGGCGGAGCGCGGATCCGCTGCGAGCTCGGGCCCGGGCTCCCGACGCTCCGGGCCGATCCGATCCGCCTGCGGCAGGCGCTCGACAACCTCGTCGCCAACGCGCTCGCGCACTCGCCGCCGGACGAGGAGGTGCTCGTCTCCGTCCGCGCGGACGGCGACGCGGTCGTCTTCTCGGTGCGCGACCGCGGCCCGGGCGTCCCCGAGGGAGCGCGCGAGCGCATCTTCGAGCGCGGCGTCCGCCTCGCGGGCAACCGCCCGGGCTCGGGGCTCGGCCTCTGGGTGGCGCGCACGATCGCCGAGGCCCACGGCGGCACGCTCACCGTGCGCTCAGGAGCGGTCGGCGGAGCCGACTTCGTGCTCACCCTCCCCACGCACGCTCACCCGGCGACCCGCGCGTCGAGCACGTAGCGGCGCAGCTGCCGTCCGCGGGCGTCGTGCTCGGAGAGGGAGAAGCGCGCGAAACCCTCGAGGGACACGTCCGCGACGGTCGCCACGCGGACCGGCAGACCGGCCACGACGCGGTACGCCTCCGCGTACCCGGGCTGCTCGACGACGAGATACCGAGCGCCCGAAGCGGGCTCCACCCAGGCGAAGGCGATCGGCTCGTCTTCCGCCGTCCTGCAGAGCACGTCGAGGCGCGGGTCGGGAAGCCGGCCGGCGCGCAGGACGGCGAAGGCCGATCCGCACCACTGTCCCTCCGGCTCTCGCGGCCCGGCGCTCTCGTCGCAGGCGACGAGCGTGCGCGGCCCGGCGTCTGCGACGGTCACCGAGCGCGCCGCGACTCCCACTCGCTCCAGCGCGCGGACGGCCCGGCGGCCGCGTGCCGGCCCCTGGAGGCACGCCGCGGTGGACGAGCCGAGCCGAGCCCGTGGGAGACGTGCGGCGCTGATGCGCGTGAGCACGACCGGGCCGGCCACCCCCTCCAGGTCGACGGGCGGCTTCTCCGCGGGCGACCCGTCGAGCAGCCTGGAGGGGCTCCGATTGTCGCCCGAGCAGGCGGCAGCGAGGCCCGCCAGCGCGAGGCACGCAAGACCCGCGAGGGCCAACCTGGCCACGCGGGCCCTCCTCTCTGCTCGGGCGGCTTGCCTCGAGAGCTCGTTCGAACGCGGTTCCAGCGGGCGCTCACGAGCTCCAGCCCGTGCGGCGTACCCCGCCGTAGCTCGAGTCCCCACGATAGGTCCTCGTCCAGATGTTCGTGCCGTAGGCTTCGCCCTTCGCCTCGATGATCTGGTCGCTGCCGTCCGCGTTCCTCGCGTAGATCATCCCCACGTGCCCGGAGCTCGCCAAGGCGTCCATCCTGACCAGGGCCGACTTGGACGCGACGACGTTGGGTGCCCCGGCGCCGTTCTTGAAGCTCTCCGCCGTGTACGGGCCGTGGACGTTGCGCAGCATGTTCCACTGGTAGAAGCCGGCGTCGGAGGTGTCGAGCGACTCGCGCCACACCTTGAACGTGAACCCCGAGCAGTCGCCTCCCTCGCCTCCGGTCGCGTACGTCTCGGGCGGGTCGCCCGGCGAGTCGTCTCGGTCGTTGTCGTTCCAGCAACCCCCGCCCCACTGGTAGCCCTCGTACCGTGCGCGCAGGGCGACCGTCACGGAGCCGTCACGCGTGATGTACGAGGTGGGCTGGGGAGGGTTCGTATGGCAGCTCTCGGCGACGAACCGGGTGTGGTAGCCGCCGGCCGGCAAGGGCAGGCAGAGGGCGGCCAGGATCGTGAGCGGGAGCAGCGTTGCTGCGAGGCTCGGCTTCATGCCTGCTCCAGGTCGAAGCGATCCACGAACACGCCCTCCTGGCTCGAGCCGAGCTGGTAGAGCGAGGCTCCGCGGAGCCGGAAACGCGAAAGCGGAGCAGTCTCCGCCCAGTCGGCGTCCTCCACCGCGAAGCGGGCGCGAAGGCCCCCGGGGCCGAGCACGAGGACGAGGAACTCGTCCCGGTCCGCGGCGTACGCGCGCACGACGACCACGACGCCGGCGCCGAAGGGCTCGGCGAGCTGCACCTCCCCGAGCGTCGTCGCGCTCCGCAGGATCCACGAGCGCACGGCGCTTCCGGGAACGAGACGGGCGACGCGCAGCTCGTGTCCCGCGTGGAAGACGCGCACCTCGGAGCCGTCCTCGGACCGGAGGCCCGCCGCGCCGCCGCGCCGCTGGTCGCGTGCCGGAAGCAGCCGCTCGCCTCGGACGACCGGCAGCCACTGTCCGGACGGATGCTGCAGCACGGACGTTCCGTCCCGATCGCGGCCGACGCGCGCCGGGCGCTCTGCGAGCTCGACGCTCCCGCGCGGCGAGCCGTCCGGTGCGAACGCGCGCAGGAGCGGGGTGGCTCCGGGAGCGGCGGTCGTCTCGGCGACATAGAGCGTCCCAGCCTCCCCGACCGCCAGGTCGGCGAGCGTGCCGTTCACCGCGAGCGGTACGGCCTCGGGGGCCACCGCGCCGTCGCTCCACCTCAGCACGCGGCGGTTCGCCTCGTCGAGTAGGTACACCGCGCCGCGGCGATCCACGTCGAAGGACGCGCCGCCGACGGGAGGGAGCTCCCGGCCGGGCTCGAGCCCGACCTCGCCGGAGCCCGAGCCCCAGCGTGCGCGGGCAACGCGGGCAGCCGCGCGCCTCACGCGTCCGAAGGCATGCGATCCGAGGTCGATCTCGAGCGCGCCCGAGAGGGCGAGCGAGCGCTGCGGCGCGTCGGCCCCTCCGGCCGGGATCGTCACGACCGGCCCGCCCGCCACCTGCAGCCTCGCGTAGTACGAGACCTCGCGCGCCGCCGCGAGCTGCTCGGGCAGCCGGGCGCGCAGGCGCCCTTCGAGCGCGCTCGGTTCCTCCCGCAAGGCGACCTCCGTGTAGGGGCCGCGGTCGCCCGCGCGCGCGAAGACGGCGCCCTCGACGGGACAGGGTGCCTCGGCCGCGTCGTCGTCCGCTCGGACGCAGTACGCGTCGTAGCGGAGCTCGAGCCGCTCGTCCGGACGCCGCAGGAGCGGCGGCAGGTGGGTCGCCTCGAGCGCGAGCACCACCTCCTCGGCAGCGCTGGAGGCAGCCCGTGGGCCTGCGGGGCCGGCGAGCGCGCCGGCGGCGAGCCCCGCTCCCACGCCTACCGCCAGGCCGAGCACGCGCACGACCGGCCTTCGCCGGCGGGTGCTGCGACTGCTTGCGCTGTTGACCATGAGGACAACAGTACGGGGAGCCGGGCGACGCGCAAGGGCGCGTGCCACATTCGGCGCGCTTTCGATGCGCTCTCGTGACGGCTCGGCGGCCTAGCTAGCGGCGCGAGGGCACGCGCCCGAGCTCGCGCTGGAGGCGGCGGGCGCGGCGCGCGACGAGGTCGCGCAGCCGCTGCGGCTCGAGCACGACGGTCTCCCCACGGTCGGCGAGCACCTCGGAGAGGAGCCAGTCCTCGGTCTTGTAGGGCACGTCCGCGACGGCCGACCCGTCGGTGAGTGGCCGCGCGCCTCGCTCGAGCTTCCAGCGTGCTACGGCGGGGGAATGGAGAAGCCGCGCGATGCGGGGGTCGCGCAGGTACGAGGGATCGAAGCCCTCGCGGGGCTCGAACGTCTCCGCGGTGAGCCGCGCCGAGCGCATGCGGTCGAGGCGGAAGGTGCGCGCGGCGTCCACCGAGCGGTCCCACGTGTGCACCCGCCACACGGGCAGCTCGCGCTCGATCGTGTACGGCTCCACCAGGCGGACGCTGGGCGTCGTCTCGCCCTCCTTCAGGTACTCGAGCTCGACGAGCCGGCGTCGCTCGGCGCCCTCGCTCAGGACCTTGACGAGCGCTTCCTCGTCCTTCGCCTCACGCGGCTCGGGCGTCCCTGTCAGGTCGAAGCGGCCGAATGTCTCCTCGAGCTTGCGGCGCACGCGGGCGAGCGGCGTGTGCGCCTCGGCCGCGATGGTGGGCCCGACGTACTCGATCGCGAGCCGGATCGCCCGCGCCTCGAGCGGCGTCAGCTTCGGCGGTCGGCGGAAGACGTCGCCGTACAGCTCCTTCTCCACCCGCACCACGTCGCCGTCGTGCTCGGCGTACACCGCGTAGCAGCCGCCGCCGAAGTTCACGAGGTTGAGGAGCGAGAGCTGGTCCTGCAGCTCCTCGAGCGGGATGGAGAAGCGGGCCGCCAGCTCGGCCGCGTCCAGGACCGCCGAGCGCTCGTCGCCGCAGGCGGCGAGCAGGTGGGCGAGGAGCGACTGCAGGACGCCGAAGCGCTCTGGAGTCACCGGGCCGGCCGGGCGCTCGGGAAGCGGCTGGCGCGGGTCGCTCCGCTTCGGGCCGGCCGGCACCGGCGCGGGGCCGGCATGCGCCTCCACGAGGCGCTCGAGGCCCTCGAGCACGGCGTCGCGCAGCTCGTCGGGCTCGAGCGGGACGGCCCGCCCGTTCTGCCGGAGCACCCAGCCCGCGAGCAGGTCGACCTGGGCGTACTCGGTCTCGAAGACGCCGTCCTCGACGGTGCCCGCGTCGGCGAGCGTGCGCTGCACCCACCAGGCCGTGTCCTCCGAGACGGCGATGCGCGCGGCGCCCGCGACGTCCCCGATCTGCCAGGGCTTGGGCACGCGGTGGCGCTCCACGTCGAAGTCGGGGGGAACGCGGAAGTCGCGCTCCCTCCGCGTCGCGAAGCGGATGTCGCCGCGGATGCGCGAGACGCGGAACGTCCGCACCTCCCCGCGGTCGAGGTCGTGCCCGACGACGTACCAGTTGCCGTCGTCGAGCCGCAGCGCGTAGGGGTTCAGCACCCGCTCCGCGCGCTTGGAGCGCCGCGGGCTCCAGTACTCGAAGCGCACCGTGCGCTGCTTCGAGATCGCCGACTCGAGCTTGGAGAGGCGTCCGGCCAGCTCGGGGGAGTAGTCGGGAGCGCTTACGCGCACGCGCTCCGCCGTGTCAGTGGGCGGGCTGGGGAAGCCCGCGCGGCCGAGCGCGAGGTTCTGCAGCGCGAGCCGCAGCGGCTCGGCGTAGGCGAACTTCCCTTCCAGGTAGTAGAACGCCGTCTGCAGCGCCGCGAGCTCGTCGTCGTCGAGCTCGAGCCGGTCGAGGAAGTAGTTCTCGGCGCGCAGCGTGTACAGCTCTTCGCCGGTGAACTCGTCGCGCTGCGACTGGAGCGGGACACCGAGCGCGGTCAGCTCCGCGCGGTCCGAGTAGAAGCGCCGTGCGAAGGCCTCGTCCGACATCTCGGAGTAGCCCTCGACGTTCGACTTCACATCGCGCGCGGTGAGCGGCCGGCGCTCCGCCATCAGGAAGGCGACGAGCGAGAGCTGCCGGATCAGCTTGTCGGCGTCGTGCGACACGGGTGCCGCGAGCTTACCGCCCGGCGCTCCGCCGCGTTCCCGCGCGCCCGGACGGGCTCAGACGGCGGCGACGCTGCGGTCGAGGTGCTGGTGCGACGGGCAGTAGTCGCGGCCGGGGAGGGGAGTCCGCTGGCACGCCTTGCCCTTGCGCGTGGTGGCGTGGCAGCGCGCCACGCCGCCGTCCAGGAGGCCGGCCTCGATCTGCTGCTCGATGAACGCGGTGGCCGCGCCGACGCCCTCGCGCACCGACCAGGCCACCTGCGCCTGCGCGGTGATCGGGAAGTAGCGGCGGATGTCCGCGAACAGCGCCCGGTCCGGCCGCGCGAAGTACTGCGGGTCGTCGGCCAGGCGCTCCATCGTCCGCTCGCACTCGCTGAGGATCGCGCGCTTGTACTCGAGCTGGGTGTCCTTACCCGCGTACGGATCCACGAGGTCCTTGATCGAGCGGTAGATCGCTCGCGAGTATTGATACATGCACGAGCGCAGCTGGGCGGCCGGGTCGTCCAGCGGGGCCGCGGTATCTCTTTCGGTTGCTCGCAACTGGGCGGAAAAAGAGCCGGAGGAGCGCGTCGTGCCCGCAGTGTACCTGGTTCGCCCGGCTGTTACAAAGTCTTGGACGAGTGTCGTCAGCGCCGAGAACGCTCAGGGCACGACGCGGCGCACCGTCGCCGTTCGCGAGACGCGCCTGGCAGGCTGCAGCGCGCTCGTGGCCTCGGCCTCGGAGGCGAACACGCCGGTGAACACGACCCAGTACCCGGGATGCAGGCTCGCATAGCGCGAGGAGTCGAGGATGCCGACCGGAGCGAGCCCGGCGCGGCGCGCCCGGCGCGCGCGGGCCTCGGCCGCGCGGCGGCCCTCGGTCTGGGGGAGCGACGCGAGGACGATGGTCCAGCCATCCTCGCCCGCCGGCCACTCGATCGTGGGCGCCTGGCCGGCGTCGCCCGGAGGCAGCACCGTCTCCGGGTCCGGCGCGGTCACGAACCCTCCGGTCGCCGTGAGGAGCTCGGGCTCGCCCTCGCGCCCACCCGCCGCCACCGCGACGGCCGCCCCGGCGACCGCCACCGCGAGCGCGAGGGCGGCCCGCGCCCGCCAGCTCGCTCCCGAGCGTGTGGTCGGGGCGAGCGG
>DATLYU010000110.1:0-8084 GCA_035574435.1 Gaiellaceae bacterium | reverse complement strand
CGGCGGCCCGCCGTTCCCGCGCCAGCGCGGGGCGAGCGCGACGAGCGGGCGGAAGCGGCGCGGCAGCGGCGCCAGCCTCCCGAGCGGGGCAAGCTGGAGGGCAAGGCGCAGTCGCCGCGGGTAGGGGAGCACGCGGAAGAGGAGCCCGCGGAGCGCACGCTCCGAGAGCGGCCGCACGACTTCCGCCTCGACCCGCTCCCGCGTCACCTCGATCAGACGGTCGTAGCGGACTCCCGAGGGGCAGGCGCTCACGCACGCCATGCAGCCGAGGCAGCGGTCGAAGTGTGTCGCCACGGTCGCGTTGAGGGCGATCGTCCCGTCCAGCCGCGCCTCCATCAGGTGGATGCGGCCGCGCGGGGAGTCCATCTCCTCGCGCCAGAGGACCCACGTCGGGCACGTGGGCAGGCAGAAGCCGCAGTGGACGCAGTCCGCCGTGACCTCGCGGATCACGGCGCGAGCACTCCCGTGGGGTCGAACGCCCGGCGCACCGCCTCTCGCAAGCGCTGGAGCGAGACGTCCTCGGTAGCTTGTGACACTTTGTCACTTGGATGGGGGGCGGCGGCGGCCGTGTAGGCGACGCCGGCGGAGGCCCGCACCACCCCGTCGTCGAGATCCGCGAGGACGCGTCCGAGCTCGCCAGGGGGAAAGCGGAGGCGGCCGCGGGCGGCGGCCTGGCGGCCGCGCGACTCGTGCCAGACCTCGGCGCCGGTTTCCTCTCCGCCGACGAGCGCGCGCGCCGCCTCGAGCTGGGCCTCCACCGCACGCGGCGAGCCCTCGAAGAGCACGGCCACGCGGCCGGGATGGAGCACGTCGAGCGCGCTCGGCTCGAGCTGCGAGCGGAGCAGCACCGCGACCGTCGCCGCCGCGTCGCCGGTCTCCACCACGAGCGTCCGCGCCGCCTTCGGGAGCGGGTGCAGGCGGAAGCTGGCGCGCGCGATGAGCGCGAGCCTCCCCCGCGAGCCGCAGACGAGGCGGGCCAGGTCGTAGCCGGCGACGTTCTTCACGACCTTGCCGCCCGCGTTCGCGACCGTCCCGTCCGCGAGCACGAGGGTGACGCCGAGGACGAGGTCGCGCGGCGCGCCGTAGCGGTGGCGGAGCGGGCCGGAGCGGTTCTCGGCGAGCAGCGCGCCCACGGTCGGGTCGCCGGGTGGGTCGAGGGAGAGCCGCTGCCCCTGCTCGGCCAGCGCCGCCTGCAGGGCGGAGAGACGAACGCCGGCCTCGACCGTGCAGGTGAGGTCGCCCGCCTCGTGCTCGAGGATGCGGTCGAGCCCTTCCGTGGTCAGATCCTCGCCGATGCGCAGGCGGCGGCCCTCGGCATGCGCGGCGGCGAGCGCCGCCGAGGCCTCGGCGAGGCTAGAGACGCTCGGCAACGCCGGTCCTCTCGAGGGCGTGCGGGCGGTAGGGGCCGGGGGACTCGCCGCAGAGCCTCGGCGTCGGCAGCACCTTGCCCGGGTTGCAGAGGCCCTCCGGGTCGAAGGCGCCCCGCAGGCGGGCGAAGACCTCCAGGTCGCGCTCCGAGAACATGCGCGGCATCGAGCAGGCCTTGTCCATACCCACGCCGTGCTCGCCGGTGAGCGAGCCGCCCGCGTCCAGGCAGGCCTCCAGGATGGCCTCCGCGAGCACGCGCGCCCGCTCCGCCTCGCCCGCCGCGGCGTCGTAGAGCACGAGCGGGTGCAGGTTGCCGTCCCCCGCGTGGAACACGTTGCCGACGCGCAGCCCGTGCGCGGCGGAGAGCGCCTCGATCCGGCGCAGCACCTCCGGCAGCCGCGTGCGCGGGACGACGCCGTCCTGCACGTAGTAGTCGCTCGCCACGCGGCCCATGGCCGCGAACGCGGACTTGCGGCCCTTCCAGAGCAGCGCGCGGGAGGCATCGTCCTCGGCGGTGCGCAGCTCGAACGCGCCGCGCTCGCGGCAGATGCGCTCGACCTCGGCCGCGTCCTCCTCCACCTGCTCCGCGACCCCGTCCAGCTCGACGATGAGCACGGCGCCCGCGCCCGCCGGGTAGCCGGGCGCGACCGCCCGCTCGGCCGCGTCGAGCGTGACCTCGTCCATCATCTCGATCGCGGACGGGAGCACGCCCGCGCCCACGATCGCGCTCACCGCCGCGCCGGCCGCGTCCGTGCTCTCGAACCCGGCGAGCAGCGTCCACACCGTCTCCGGGCGGCGGACCACGCGCAGCGTGACGCACGTGACGATCCCGAGCGTGCCCTCGGAGCCGACCACGACGCCGAGCAGGTCCGGCCCCTCCGGGTCGAGCGCCTTGCCGCCCAGCTCCACGAGCTCGCCGTCCGGGAGCACGAGCGTCAGGCCCGTGACGTGGTGGACGGTGAACCCGTGCTTCAGGCAATGTGCGCCCCCCGAGTTCTCGGCCACGTTGCCGCCGATCGTGCAGACCTGCTGGCTCGAGGGGTCGGGGGCGTAGAACCAGCCCGCCTCGACCACCGCGCGAGACACGTCGAGGTTCGTGACGCCCGGCTCGACGACGACGCGGCGGCTCTCCAGGTCGACCTCGAGCACGCGGTCCATGCGCGAGAGCGCGATCACCACCCCGCCCGCGACGGGCGTCGCCCCGCCCGAGAGGCCGGTGCCCGCGCCGCGCGCGACGAAGGGGACGCGCGCGCGGTGGCAGGCGCGCACGACCGCCTGCACCTCCTCCGTCGAGCCGGGGAGGACGACGAGCTCGGGGACGGCGCGGTGGCCGGTCAGCCCGTCGCACTCGTACACGCGCAGCCGCTCGGGCTCGGCGACCACGTGCTCGGGCCCGACGGCGGCCCGGAGCTCGGCGGCGAACGCGGCGGAGAGGGCCATGGAGGCGAGTGTAGGGCGCTAGCGCGCCCAGAAGGCCTCGAAGGCCTCGGGGTCGCTCGGCAGGGCGAGCACCTCGCGGACGAGACCGTCCTCGAGGCGGAAGAGCAGCACCTGGTCGAGCTCGAGCGTGCGGCCGCGCCGGCTCCCGCGCGCCCGGTAGAGCGCCGCCGCGCGGGTGTCGCTCGCGAGCACGTCGATCAGCTCCGAGCCGTACGTGCCCTCCGTCTCCCTGGGGAGGCGGGCGAGGAACCGGAAGATCTCGTCGCGCCCGCGGTACGTGCCCGCCATGGCTCCGCGGCCGGGCACGGTCCAGACGGCGTCCTCGGCGAAGAGGCCGCGCAGCGCGAAGCCCTCCCTGCGCGCGAAGGCGGCGAAGATGCGGCGTACGACGGCCTCGTTCTCAGCCGCGCCCACGCGTCTCCTCCCAGCGCGCGACGAGCCCCTCGACGTGGCGGCGCTGCGCGTCGGTGAAGGGCACGTGGGCCAGCAGGCGGCGGAGCTCGCTCGGGTCGTCGTTCGCGACCGCCGCCTCCAGGTGCTCGCGCCACGGCGTCGGCTGGCGGAGCTGGCGCCGCAGCCAGCGGAGGAGGCTCACCCGCGCCTGGTCGGCCACGCAGCGCACGCTACCGCCGCCCGCGCTCCCGGGCACGAGTAGGGTGCGCTCGTGCTGCCGATCGAGCGCCCGGGCAAGATCGTCTGCGTCGGGCTCAACTACCGCGACCACGCCGAGGAGCAGGGCGCCGAGCTGCCGCAGGAGCCGCTCCTCTTCGCCAAGTGGCCGAACGCGCTCGTCGGGCCCGGGGACCCCATCGTCATCCCGCCCCTCGTCACCAAGTGCGACTACGAGGCCGAGCTCGGCGTGGTCATCGGCGCGCGCGTGCGCGGCGTGGGGAAGGAGAACGCGCTCGAGGCGGTGCGCGGGTACCTGTGCGCGAACGACGTGAGCGCGCGCGACCTCCAGTTCGGGGACGGGCAGTGGACGCGCGGCAAGTCGGTGGACACGTTCTGCCCGGTCGGCCCGCTCGTCCCGGCGAGCGAGGTCCCGGACCCCCACGACCTCCGGATCCGGGCGCTCGTGAGCGGCGAGGTGCTGCAGGACTCGACCACCGCGAACCTCATCTTCGGGGTGGACGAGATCATCGCGCACGTGACGAAGACGGTCACGCTCGAGCCGGGCGACCTCATCCTGACCGGGACGCCTGCCGGGGTCGGCGTCTTCCGCGACCCGCCGCGGCTCCTGCGGCCGGGCGACGAGGTCACGATCGAGATCGAGCGGCTCGGCTCGCTGACCAATCCCGTGGTTGCCGGTTGACGGACGACGATCGAGGATCGATGATCCTCGGCGACCGTGAGCACCGTCTCACGCACGATCCTGCGCGAGCAGATCAAGGAGATCCTCCTCGAGCGCATCCTGCGGGGCGAGCTCGAGCCCGGCGAGCGGCTCGTGGAGACGCGCATCGCGCGCGAACTGGGCACGAGCCAGGCGCCAGTGCGCGAGGCGCTGCGCGACCTGCAGAGCCTGCGGCTCGTCGAGTCCGAGCCCTTCCGCGGCGCCCGCGTCCGGCCGGTGGACGACGAGCAGCTCCTGCCCGTGTTCCCCGTGCGCGCCGTGCTCGAGGAGCTCGCCGCCCGGGAAGCGGCCGCCCGCGAGGAGCGCGACGTGCGCCCGCTCGAGCAGGAGCTCGAGGCGATGCGCGACGCGGCCGCGCGCTCGGACTGGCGCACGCAGGTCGACCACGACGTCCGCTTCCACCGCGCCGTCGTCGAGCTCGCCGGAAACGAGCCGCTCCTGCGCGCCTGGCTCGTGCTCGGCATCGACCTCTCCACCGCCTTCGCGACGTACTGGACGTACTGGGAGCAGCGGGACCTGGCGGAGTTCCACGTGCCGATCCTGGAGGCGATCCGCGCCGGGGACGCGCGGCGGGCGGGCGCGGAGGCGCGCAAGCACGTGAAGCGGACCGAGCGGGTCGTGCGCCGGCGTACGCGGGCGGCGAAGCGGCGCCGGGCGGACGCCCGATGAGCTTCGCCGGGTTGGGCGCGGCCGTCGTGGGGACGGGCTTCGTCGGCGTCGTGCACGTGGACGCCCTGCGCCGGCTGGGCGTGGAGGTGACGGGCGTCGTCGGCTCCACGCCCGAGCGCGCGGCGGCGAAGGGGATCGCGCCCGTGTACTCGTCCTACGACGTGCTGCTCGCGGACGAGCGCGTGGACGTCGTGCACATCACGACGCCCAACCACCTGCACTACGCCCAGGTGAAGCAGGCGCTCGCGGCCGGCAAGCACGTCGTCTGCGAGAAGCCGCTCGCCGTGAGCGCCGAGGAGTCGGCCGAGCTCGTGGAGCTCGCCGAGCGCTCGGGGCTCGTGCACTGCACGAACTTCAACCTCCGCTTCTACCCGCTCGCGCAGGAGCTGCGGGAGCGGGTCCGGGCCGGCGAGGTGGGGAGGGTGTGGGCGGTCCACGGCGGCTACCTGCAGGACTGGCTCGCTCGCCCGACCGATTGGAACTGGCGCCTGGAGACCGAGAAGGCGGGCGAGCTGCGCGCGGTCGGCGACATCGGCTCGCACTGGCTCGACCTCGCGCAGTTCGTAACCGGGCTGCGGGTGACGGAGGTGCTCGCCGACCTGGCGACCGTGCTGCCCGTCCGGCAGCGCCCGCTCGGCGAGGTGGAGACGTTCGCGGCAGCCGCGGACGTCGAGCGCGAGGACGTGGAGGTGCGGACGGAGGACCTCGCGCACGTGCTCGTCCGCTTCGAGGACGGCGCTCGCGGATCGCTCGTGCTCTCGCAGGTCGCGTCCGGGCGCAAGAACTCGCTGCGCATCGAGGTGGACGGCTCGGAGGGCGCGCTCGCCTGGGACGCGGAGCGCAACGAGGAGCTCTGGCTCGGCCGCCGCGACGAGCCGAACGGCCTCCTGCTCCGCAACGCGGCCCTCATGCATCCCGCCGCAGCCGCCCGCACGCAGCTCCCCGCCGCGCACGCCGAAGGCTACGCGGACACGTTCCGGGAGCTGTACCGCGCGGTGTACGAGGACGTCGTGCGCGGCGGTTCCGCGCCGGAGCCCGATTACCCCACGTTCCGGGACGGGCACGTGCAGAACGTGCTCGGGGACGCGATCGCGCTCTCGCACAGGGAGCGTCGCTGGGTGCAGGTGAGCCTGCCGTGAAGCTCGGGCTGCTGACCGCGCCGTTTCCCCGCCGCTCGCTCGCGCACGTGGCCGCGTGGGCGGCGTCCGAGGGTTTCGAGACGCTCGAGATCGCCTGCTGGCCCGCGAGCGGCGGCGAGCGCCGACGCTACGCAGGCACGTCCCACATCGACGTCTCGCGGTTCGACCCGGGCGCGGTGCGCGAGCTCCTCGACCGCCACGGCCTCGGCATCTCCGCGCTCGCCTACTACCCGAACAACCTGCACCCGGACCCCGCCGAGCGACGGGCGGCGAACGCCCACCTGCGGCGCGTGATCGACGCCGCCGCCGCGCTCGGGGTGGAGGTGGTGGGGACGTTCGTCGGGCGCGACCGCACGAAGAACGTGCCCGACAACTTCCGCGCGTTCCGGCGCGTGTGGCCGGGCCTCGTCGCCTACGCCGAGGAGCGCGGCGTGAGGATCGCGATCGAGAACTGCCCGATGATCTTCTCCTGGGACGAGTGGCCCGGCGGCACGAACCTCGCCTCCACGCCCGCGGCCTGGGACGAGATGTTCGCGCTCGTGGACAGCCCGGCGTTCGGGCTCAACCTCGATCCCTCGCACCTCGTCTGGCTCATGATCGACTACGAGCGGGTCGTCCGGGAGTACGCGGAGAAGATCTTCCACGTGCACGCGAAGGACCTGGAGATCGACCGCGACGGGCTCTACCGCCAGGGAACGATCTCGCTCGGCATGGGCTGGCAGGTGCCGCGCCTGCCCGGGCTCGGCGAGGTGCGCTGGGGTCGCTTCCTGGCGGCGCTCTACCGTGCCGGGTACGACGGCGTGGTCTCGATCGAGCACGAGGACCGCTCCTTCGAGGGCACGGAGGAGCTCGTCAAGCGCGGGTTCCTGATCGCGCGCGACGCCCTCAGGCCGCTGCTGCACTAGGCTCGAGGGCGAGGCCGAGGGCGTCTGCCTCCGTCCGCGCCGCGGCCTCGAGCTGGGCGGCCCGCTCCGCGGCGCCCGGCGCCCCGCGGGCGTTCAGCGACGCGGCGTACCACCAGCGCGTGCGGGCGCCGAGCGCGCGTGCGCCCAGGCGCTCGCAGGCGGCGAGGGCGTCCTCGAAGTGGTGCTCGGCCGCCTCGTGGAGCCCAGCGGTCGCGGCGAGGCGGCCGAGGAACGCGTCGGCGGGCCCCCAGCAGACCGCCGCGCGGGCGATCGTGAACATCCGGCCCGCGTACGGGCGCAGCACCTCGTACGCCTCGGCGGCCCGCCGCGCGTCGCCGAGGGCGCCCACCGCGACGGCGAACTCGGCCGCCGCCGCGAAGAAGTTCATGTCCCTGACGATCGCGCCGAAGCCGCCCGGCCCCAGGCGGGCGAGCTCCTCCCTGGCCTGGTCCAGGCGTCCCGCGACCGCGTACTGCATCGCCAGCCCGCAGCGGAACGCCGAGATCCCGCGCGCGATGCCCGCCTCGATCACCGGGATCCAGCGCTCCGGGTCGCGTCCCTGCTGGAGGTCGGCCGTCCAGCAGGCCATCTCCTGGTACAGCGCCGCATTGGCGTCCCCGGCCCGGTCGCCGATCGCGCGTGCCTCCTGAGCGAGCGCCCGCGCGTCGTCGAAGCGGCCCTCCAGGCCTGCGAGCATGGCGCCCCACGCGCGGGCCCACCAGGAGTAGGCCGGGATGCCGAGCGGCTCCACGAGCTGCTCGTAGGCGGCGATCTCCGCGCGCGCCGCGTCCAGGTGGCCGCTCTCCACGAGGTCGAGCACGAGCCACGTCCGGGCGAGGAGCGAGCGCTCGCGCTCGCCGCTCGCCTCGGCCAGCTCGACGAGCTCGCGCGAGACGGCGAGCCGGTCGTCCAGACGGTCGGGGCTCCAGAGCGCGACCCGTCGCGCCATCAGGGCGTCGAGGAGCGACGCGGGCTCGCCCGCCTCGCGGGCCAGGCGGACGGCCTCCTCGCTCAGCTCCTCGCGGTAGGAGGGCGGAGGCACGTAGTAGACCTCGACCGCGAGCCGCGCGAGCAGCCGCGCGCGCAGGGCGGGCTGCTCGCTCCCGAGGGCCGCGAGCGCCTCCTCGAGGAGGGCGACGAGCTTCTCGTCCGGGTCGAAGACGCTGATCCCCACGCCCCCGCGCGCGAGCGCGGCGCGCGCGAGCAACGCCG
>DATLYU010000109.1:0-14160 GCA_035574435.1 Gaiellaceae bacterium | reverse complement strand
GGGCGCATGGAGTGGACGGACGGGATGCTGTACCCCGTCCTGCACCGGCTCGAGCGACTCGGCCTCGTGGAGGCGCGCTGGGAGGTTGCCGAGAGCGGCCGGCGCCGGCGCTACTACCGCATCACGCGGAGCGGCCGCGAGCGGCTCGTGGACGAGCGCCGCCAGTGGGAGACGGTGGAGGCGACGCTGCAGAGCCTGTGGCGGACGCTCGCGCTCCCCGCCTCGGCCGTTCCCCAGCCGCGGCCGCAGGGAGCCTGACCATCGCGACTTCCGAGCCAGCGCCCTCGCTCGAGCAGCAGCTCGACCAGTGGCGGAGCTACCTCCGCCGCCGGCAGGCGATCCACGCGGTCGACGTCGCGGAGCTCGAGGATCACCTGCGCGAGCAGATCGCGGCCCTGACCGACGCGGGCCTCGCCGAGGACGAGGCATTCCTCGTCGCGGTCAAGCGCCTGGGCAGCGTGGACACGCTCTCGCGGGAGTTCGCCCGCGAGCACTCCGACCGGCTCTGGAAGCAGCTCGTCATGGCGGCGGGCGCCGACGAGCCGGCAGCAGGCGCGCGCACCGACGCGGCCGTCGCGCTGGCGCTCGCGACCGCAGCGGCCGCCGCCGTGAAGCTCCCGGCGCTCTTCGGGCTCGACCTGGACGAGGACGGCGGCTTCTACGCGCGCAACGCGAGCCTCTTCGCGCTGCCGCCGCTGGCCGGCTACTTCGCCTGGAAGCGGCGCCCCGAGCCGCGCCCGCTCCTCTGGCTGGCCGTCGCGTTCCTGAGCGGCGCCGTCCTCGCGAACGTCTACCCGCTCGAGCGCGGCGGCTCCACGGAGGCGCTCGCGGCGCTCCACCTGCCGATCGCGCTGTGGCTGGTCGTCGGCGTGGCCTATGCCGGCAGCCGCTGGCGCGACGCCGCCGGCCGCATGGACTTCGTCCGCTTCTCGGGCGAGGTCCTCGTCTACTACGCCCTGATCGCGCTCGGCGGCGGCGTGCTCACCGCCTTCGTGGCCGGGATGTTCGACACCCTCGGGATCGACGCCGAGCCGTTCGTCGCATCGTGGCTCCTGCCGTGCGGAGCCGCGGGCGCGGTCGTCGTCGCAGGCTGGCTCGCGGAGGCCAAGCAGAGCGTGATCGAGAACATGGCGCCCGTCCTCGCGCAGCTCTTCACCCCGCTCTTCGCCGCTCTGGTGCTCACGTTCCTGGGCGCCCTCCTCTGGACGGGGCGCGGAGTCGACGCCGAGCGGGAGCTCCTCGTCAGCTTCGACCTCCTCCTCGTCGTCGTGCTCGGCCTGCTGCTCTACTCGATCTCGGCGCGGAGCCCGGACGCGCCGCCCCGGGTCTTCGACGTCCTGCAGGTCGTGCTCGTGCTCAGCGCGCTCGTGGCCGACGCGGTCGCGCTGTGGGCGATCGCCGAGCGGATCACCGAGCTCGGCTTCACCCCCAACCGGACGGCCGGCCTCGGCGTGAACGTGATCCTCCTCGTCAACCTCGCCTGGTCGGCGGTGCTCTACCTCCGCTTCCTGCACGGCCGCGGGCCGGCGGCGAGCATCGAGCGCTGGCAGACGGCCTACTTCCCGGTGTACGCGGTCTGGGCGGCGACCGTCGTGGTCGTCTTCCCGCCTGCGTTCGGGTACGCGTGAGCGGCGACCTCCCGGAGGAGGCGGTACGGTTCGCGGCCGTGACCGCGCGCGAGGCCGCCTGCCACTGCGGACAGCTCCGGCTGGAGACGACGGGCGACCCGTTCGTCGTCTCCATCTGCCACTGCCTCGCCTGCAAGCGCCGGACGGGGAGCGCCTTCGGGATGCAGGCGGCGTTCACGCCCGAGCAGGTGCGGGTCGTCGGCCGCTACGCGACCTACCGGAGGATCTCGGACGAGGCCGACCGCAAGCCGCACGACTTCCACTTCTGCCCCGAGTGCGGGTCGAACGTCTTCTACACGGAGCCGGACGAGCCGGACCTCGTCGTCCTCTCCGTGGGCTCGTTCGCGGACCCGTCGTTCCCGCCGCCCACCGAGTCGGGCTACGACTCGCGCCGCTTCCCCTGGCTCGCCGTCCCCGAGACGATCGAGCGCCGGGACGGCCAGTAGCGGTGCAGGAGCTGGCGGCAGGCCTCTGGCACTGGCGCGCACGCCATCCCGAGTGGAGGGAGGGCGAGCCCTGGGACCCGCTCGTCTCCTCGTACGCGCTCGACGACGGCGGGCGGCTGCTGCTCTTCGACCCGCTCGGCGTCCCCGAGATGATCCTCGCGCGCGCGGCCGAGCGCGAGACCGCGATCGTCCTCACAGCACCGTGGCACGAGCGCGACGCGCAGCGCCTCGTCGAGCGTCTCCGCGCGCCGGTATACACGCCGACGCCGGACACGGCGGAGGACCTGCTGCGGACGTACGACTTCACCGCGCCCGAAGGCTGGGTCAGCCCGGACGTGCGTTGGCTCGTCGAGGGCCGAGGCGAGGCGCACTGGTACGCGGCGGGCGACCGCCTGCCCGTGGGCGTCGAGGCGTTCCCCGGGCAGAAGCGCAACGACCTCGTCCTCTGGGTCGAGAGCATGCGCGCCGTCGTCGCCGGGGACACGCTCGCCGACCTCGGCGAGGGGCCGCAGATCAACCCCCGCTGGCTGAGCGCGGACGTGACCCGCGAGCAGGTGGTGGCGGGCCTGCGCCCGCTCCGCGAGCTGCCGGTGGAGCACCTGCTCGGGACGCACGGCGGCCCCTTCCCCCGCGCCGCGCTCGAGCGCGCGCTCGCCTGAGGACACCTGCGCCGGCGCCGGGGTCAGGCCGGCGCGCCCTCCAGCACGTCCGCTCCGCTCTCCGTGGGCGTGACGCCGACGAGCCGGAACCCGCCGGCCTCGAAGAGGGCCGCGTACTCGGCCTCCGTCCGCTCGCGCCCTCCCGGGGCGACGAGCATGTTGAGGTCGGAGAGCTTCGCCTCCGGCCCCTCGTTCGGCGGCCCGACGACGCGCTCGACCACGAGGAGGACGCCACCCGCGCGACGGACGTTGCGGAGGATGGCGATGGACTCCTCGTCCTCCCAGTCGTGGAGGATCGACTTGAGGAGGTACGCGTCCGCGCCACCGGGAACCTCCTCGAAGAAGTCGCCGGCGACGACGTGGCAGCGGTCGCCGAGGTCGACGCCGGCGACGACGTGCGGTTGGTCGAAGAGGATCCCGCGCAGGTGCTCGTAGCGCTCCAGCGCGGCGCGCAGGAGCGCGCCGTTCCCGCCGCCCACGTCCGCGAGCGTCTGGAAGCGCGAGAGGTCGAACGCGGCGAGAACGGCCTGGATGTCACGGCGCGAGTTCGCGGCCATGGCCCGGTCGAAGATCTCGCTCTCCTCCGGTCGCATGGCGCGGTACTCCCAGACACCCACGCCGTGCGTCAGGCGGAACGCGTTCTCGCCCGTACGGACGCTGTCGAGCAGCGAGCTCCAGGCGTCGCGGTAGTAGCGGCGGCCGACGAACCGCGCCCAGTCGGCGATGGAGTCCGGAGCGTCCGAGCGGAGCGGCGCTCCCAGGTCGGTCAGCGCGAACCGCCGGTCCTCCTCCTCGCGGAAGATCCCTACCCCGGCGAGCGCGCGCAGCAGCCGGTAGAGCGCGTCCGGGTGCGCGCCGGTCTCCGCAGCCAGGTCGTCGCTCGTGCGCGGACCCTCGGCGAGCAGGTCGGCGATTCCGAGCGTCGCCGCGACGTGGATCGCCTGCGAGGCCTGGTAGCCGTTGACCAGCTTCCTGAGCGCGTCGACGGCTCGATCGTCCTCGTGCGGCGGCGGCATCGCCGGAGCCCCTAGTAGTCGATCCGCATGACCACCCGGCGCGGGCTCGGGTGGCTGACCTCGCGGAAGCCGGCGGCCTCGAACACGCTGCGCTTGCCGACGTGCAGCTCGCCCCAGGCGATCTCCTCGCCGGCCTGCACGAGCATGGGATAGCCCTCGAGCGCGCGGGCACCGCGCTCGCGGGCGTGCGCGACGGCGGCACGGGCGAGCGCGTACGTGAGCCCGCGCCGGCGATAGCCCGCCCGGGTGACGAAGCAGGTCACGGCCCACACGCTGCCGTCCGTCCTGTCCTCCGAGCGCCCCTGCCAGGGAACGCGGAAGACGCGCGCCAGGCCCTGGTAGGCGGTGCGCGGCTCGACCGCGCACCAGCCGACGGGCTCGTCGTCGAGGTACGCGACGAGCCCGCTGGTCGCCTCGGCGTCCGGCCGGCCGCAGGAGCTCTGCGCGCGGAAGCGAGCCGCGAGTCGCGCGCGCCCGACCGAGCGCCAGGACTCCTTCGGTGCGAGCTTGTACCGCTGGCACCAGCAGCGGGCGGCGTCGCCGCGCGCCCCGAAGACGGCCTGCACGTCGGCGCACCGGGCCTCGTTGGCGGGGACGATCCGCAACCGGCCCGGGTCGAGCATCCGGACACGGTAGTCGAGCGCGGGAGGTCAGGCGAGGACGCCGACCCCGCGTCAATCGGCGAGGAAGGCCTCCAGGCGGGCGGCCTCCTCGGCAACCTCGCGGCGCACCGCGCGCGAGAGGGGCGCGAACGGCTCGATCGCCACGCGGCCTCCCGCGACCCGCCAGGCGCCCGCGACGAAGCCGTCGACGAGGAAGGTCTGCGCGACGTCGCCGTTCATCGCGATCACGGCCTTGCGGTACTCCGCCGGGAGGACGCGCGTGCGGTCGGCGAAGGCGAGCAGAACGTTGTCCCACTTCGGTAGGAAGCGGACGGGGGCAGGCGCAGCGGCAGGCGGCAGCCGAGCGCCCGGGACGTCGAGGAGCTCCCGGCCACGCTCGTCGCGGAACCGGACGAGCGGCTCGAGGCGTTCGAGCGCAGGCGCGATCTCGGCCGTCCGCATCATCGCCCAGGCCCGGATGTCGGCTCGCGTCGCCGGCCCGAACGCGGCCAGGTACCGGCGCAGCATCTCGGCGCGCGCCTCGACCGGGACGTGCTCCTCGGGCTCCTCGAGCGCGACGAACCTGCCCTCGGGGCGGGCGCTCCAGAGCGCCGTCTCGTGGTGGTGCACGACGTGGGCACGCACGCGCGCCCCCCGCCACGCCCGGCGAGCCTCGATGCCGGTGAGGCCGTGCTCCCGCTCGAGGTATGCGAGCGCCTGCGTCGTGGTCACCGGGCCGTCGTCCGCGAGCGCGCGGACGCTGGGGGCGAGCCGCTTGGCGAGCGCGCTCTGCTCGGGGTAGTTCGTCTCGCTGAGCGCCGCGCGCAGGAGACCGTAGTCCCGCCGCGTGACCAGGTGCAGCGTCTGGCGCATGACCGTCGCCTTGAGGAGGTCGCCGCGGCGCAGCAGCCGCTCCAGGGCCTCGCGACGGAAGCCGGCAGTCCGCGTCCAGATGCCGACGTAGGGAGCTGACGGCCACTGCGCCTGCATCCCGACGAGGTGCTCCACGACCCGGGCCGGCGCCAGACGCCGGCGCTCGAGCAGGAGCTGCCTCGCGAGCGTGGCGCGGTTCAGCTCGCGCAGGGTCAGAACGCGCTCGGCCACGGCCCGCACGCTACTCGTCCGCCGGGCGCGGGTCACGTAGGGTGCGGGGACAGCGACGAGGAGGCGGAGATGGCGATCGCACGTGTGGTCACGTTCGAAGGAGTGAGCGCGGAGCGGATGGCGTCCGTGGGCACCGAGCTCGAGCGCGCCGAGCAGCCCGAGGGGCTGAACGCGACGGAGTTCATCCTCCTGCACGACCCCGACTCGGAGCGGGCGCTCGCGATCGTCTTCTTCGAGACGGAGGAGGACTACCGCCGCGGCGACGAGGTTTTGAGCGCGATGCCCGCGGACGAGACGCCGGGCCGGAGGACGTCGGTCGAGCGCTACGAGGTCGCGCTCCGCGTCTCGCGGTAGCGCACAGCGGCTCCCCGAGCGACGCCGCGAGCCCGTGGACGCCCGCGCGATCGTGCTCGTGGAGGGGCCGAGCGACAGGCTGGCCGTCGAGACGCTCGCGGAGCGCCGTGGCCGAGACCTCGCCGCCGAGGGCGTCCTCGTGCTGCCGATCGGCGGCGCGCACGCGCTCGGCAACGCGCTGCGCCTGATCGGCCCGCGCGAGATCACGCTCGCGGGTCTGTGCGACGCGGGCGAGGAGCGCGAGGTGGCGCGGGCGCTCGAGCGCGCCGGGCTGGGGGCGGGCCTCACGCGCGCCACGCTGGCGGAGCTCGGCTTCTTCGTCTGCGACGCCGACCTCGAGGACGAGCTCATCCGCGCCCTCGGGGTCGACGCCGTCGAGCGCGTCCTGGCCGAGAACGGCGACCTGTCGTCCTTTCGCACCTTCCAGAAGCAGCCGCAGTGGCGCGGCCGGCCCGTCGAGCACCAGCTGCGTCGCTTCTTCGGCAGCAGCGCCGGGAAGGTCGCGTACGCGCGCCCGCTCGTGCAGGCGCTCGACCTGGAGCGGGTGCCGCCGCCGCTCGACGGCGTGCTCGCCCGCGTCTAGCCGGGACGGACGACCGAGTAGCGCGCGACGACGAAGTCGCCGTTCCGCGCCGTCTCCTCGAGGCGCAGCTCGAGCCGGCGGGGCAGGAGCGGCGCGCCGCCTCCGAGGACGACGGGCGCGACGTACACGATCACCTCGTCCAGCAGGCCGGCGTCGGCGAACTGGCCGGCGAGATCGCCGCCCCCGACGACCCACCGGTTGCGCTCCCCCGCGGCCGCCACCATCTCGGCGTGCACGGAGGCGACGTCCCCGCTCGCGAAGCGGATGTCGGCGTCGGGGACCGCCTGGAGCCGGCGGTGCGTGAAGACCCAGGTGGGCGGCTCGTACGGCCAGCGTCGCTCGGCGGGGTCCTTCCCGGCGAGCGCGTGCTCCAGGATCCACTCGTAGGTCGTCGAGCCCATGGCGAGCGCGCCGACGCCCGAGAAGAAGTCCGCATAGCCGAGCGGTCCGCTCCGGTCCTGGTCGCGCGTGAAGAGCCAGTCCAGCGAGTGGCGCTCGTCCGCGATGAAGCCGTCGAGCGTCGTCGCCGTGTAGTACTGGGTCAGCGCCACGGCTACGGGATGATGACGATCTTGGAGCGGCAGTGGCCCTCGCCCAGGTAGGCGAGCGCCTCGCCGACGCGGTCGAGGTCGTAGCGCCGGTCGACGGCCGGCGTGAGCTTTCCCTCCGCGAGCCAGCCGGCGAGCACCTCGAGGTCGGCTCTGTTGACCTTCGCGACGAAGAACGTGACCCGGCGCCGGCCGAGGGCGCCGCCGATGCGCTTGGCGACCACGCCCCCGAGCGGCCCGAGCAGGCGGTTCGTGCGCGGGCCGCCGACGAGGACGAGGCTCCCGTCGGGCGCGAGCACGCGCCGAAGCGCCCGCCAGGGACGGCTCCCGGCGACGTCGAGGACGACGTCGTAGCGGTCGCCCGTGCGCGTGAAGTCCTCGGACGTGTAGTCGAGCACCCGGTCAGCGCCGAGGGCGCGCACGAGCTCGACGTTGCGCGTGCTGCACACGCCCGTGACCTGCGCGCCGAGGGCCTTCGCCACCTGGACGGCGAGCGTTCCGACCCCGCCCGAGGCGCCGTTGATCAGCACTCTCTGGCCCGGCTGCACGCCGCCCCGGTCGCGCAGGCCCTGCAAAGCGGTCAGCCCGGCGATCGGCACGCAGGCCGCCTGCTCGAAGCTCGCGGTCGCCGGCTTCCGGGCCACCAGGCGGTCGACGTTCGCGGCGACGTACTCGGCGAGAGCCCCCGTGCGCACGCCGAGCACCTCGTCGCCCGGCCGCAGCTCGATGACCTCGGCGCCGATCGCCGCCACCACGCCCGCGAAGTCGCCGCCGACGCGGGCGATCTTCGGCCGGCGCAGACCCATCGACAGGCGCCCGAGCCAGGGCCGGCCCACGACGCCGTACCAGTCGGCGAGGTTGAGCGACGCCGCGTGCACGCGAACGAGCACCTCGCGCGCGGCCGGCGCCGGCGTCTCGACCGTGCGCAGCTCGACCCGGGTCGCGTCGCAGTAGCGCTCGCGCACGGCCGCCCGCATCGTCGCGGGGACCGACGCGCCCGCGGGCGCCACCACCTCCGTCGTGCCCGGAACCGTCATCGGCCTCGCCTCCCTCCCGTGTACGTACGCTGTAAGTTTACGCTGTAAGGTATACGTACGGCGTAAGCTCGTCAAGAGGGATGACCGCCCACGGCACCAGAGCCCGCAGCCGCACCCCGCTCACCCGCGAGCGGGTGCTGCGCGCCGCCGTGGGGCTCGCCGACGGGAGCGGGATCGAGTCCGTCTCCATGCGCCGGCTCGGCCACGCGCTCGGCGTGGAGGCGATGTCGCTGTACAACCACGTCGCGAGCAAGGACGACCTCCTCGACGGCATGTGCGACCTCGTCTGGGGCGAGATCGAGCTGCCCGTGGCGGGGGGGCGCTGGCGCGAGGCGATCCGGGCGACGGCGATCTCGGCCCACGACGTGCTCGTGCGCCACCCCTGGGCGCCGAGCCTCGTCATGGCGCGGCCCGGGATCCTGGCCGCCCGCATCCGCTACATGGAGGCGATCCTGCGCGCGTTCCGCGAGGGAGGCTGCCCGCCCGAGCTCACCTTCCACGCCTACCACGCCGTGGACAGCCACGTCATCGGCTTCACGCTCTGGCAGCTCGGGCACACGCTGCCGCCCGGCGACCCCGACGAGCTCAAGGAGCGCCTCGTCCGCGAGCTCGCGCCCGACCACCCGTACCTCGTGGAGCACGCCGAGCAGCACTTCTCCGGCTTCGGACGCGAGGGCGAGGGCGAGTTCGCGTTCGTCCTCGACCTCCTGCTAGACGGGCTCGAGCGGGTGCAGGCTGCCGGCTGACGCGCTCACGGAGACTCGGCGCCGACCGCGAGGACGACGTTGCCGGTCTTCCGCCAGGACTCGACGTAGCGCGAGGCCTCGACGACCTCCGCGAGCGCGTAGACCCGGTCCACGACCGGCCGGTAGCGCCCTTCCTCCACGAGCCGCCCGAAGAGCGCGATGTTCTCCCGGGGCGGGCGCACGGTCAGGTCGAAGACGACACGCCTGCGGCTCCAGCGCGTGAGGAGCGCGAGCGGGACGTTGTACAGGCGATCCGTGGCTGCGTACACACCGCCGGCCGCGAGGGCGCGGTGCGAACGGGCGAACGAGTGCTTGCCGACGGCGTCCAGGACGACGTCCCACGTGCGGCCGAGCCGCGTGAAGTCCTCGCGCTCGTAGTCGATCACCTCGTCGGCGCCGAGCGCGCGCACGAGCTCGACGTTCTCCGTGTTGCAGACCGCCGTGACGTGGGCGCCGAAGTGGTGCTTGCCGAGCTGGACGGCCGCGGTCCCGCACGAGCCCGAGGCGCCGTACACGAGCAGCCTCGTGCCCGCCCCCACTCCCGCGTTCGTCAGGTGCCCGAGAGCCTGGTTCGCGCCGTCGCAGATCGCGGCGGCCTGCTCGAACGTCAAGCCACCCGGGATCGCGGCCACGAAGCCGGTCTCCCGCACGCAGACGTACTCGGCCCACGCGCCCGAGCGCAGCCCGAACACGCGGTCGCCCGGCGCGAAGCGCGTAACCGCGCTGCCGACGGCTTCCACCTCGCCGGCGAGCTCCAGGCCGAGCGTCCGCCGCCTGGGGCGGCGCAGCCCGAGCATGAGCCGCCAGAAGAGGGGCCGCGCCCGCCGCATGTGGCAGTCGGTCTGGCTGACGGTCGTCGCCCGCACGCGGACGAGGAGCTCGTCCGCCGCCGGGACCGGCTTCTCCACCTTCTCCACGCGCAGCACCTCGGGCGGGCCGTAGCGGTCGTGCACGACCGCCCGCATGAGGGGGCGGCTCACGTCGCCGCCTGGATGGCGGCAGGCACGATCGAGAGCACGACGCTGCCGGTCTTCTGGCCCGTCTCCACGTAGCGTGCGGCCTCGACGACGTCCGCGAGCGCGTAGACGCGGTCGACGACCGCCCGGTAGCGCCCGGTCTCGAGCAGCTCCTGCAGCAGGAGCAGGTCCTCGCGGAGGTAGCGGCCGATCCCCAGCTTCGCCTTCCGCGATCCGATCCACCGCGTCGCGAGGACGACGAGCGGCCCGTGCCAGAGGTAGCCGAGGTCGGCGCTGAGATACACGCCGCCCGGCGCGAGCACCCGCCGCGAGCGGCGGAACGAGTGCTTGCCGACCGCGTCGAAGACGACGTCGTACGTCTCGCCGCGCCGCGTGAAGTCCTCGCGCTCGTAGTCGACGACCTCGTCCGCGCCGAGCGAGCGCACGAGCTCGACGTTCCTCGTGTTGCAGACGGCCGTCACGTGCGCGCCGAAGTGGTGCCTGGCGAGCTGGACGGCGGCGGTGCCGATCGAGCCGGAGGCGCCGTACACGAGGATCCGGCGGCCGGGCCCGAGGTCCACTCCCGCCAGGCACGTCTTCGCAACGAGCGCGCCGTCGGCGACCGCGGCCGCCTCCTCGAAGCTCACTCCCTCCGGCTTCCGCGCCACGATCCCGCTCTCGCGCACGCAGACGTACTCGGCGTTCGCGCCGCTGCGGATCCCGAAGACCTCGTCGCCTGGTCGGAACGAGCGGACAGCGGAGCCGACCTCCTCCACGACGCCCGCGAACTCGGTGCCGGCGACGGTCCGCCTGGGCCGGCGCAGGCCGGTGAAGAGCCGGCTGAACGGGTACTCGAGGTTGCGCAGACCGCAGTCGCCGCGCGTGACGCTGCTCGCGTGGACGCGGACGAGGAGCTCGTCCGCGGCCGGCGCGGGCCGCTGGAGCTCGGCGATCCGCAGGACCTCGGGCGGCCCATAGCGCTCGTGCACGGCTGCCTTCATGCTCACGTCCTCTCGTCTGGTCGGATATGGCGGTGGAGCGGGCCGCCGTGGCGCCAGGCGCGCCCAGCGCGGAAGAGCTCGGCGGGACGCCCGCCGGCGGGCCCGGGGCGCGTCCGGCGCCCGGTCGGGATCACCCACCCCTCCTCGGCGACCACCTTGCGGCGGAAGTTGGCGGCGTCGAGCTGCACGCCCCAGATCGCCTCGTACACCGTGCGCAGCTCGGCCATCGTGAAGGTCGACCCCACGAACGCGGTCGCGATCCCCGACACCTCGAGCTCGACGCCCGCCCGCTCGACCGCGTCGCGGACGATGCGCAGGTGGTCGAAGGCGAGCTCGAGCCGCTCCTCGAGGACGTCCGCCACCGGGACGAGCGCCGCCTCCGCGGCGTCCGTGCCGGCGACGATCGCGCCCACGTCGCGCAGGACGGCGAGATAGGCGATCGTGACCACGTTCATGCGCGGGTCGCGGCCGGGGTCCCCGTACGCGCCGAACTGGGTGAGGAGCGCAGCCGCATCCACGCCGGTCTCCTCCACGAGCTCGCGCTTGGCCGCCTCGTCGAGGGTCTCGTCGGGGCGCTTGAAGCCGCCCGGGATCGCCCACATGCCGCGGAACGGCTCCTGGCCACGCCGCACGAGCAGAACGTGCAGCACGCCGCCGAGCATGGTCAGGATCACGACGTCGACGGTGACCGCGAACGCGGGGAAGGCCGCCGGGTCGTAGCCGGCGGGCGCCTGCTCCTTCCGTGTTCTTGTCGCCATGACCCTTACCCTACCAGGTTAGAGTCTCCCTGACAATAACACCTACAGGCGCTTGGTGAAGAACGTCGTCGAGCACAGGCGCCCGTCGGGGTAGAGCGCGTAGTCCGGGACGACGCCGACCCTTTCCCAGCCGAGACGCTCGTACAGACGCTCGGCGTCGTCGCCCGTGACCGTGTCGAGGACGAGCACCGTCTTGCCCGCGGCCCGGGCCTGGCGCTCGGCCTCCTCCAGGAGCGCCTGCCCGATCCCCCGCCGGCGGGCGGCGCGCCGCACGAGCATGCGTGCGATGTCCGCCCGGTGCGGCTGGTTGGGATGCGGCGCGAACACGATCTGGACGGTGCCGACCACCTCCCCGCCCAGGAAGGCGGCGAGCAGGAGGCGCGCGCCGCGCTCGACCTCGTCCGCGTACCCGGCGTACACGGCGCGGGCGTCCTCGTGCGTGAACGGCCACAGGTAGCCGACGGAGGCGCCGCCCTCCACGCAGTCGTGGAGGACGGCCGCGAGCCCGTCGAGGTGCGCGCGCGCCTCCTGCGCCGAGAGCGTCCGGATCTCGAGTCCACGCCCGCCCATCGGGGCGAATCTTGTACGTTGAGGCCTGTGGTCCCGGAGGCGCAGCTCGCTGAGACCGAGCACGGGCTCGTCCCCCAGGAGGAGGGCTGGTTCGTGCTGAACGCGCGCGAGGCGCGCTGGTACCACGCGGAGGGACGGAGCGCGTTCTGCGACCTCGAGGGCGACCAGGAGTTCGCGCAGGTCGGGATCAACGTGCAGGTGCTCCATCCCGGCGAGCCGATGGCCATGTACCACTGGGAGGTCGACCAGGAGGACTTCCTCGTCGTCTCCGGCGAGGCGCTGCTCATCGTGGAAGGAGAGGAGCGGCCGCTCCGCGCGTGGGACTTCGTGCACTGCCCGAGCCGGACGAAGCACACGATCGTCGGCGCGGGCGACGGCCCGGCCGTGGTGGTCGCGGTCGGCGCCCGCCAGCACCAGGAGGGGCCCGACTGGGGCGGGTACACGGTGGACGAGGCCGCGCTGCGCCACGGCGCCGGCGTCGAGCGCGAGACGAACGACCCGCGGGAGGCGTATGCGCCGGTCACGAAGCGCGCGCAGACGCGGTACCGCGAGGGCTGGCTGCCCGGCTGACCGCGCCCGCGCTCAGACGATCGTGATCGTGAAGGACTGGGGCGGGCTCGTGTCCACGCCGCCGTTCGCCGTGCCGCCCCCGTCCACGGCGCGCACCGTGACGGTGGCGACCCCGAGCGCGATCGCCTTCGGCGTGTAGGTCAGCGTCCCGTTCGACGACGCCGCGGGCTGCACGGCGAAGAGGCCGGGGTTGCCGGTCGTGACCTGGAACGAGACGGGCTGCGAGGCCGCCCGACGAGACGATCACGCGCGGCCGCTCCACGGGCTGCGGGCCACCGATGACCGCGGCCTGGGGTGCGCCGGCGAGCGTGCCGGCCGCGACGGTGGCCGCGGTCGTGGCGACGGCCGCAACCCCGTCGGCCGGCCCGGCTTGTTCAGGATCTCCGCGCTCACCTCGAGCTTGCCGACGTCGTGGAGCAGCGCCGCCTAGTTCAGCCGGTCGAGGTCCTCGTCGGGGAGTCCGAGCTGGCGGCCGAGCGTGGCGCTGTAGGCGCGCACGCGCTCGGCGTGGCCGCGCGTGATGCGGTCGTGCGCGCTCAGGGCGCCGACGAGCTGGATGAGGATCTCGGCCGCCTCCTGCACCGTCGGAGCTTCCCGCGAGAGCTGGAAGACCAGGACGAGCGGCAGCAGGCGCCGCGAGACGAGGTAGACGCCGGAGACGACGAGCGTCGCGCCGAGGCTGATGCCGAGCCACCAGGCGAGGAAGAGCCAGAGCGAGGCTCGTGGGCGGCTCCACGACCGCGCTCGCGACCTGCACGAACGCGAGCGAGAGGCCGACGGGAACGGCGTAGACGAGCAGGCGGAGACCCCGCGCGCACGCCACAGGTGCGCCGCCCACCGCCTGCCGACCGCGTCGGTCGCGGTCACCCCCGCAGGATCGGCCGCCGCGCCGCGGGCCTTGACGACCCGTGCGAGGGCTGTGCGAACATGTGTTCGTGCACGTGCTCCATGCCGACCTGGACGCGTTCTTCGCATCGGTCGAACAGCGCGACGACCCGCGCCTGCGCGGCCGACCGGTGATCGTCGGCACGGGCGTCGTGCTCGCGGCGAGCTACGAGGCGAAGGCCTGCGGCGTCCGCACCGCGATGGGCGGTGCCCTCGCCCGCCGGCTGTGCCCGCACGCGGTCGTCGTGCCGCCGCGGATGAGCGCGTACGCGGACGCGAGCCGCGCCGTCTTCGCGATCTTCGAGGACACGACGCCGCTCGTCGAGGGGCTCTCCATCGACGAGGCCTTCCTCGACGTGCGCGGGCTCGAGCGCCTGGCCGGACCGGCTCCCGAGATCGGCGAGCGGCTGCGCCGCCGCGTCCGTGCCGAGGTGGGCCTCCCGATCACGGTCGGCGTCGCCCGGACGAAGTTCGTGGCCAAGGTCGCGAGCGCGGTCGCGAAGCCGGACGGTTTGCTCGTCGTCCCGCCTGACCGCGAGCTCGCCTTCCTCCACCCGCTCCCGGTGGAGCGCCTGTGGGGCGTCGGCCCGGCGACGAGCGCGAGGCTGCGGTCCCGCGGCGTCCGCACGGTGGGCCAGGTCGCGCTCCTGCCCGAGGCGGTGCTGGTGTCATGGCTGGGACGAGCCGCCGGCCGGCA
>DATLYU010000108.1:0-14758 GCA_035574435.1 Gaiellaceae bacterium | reverse complement strand
GCCGCCTGGAGCGAGCACGGCTCCGCGGCGGCCCGCGCCGCCGGGGACTACCTCTTCGCGCGCGCGTTCGCCGTGCTCGCGGCGACGGGCGACGCCGGCGCCGTCCGCGTCCTCGCCGACGCGTCGCTGGAGCTCGCGCGGGGCGAGGCCCTGCAGCGGCGCCAGCGCCACGACGCGGACACGCCGGTCGAGGCCTACCTGGAGCGCTGCGCGCTGAAGACGGGGGCGCTCTTCGAGGCCGCCTGCGTGCTGGGCGGCGGGCCGCCGGAGTTCGGCCGCCTGCTCGGCGTCGCCTTCCAGGTCGCGGACGACGTGCTCGACTGCGCCGGCGACACGCTCGAGACCGGGAAGGTGCCGGGCACCGACCTGCGCGACGGGACGCCCACCCTGCCGCTGCTCCTGGCCGCGCGCGAGGACGGGCTCGTCCGCGCCGCGCTCGCCGGCGGCCCGCTCGACGGCGCGCTCGTGCGCGTCGCCGCGACCGGCGCCCTCGAGCAGTCGCGCGCTCTCGCGCGCGACTACGCTAGGAGGGCGAAGGCGCGCCTGGACGGCGTCCCCCGCCGGGAGGAGCTCCAGGCGCTCGCCGACGCGGTGGTGGAGAGGAGCTTCTGATGCCCGTCGTCACGAGAGAGAGCGCGCTCGAGCAGGTCCGCGAGAAGGTCGAGGCGGGCGAGCGGCTCGACTTCGACGACGGCGTCGCGCTGCTCGAGTCGGACGACCTGCTCGCGCTCGGCGAGCTCGCCGACCTCGCGCGGCGCCTGCGCGGCGGCACCGACGAGGTCTACTTCGTCCAGAACCTGTACGTGAACCAGACGAACGTCTGCCGCGTGAAGTGCAAGTTCTGCGCCTTCGCGGCCACCCGCAAGCAGCCCCACGCCTACACGTACACGGCCGAGGAGCTCGTCGCGGACGTCCTCCGCCAGCGTGAGCTGACCGGGTTCACCGAGCTGCACATGGTGAACGGGGAGAACCCGCACGTGGATTTCGCCTTCTACCGGGACACGATCGCGGCCCTGCACGAGGCCCTCCCGGACGTGCACCTCAAGTGCTACACGGCCTCCGAGATCCACCACCTGACGACGCTCTCGGGGCTCACGCACGAGGAGGTGCTGCGCGAGCTCAAGGACGCCGGCCTGGGGTCGTTGCCGGGCGGCGGCGCGGAGGTGTTCGCGGAGCGCGTCCGGCGTCTCGTCGCCCCCGGGAAGGAGCACCCCGACATCTGGTTCCACGTGCACGACACCGCCCACCGCCTGGGCATCCCCACCCACTGCACGATCCTGTACGGGCACGTGGAGACGTACGAGGAGCGCGTCGACCACCTGCTCCGCCTGCGCGAGCAGCAGGACCGCACTGGCGGCTTCCTCGCGTTCATCCCCCTCGCCTTCCATCCCGAGAACACGGTCTTCGAGCGGCGCGGCTGGCGGCACACGACGGGCACCGAGGACCTGAAGATGCTCGCCGTCTCGCGGCTCCTCCTCGACAACATCCCGAACGTCAAGGCCTACTGGATCATGATGGGGATGCCGCTCGCCGCCGTCGCGCTCCACTTCGGCGCGAACGACGTGCAGGGCACGGTCGTGCGCGAGGAGATCTTCCACGCCGCCGGCGCGCGCACCGAGACCGAGCAGAAGATCGAGCAGCTCGTGCGCTTCGTGCGCGAGGCCGGGCGCATTCCCGTGCAGCGGGACACGCTCTACAACGAGCTGCGCCGGTGGGAGTGAGCCCGTGAGCCGGGGCGGGGCGCCGAGCTCGCGCAAGACGCCCGAGGAGGCCGGCGGCGGCACTCCGGTGTGGGTGTGGCTCGTCTACGGCCTCGGCCTGCTCGCCGGCACCATCCTCCTCGGCTCCATCCTCTTCAGCCTCGGCGCCTCGCTCGGCGAGGACACCGAGGTCGAGTACGACGTGTCCGTCCCCGCGCTCCTCCTCTGGGGCGGGATCGTGCTCGCGGCGCTCGTCGTCTGGCTGCGGCGGAGGAGGTCGCGGTGATCCGGCTCGGGCGCATCTCGTACCTGAACATGGCCCCGGTCTTCTACGGGCTCGAGGCCGACGTGGAGCAGGTCCTGGGCGTGCCCACCGAGCTCAACCGCCTGCTGCTCGAGGGCGAGATCGACGTCGCGCCCATCCCCTCCATCGAGTACGCCCGCAACGCCGACCGCCTGCGCATCCTCCCTCGCCTGTGCGTCTCCTCGGAGGGTGCGGTGGACTCGATCCAGCTGGTCACGCGCATGCCGTTCGGGCAGGTGCGCTCGGTGGCCGTCACGCCCGAGAGCGCGACCTCGGTCGTGCTCGTGCGCATCCTCCTGCCCCGGGCGGAGATCGTGCCGCTGGGCATGGACGCGGACGCGACGCTCCTCATCGGCGACGCCGCGCTGCGCAGCTCCTTCGAGGATCCGACGCCGCACTTCGACCTGGGGCGGCTGTGGCTCGACCGCACGGGGCTGCCCATGGTGTTCGCGGTCTGGGCGGCGCCGGAGCCGGTGGCCGAGGGGCTGATCGAGCTCGAGCACGCGCTCGTCTCCTCGGTCCGGCTCGCGCGCTCCGAGCCCGAGAGCCTCGCCCGGCGGGCGAGCGAGGAGTACGGCTACCCGCCCGGCTTCCTCGCCCGCTACTTCGAGAAGCTGCGCTACAGCTTCGGGCCGCGCGAGCGTGCGGGCCTGTACACGTTCCTGGAGATGGCCCGGGACGCGGGCGAGCTCCCGCACGTTCCCGAGCTCCGCTTCGTGCGCGAGGAGGTGGCCGCGTGACCATCGCCGCCGAGCGGGGGCTCGCCGTACCCGAGATCCTCGAGAAGGCGCTCGAGGGCGAGCGGATCACGGAGGAGGAGGCGGTCGCGCTCCTGCGCTCGCGCGACCTCGTGCCGATCGGGCGCGTCGCGAACGAGATTCGCAACCGGCTCACCGATCCCGACCGCGTGACCTTCATCGTCGACCGCAACGTCAACTACACGAACGTCTGCGTCACCGACTGCGACTTCTGCGCCTTCTACCGCCGGCCCGGCGACACGCGCGAGGCGTACCTGCTGCCGAAGCCGGTCATCTTCAAGAAGATCGAGGAGACGCTCGCGCTCGGCGGCACGGGCTTGCTCATGCAGGGCGGTCACCACCCCGACCTGGGGATCGAGTACTACGAGGACCTCTTCCGCTCGATCAAGGAGCGCTACCGCATCCACCTGCACGCGCTCTCCCCGCCCGAGGTGCAGCACGTCGCCCGCCGCTCGAAGCTCACCGTCGCGGAGACGCTCGCGCGCCTGCGCGACGCCGGCCTCGACTCACTGCCGGGCGGCGGGGCCGAGATCCTCGTCGACCGCGTCCGCCGCGTGATCGCGCCCAAGAAGACGAAGAGCGAGGACTGGCTGGACGTCATGCGGCAGGCGCACCGGCTGGGCATGTCCACGACCGCCACCATGATGTACGGGCACGTCGAGACGCTCGAGGAGCGGGTCGAGCACATGCGCCGCATCCGCGAGCTGCAGGACGAGACGCGCGGCTTCCGTGCCTTCATCTCCTGGACCTTCCAGCGCGACGGGAACCGGCTCGAGGACCTCGTGCCCGAGGAGACGCGGCCCACCTCGTTCGACTACCTGCTCACCCAGGCCGTCTCGCGCATCTACCTGGACAACGTGCCGCACATCCAGTCCTCGTGGGTGACGCAGGGGATGAAGGTCGGCCAGGTGGCCCTCGCCTTCGGCGCCGACGACATGGGCTCGGTGATGATCGAGGAGAACGTCGTCTCCGCGGCCGGCACGACGCACCGGACGACCACCGACGAGCTCGTGCATCTCATCCGCTCCGCGGGCAAGACGCCGGTGCAGCGCGACACGCTGTACCGGGAAGTGCGCGTCTTCGCGTAGACGCGGCTCGCGCGCAACGCCCGGGTGTGGTAGAGGGCCCGGGTGGAGACCGACCACACGGCCGTCGAGCGGCGCCTGCTGGACGAGGCGCTCGCCCCGGGCGCGGTCGCGCTCGACGCGGGCTGCGGGCGGACGACGCGGCTGCGCCACTACCGGGACCGGATCGTGCGCCTCGTGGGCGTGGACGCGGACGAGGAGGCCGGCCGCGCCAACCCCTACCTGGACGAGTTCCTCGTGGCCGACCTGGACGACGCGCTCCCCTTCCCGGACGGCGCCTTCGACCTCGTGTACGCGAACTTCGTGGTCGAGCACCTCGGACGGCCGGAGCGGGCATTCGCCGAGTGGCGGCGCGTGCTGCGCCCGGGCGGCACGCTCCTCCTCCTGACGAGCAACCGGGCGAGCCCGCTCATGGCCGCCGCCGACCGCCTGCCGGAGCGGCTGCGGCTGTACGTCAAGCGGCGCGGGGCGGGCGCCGTCGCCCGCGACGTCTACCCGACGCGCTACCTCGCGAACACGCCGGCGCGCCTGGAGGCGACGGCACGCGCGGCCGGCTTCGAGCCGCGTGCGGTCGTCCTCGTCGGCACGCTGCACCGGTACGGCGCGCGGCTGCCCGGCGTGGCCGCCGTGCTCCGGGCGCTGGAGCGCCTCCTCCCCGAGCGCCGGCGCTCGACCATCGTCGCCGCCTTCCGCTGATCGCGAAGGCTGTTCGAATCGTGTAAGCGCCTGCAAAGCGGCGCTGCCGCGTCCGCTAGCCTCGTGCGGGCCGTGCTCCGCGCGCTCGCCTGCTCGACCCTCCTCCTCCTCGCCGTCGCAGCCCTCGCAGGCCCCGCGCAGGCGAGGCCGGTCGAGCTCTTCCCGGCGGTGACGTACGAGCAGACCGTCCAGTTCACGCCGCACGGCCCGGTCGCCATGCACGTCGTCCGCGGCCCGCGGCCCGTGGGCCTGTACCGGCTGCGCCCGACGCTCTCGAACGAGTCCGTGCTCGGGCGGGAGACGGTGTCCTCCATGCAGCGCAGGCTCTCTCTCCAGGCGACGATGGTCGGCATCAACGGCGACTTCTCGCGCTTCTCGGACGGGAAGCCGAGCGGGATCATGCTGCGCGACGGCGTGCTCGTGAGCCCGCCGAACAGCGGCCGTTCGAGCGTGGGCATCGGGCTGGACGGGAGCCTGGACGTGCGGCGCGTCCGCTTCTTCGGGACGTGGCGCGGGACCGGGCAGCGGCGCGCGGTGAACGAGCTCAACGGCCCGCCGGGGAGGAACGGGATCGCGCTCTTCACGAGCGACTGGGGCACCGCGACGCCCCGCATCGAGGGCTCCTACGCCGTCGTCCTCTCGCCCTTCCCGGCCGCGGCCCCGAACGCGGACCTGCAGGCGCCGGTGACCGCGACCGCCGCGCACGGCCCGGTGCCGATCGCGTCGGGGACGGCCGTGCTCGTCGCACGCGGGAACGCCGCCGCCAGGCTCCAGGCGGAGGCCGCGGTCGGCGTCGTCGTCACGCTCCGGCTCATCCTCCAGCCGGACTGGGCGACCGTCGCGGACGCGGTCGGCGGCGGGCCCGTGCTGGTGCGCGACGGCAAGCCGGTGTACCGGTCGAACGAGGCGTTCACGGTCTCGCAGCTCGCTCCCCGGCATCCCCGGACGGCGATCGGCCAGCTCGCGGACGGCCGCCTGCTCATGGTCGTCGTGGACGGGCGCCAGCCCGGCTACTCGACCGGGATGACGACGTTCGAGATGGCGCTCGCGCTCGTCCGCCTGGGCGCCGTCCGCGCCATGCAGCTCGACGGCGGCGGCTCCTCCACCCTCGCCTTCGAGGGGACGGTCCTGAACCGGCCCTCGGACGGCCGCGAGCGTCCGATCGCGACCGCGCTCATGCTCCAGTACTACGGCGTCTACGCGCGCCCGCCGGCGGTGGAGGTGGTCTCGCCGAACGGCGACGGCGTGGACGAGACCCAGGCGCTCGCGTTCAAGGTCGTTCGGCCCTCGGAGGTGACGGTGACGCTCACCGCGCCGGACGGGACGATCGCCTTCCAGGAGGCGGGCCCCCGGGCGCCGGGCACGTACCCGGTCGCCTTCCCGCCCGCGCCCGCGCCGCCTCCGCCCCCGCCCGAGGGGACGCCGCCTCCGCCGCCGCCCGAGCCGGCCGCGCCCGCCGAGGGGCGGTGGACGCTCACGGTCGCGGCCACCGACGACCAGGGGCTCTCCTCGTCGAGCACCCGGCGCTTCTGGGTGAACTCGACGCTCGGCTTCCTCGAGACGGAGCCGCGGCGCCTGCTCCTGCTGCCCAAGAGCGGCCGCTCGGCCACGCTCCACTGGACGCAGGCCCGCGCCGCGCGGGTCCGGGTGACCGTGGAGACCCCCGAGGGCGTCCTCGTCCGCCCGCTCCTGGCCGCGCGGCTCGAGGCCGGCGAGCAGAGCGCCGTCTGGAACGGCCGCCTGCGGAACGGCAAGCTCGCCGGCGGCGGCCGCTACCTGCTCCGCGTCAGCGCGACGAACGAGCTCGGAACGGTTTCGCTCGCGCGCGAGCTGCGCGTGCGGCGGGTCGCCCGCGGGTAGCGCCACCGCCGTCTCTACACTCGCCCGATGCTGCTCGCCTCCGTCCTCTCCGGGATCACGGACGCGGTCACCGGGACGATCGGCGACTACGGCCTGTACGCGGTCTTCGCGCTCATGCTCGTGGACGCCGTGCTCCCGGCCGCGAGCGAGGTGGTGATGGTGTACGGAGGCGCGGTGGCCGCGGGCGCGTTCGCCGAGCAGGAGGTCGTGCTCCTGGGCTGGCGGGTGGAGGAGGGCCTGCCCGCGTACCTCGCGATCGCGCTCGCCGGGACGATCGGGTACACGCTCGGCTCGATCGGCGGCTGGGCGCTCGGGCTGTACGGCGGGCGCCCGTACCTGGAGCGGCACGGGCGCTGGCTCCACCTCGACGAGCAGCGCCTGGAGCGCGCCGAGCGCTGGTTCGAGCGCTGGGAGGGCTGGGCGGTGTTCCTCGGCCGGCTGACGCCGGTCGTGCGCTCGTTCGTCTCCGTCCCCGCGGGGGTGCTGGAGGCGCCGCTCCTGCGCTACACGGTGCTCACGCTCGCGGGCTCGGCGATCTGGTGCTTCGGCTTCGCGGGCGCGGGCTGGGCGGCGGGCGCGAGCTGGGAGGAATTCCACCACGCCTTCCGGTACGCGGACTACGCCGTGGCCGCGGCGCTCGTGGCGGGCGCGGCGTGGCTCCTCCTGCGCTGGCGGCGCAAGCGCCGTGCCGCGCTGGCCGAGGAGTCCTCGCGGGCGTGAGGAACTCGGAGGGGCCGGTCGCCGGCGCCTCCCGGCTAGACTCGCCGCCTGTGAGCTCCCACTCCGACCCGATCCCGCTCGTCGACGTCAAGGCGCAGTACGCGCCGCTCGTACCGGAGCTCCAGGAGCGCTTCGCGGCCGTCCTCGCCTCCGGACGCTTCATCTTCGGGCCGGAGGTGGAGGCCTTCGAGCGCGAGGCGGCGGCGTTCCTCCAGGTCCCGCACGCGATCGGGGTGGCCAACGGGACGGACGCGCTCGTGCTCTCCCTGGAGGCCCTCGGCGTCGGCCGCGGCGACGAGGTCGTCTGCCCGGCGTTCACGTTCTACGCGACCGCGGAGGCGATCGCCCGCGTCGGCGCGACGCCCGTCTTCGCGGACATCGACCCGGAGACGCTGAACCTCGACCCCGAGGACGTGGCCGCGCGCTTAACGCCGCGCACGCGCGCGATCGTGGCCGTCCACCTGTTCGGGCGGCCGGCCCCCGTCCGCGAGCTGGCCGCGCTCGGGCTCCCGCTGGTCGAGGACGCCGCGCAGGCCTTCGGCGCCGAGGGCGTGGCGCAGACAGGCGTCTGCTCGACCTTCAGCTTCTTCCCGACGAAGAACCTGTTCGCGCTCGGCGACGGCGGGCTCGTCGCCTCGCTCGACGACGGCATCGCGGAGCGCGTGCGGATGCTCCGCTTCCACGGCTCTCGGGACAAGCAGACGTTCGAGCTCGTGGGGACGAACTCCCGGCTCGACGCCGTGCAGGCCGCGTTCCTGCGCGTCTTCCTCCCGCGCCTGGCGGGCTGGAACGCCGCCCGCCGCGACGCGGCCGCGCGCTACGCCGAGCTCGGCCTCGGCGAGGCGGTCGAGCTGCCCGCCGACGAGCCCGGCCACGTCTACCACATGTACGTCGTGCGCTCGCCGCGGCGGGAGGAGATCGCCCGCGGGCTCGGCGAGGCGGGCATCGCCTCGGCGTCGTACTACACGACGCCGCTCCACCTCCAGCCGGCGCTGCGCTTCCTCGGCTACGAGCCGGGGGCGCTCCCCGAGACCGAGCGGGCCGCGGCCGAGAACCTCGCCCTGCCGATGTGGGGCGGGATCGGGGCCGAGCAGCAGCAGCGCGTCGTGGACGCGGTGCGCGCGGCGCTCGGCGTGCCCGCGTAGCGATGCGCTTCCCCGTCCTCCGGCACCGGCTCTGGCAGGTGGTCGTGGACGCGGCCCTGATCGCCGCCGCGTGGGTGCTCTCCTGGTACGTCCGCTTCGAGGGCGACTCGCGCCCCGTCTACTACGACCGCTACCTGGAGTGGGACGTGGTCGCGCTCGTGGTCGGGATCATGCTCCCGGTCTTCGCCGCCTTCGGCTTCTACAACCGCTGGTGGCGCTACGTCTCCACGCGCGACATGTGGGGCGCGCTGCGCGGCGTCCTCGCGGCCGTGATCGGGGCCTTCGTGGTCTTCACCATCCTCGACTTCCACCCGGCGAAGGTGCCGCGCGGGATCTGGATCGTGGACGCCCTGCTCCTGCTCGCCTTCGTCACCGGCTCGCGCCTGCTCGCGCGCACGCTCATCGAGCGGCCGGCGCCCGGGACGATCGTGGCCCGCGGCAAGGAGGTGCTCGTCGTCGGGGCCGGGGACGCGGCCCAGCTCATCCTGCGCGAGATGCTGCGCAACCCGTCCCTCGGCTACACGCCGATCGGGCTCGTGGACGACGACCCGCGCAAGCGCAACGTGCGCCTGCACGGGATCCGGGTGCTCGGAACGACCGACGAGCTGCCCGAGCTCCTGCGCGAGCGCCGCCCGGACGAGCTCCTGATCGCGATCCCCTCCGCGGCCGGCGACGTGCGGGAGCGGATCGTCCAGGTCGCGCGCGCCGAGCGCGTCCCGGTCAAGACCCTGCCCGGTCTGCACGAGCTGATCGCGGGCGATTACAACCTGGCCGGCCAGATCCGTCCGGTCGAGGTGGAGGACCTGCTCGGCCGCGAGCCGGTGGAGGTGGACATCGACTCCATCGCCGGCTACCTGACGGGCGAGGTCGTCCTCGTCAGCGGGGCCGGCGGCTCGATCGGGTCGGAGCTCTGCCGGCAGATCGCGCGCGTCGGGCCCACCCGGCTCGTGCTCGTGGACAACGGGGAGCCCGGGCTCTTCGAGATCGAGCGCGAGCTCGTGGACGAGCGCGGCTTCCATGCCACCGCGGCCGTCGTCGCCGACGCCGGCAACGAGGCGAAGATGCGGCAGGTGTTCGAGAAGTACCGGCCCGGCGTCGTCTTCCACGCGGCCGCGTACAAGCACGTGCCGCTCATGGAGGCGAACCCCGTGGAGGCCGTGCGCAACAACACGCTCGTCACCCGCACGCTCGCGGACGTGGCGGTCGAGTTCGGGGCCAAGCGCTTCGTCCTCGTCTCCACCGACAAGGCCGTCAACCCGAAGACGGTGATGGGCCAGTCGAAGGCGCTCTGCGAGTGGATCGTGGAGGCCTGGGGTCACCGTCCGGACGTCGACACGCGCTTCTGCGCCGTCCGCTTCGGGAACGTGCTCGGCTCCTCCGGCAGCGTGATCCCCATCTTCCGCCGCCAGATCGCGCGCGGCGGGCCGGTGACGGTCACCCACCCGGAGATGACCCGCTACTTCATGACCATCCCGGAAGCGGTGCAGCTCGTCATCCAGGCGGGCGCGATCGGCGGCCGCGGGCAGGTGTACGTCCTGGACATGGGCGAGCCGGTGCGGATCGTGGACCTCGCGGACACCATGATCCGGCTCTCCGGCCGCGAGCCGGGAGCCGACGTGCGCATCGAGTTCGTGGGCGCCCGCCCGGGCGAGAAGCTGCACGAGGAGCTCTGGTCCGCGGACGAGACGGTCACCCCGTCGCCGCACGAGGCGATCCTGCTCGTCACCCGCCCGCCGATCGACCCCGACTGGCTGGAGGAGGAGCTGGACGCGCTCGCGCGCCTGGTGGAGGCCGGGGAGACGCTGGAGCTCGTCGGCCGCCTGAACGCCTCCGTCGCCGCGCCGCGCCGGCGCGAGGCGCCCGCGGTCGAGACGTCGGTCGAGGAAGCGCCCGCCGCCGGCTGATCAGCGGCGCGGGCCGCCGACCTCGAGCGCGCGCAGCAGGTCGGCGATGGAGAGGATCCCGGCGAGGCGGCCGCCGTCGAGGACGAGCGCGCGCCGGACCTGCGACGCCCCCACCTCCGGGAGGGCCTCCGCGACGGGCAGGTCGGGCGAGAGAACGGGCACGCCCGAGAGCGGGAGCATGGACTCCTCCACCCGCGTCTCGTCCCAGCGCCCGCGGGGGACGGCGGCAAGCGTCGCGAAGGGGAGGAGGCCGACCGGGCTGCCGTCGCGTACGACCGGGTAGGTCGTGTAGCGCGCCTTCCAGACGACGTCGTCCACGACCTCCGAGAGCGTCATGTCCGGCCGGACGGTCACGGGATCCGGCGTCATCAGGTCGCGGACGCGCAGGCCCGCCAGGCGCGCCTCCGCAGTGCGCTGCTCCGCCTCCGCGCTCGCCGCCTGGAGCAGGAACCAACCGATGAACCCGAGCCAGATGCCGCCCGTCGGGCTCCCGCTCACGAGCAGCACCGCGCCCGCTCCGATGAGCCCGAACGCAGCCACACGGCTGACCGCGACCGTCCGGCGCATGGCTCGCTGCTGGTCGCCCGAAGCGAGCCAGAGGGCGGCGAGCAGGATCCGGCCGCCGTCGAGCGGGAAGGCGGGCAGGAGGTTGAACACGAGCAGCGCGAGGTTCACGTAGCCGAGCCACGCGGCGACCGCGTCCGCGGCCTCGGGCAGGCCCAGCCAGACCGCGGCGGCCACGCAGGCGAGGCCGAGCACGAGCGAGACGAGCGGCCCCGCGGCCGCGATCCGCAGCTCTGAGGCGGCGCCCGGCACGCGGCCGGACATCTTGGCCACGCCGCCCAGCATCCACAGCGTGATGCCCTCGATGCGCACGTGCTCGCGCTTCGCCTGCAGCGCGTGGCCGAGCTCGTGCAGGAGGATGGAGACGAAGAAGAGGAGCGCGGCCACGACCGCCATCGCCGCGTGCGTCCCACCCGAGAGGTCGGGGTTCGCGTCGGGGAAGACCGAGGACGCGAGCGTCCAGACGAGCAGGGCCGCGATCACGAGCCAGCTCCAGTTGACGCCGATGCGGATGCCGAAGACGCGTCCGAGGACGAGCGAGTCGGTCACGCGCGAAGCGTAGAACGCGGGCGAGGGCGAGGGCGCCGCCGCGGCGGCGCCCTCGCTGAAGTACCGGGGTCAGGTCTTGATCTGTGCAAGCGGCGTGGTCAGGTCTCGATCTGTGCAAGCGGCGTCTTGCAACCGGGTCTGCTTCCAGGCAGGAAGCTGCCCCGGCGCACAAGACCCGTTCACTTGCTGGAGCTACGACCAGGTCGGAAACCGCCTTTCCGAGCAGCGTCCCGCACATGCGCATTCTGCGGGGGCAGGAAATGCAGTCTCGACCCTGTGGAGACTGGACAACAGCCGTCTTGGCCAACAGGTCGAACGACAGGGCGCGTGCGAGGTGCGAGGGCGCCGCCGCAGCGGCGCCCTCGCCTCGACGTCTACTCGCCTACCAGCCTGGCTTGCGGATCAGGAGGAGCTGTCCACCCTCCCGCTTGAGCTGGAAGTCCGGGCCGGCCGGTGTGCTCGGCGCGTCGATCGTGCCCGGTGCCCGGTCGACCCAGAAGGTGTGGGCCTGCACCGTCACGAGGAACACGCCGGGGCCGAACACCGACGACGCGTCCACGATGCCGCTCGACTCCCACGCCCCGAGATTGCCCGGGCTAAGCGGGAACGCGCCGCCCGAGAAGGGCGGGAAGTCGTCCGGGTCGTCGTCTCCGACCTCGTCGCCCAGCTGCCTCGTGTTCGTCGCGTCGGTTGCGATCCGGGCGACGGGCGCCATCGTCCCCGAGTTCAGGTCGTAGCGCCACATGCGGGCGCTGGTGCGGGTCGCTTCGCTCAGGAGCGCGCCGCTGTACTGGTTGCCCGAGCTCGGGTCCTCCTGGATGAAGAGGCTCCCGTTCGCGGTCGTCTCCACGTTGTCGGGCTGGTGGATCTCGCCGACCGACAGGGCGGCGTTGGTGGCCACGACCGGGTTGTCGTCGCCCTCGATGAGAATCGAGAGCTTGGCGTTCTGCGTCGGGTCGCTCGGATCGAGGACGAGCTTCCAGACCCGTCCGTTGGTCGAGCGTCCCTTCTGCGGCGTCCCCGTCTGCGCGCGGCCCGAGTCGGCCATGTACACGATGTTCGACTTGCCCGGGCGCTTGTCGTAGGCGACGTCCTCGAGCCGGACGAAGCGGAACACGTTCTCGCCCGCAACCGGGGCGATGCCGTCCTGGGCGTTCATGTTCGCGTTGCCCCACTGGTCGAGCACCCACTGCGGCCCGTCCGGCGGCGCGCCGACGACCGAGGGCGGCGGGAGCATGCCCGCAAGCCCCGAGGTGGAGTGCAGGAGCTCCGCTCCCGTGACCTGGTGCTTGCCCCGCGCGATGTGCTTCGGGACCTTGATGAAGTGCCCGTTCACCTCCGGGTTGGCGGCCGTCGGATCGAAGTCGTAGTAATCGTCGAAGGCCGCGTTGTCGGACACGAACGCCCACAGGTCGCCGCGGTCGTTCCAGAGGTCGTCCACGCTGTCGGCCGTGTACATGTAGAGCTGCGACCACGCGTTCGGATACCCGGCGATGCCCGACGTGGTGAAGAACGTGTCGTCCGTCGTGAGCACGGCGACGCCGTGGTCGACGGGGACGGCCACGGTGTTCTCGTGGTTGAGCCGCCCCATGCCGTAGATCGTCTTGTACTTGCCGGTGCGCACGTCGTACGCCGCGGTGACGCCGGCCTGCTCGGCGCCCGGCGTGCCTGCGGCGAGGAAGCCGGGGCCAGGCCAGGCGGTGCCCGTGCGGAAGACCCAGTCCTGGGCCTCCTCGTTGGCGAAGAGGATCGGGCGGTCGAAGCCCTCGGCCTCCGTCGCCATGTAGTTCGTGCAGAAGCGCTGGTAGTTCGCGCTGCTCGGGATCGCCTTCTTCGCGCTCAGGATCCCGGCGCTGTGCTGGTTCAGGACGAGGTGGCTGACCTCGGAGTTGACGAAGTCGTTCTGCGACTCGCCCGGATCCGTCTGGGCGATGTTCGGGTTGTACGGGAACGGAACGGTGGACGTCTCGTGGTTGACGAAGAGGTCCGCCCGCCCCTGCCCGCGAGCACGCACCGCGATCCCGTCCGGGATGGACTCGAACAGGTACCCGCCGGGCATGGTCTCCCCGACCGTGATGAGCGGGACCACGTCCTCGCACGTCGGGCACACGAACATCGCGGGCTGGCTCGTCTTGAAGCCGCTCTCGTTCGCGCCGGCAGCCGACGCGTAGAGCGCTGTGACGCCCAGCGCGCACAGCGCGAGCGCCAGTCGTACCTTTGACATCTCCCCTCCCTGTCGTTACCCCGGGGGACCTAAGCAGATCCCGGTGGTGCTGGGCAACCCGCGTCAGAGCGCGGTCAGGAGCGCGTCGAGGAGCAGCGCCGGGTCGCGACCCGGCGGGGGCTCGCCGCGGCCGCCGCGCCGCTCCAGGACGAGCTCGCTCGCCGCTCGCAGGACGCGCACCCGGCCCTCGCGGACGAGCCACTCGTCCACCGCCCCGAGCCGGCCGGCGAAGGTCGTGTAGACGGGGACGCCGAGCGCGGCGGCCTCCCGGTTCATCGTCCCGCCGGCCGAGACGACGAGGTCGGCGAGCGCGACCAGGCTCTGCCCGTCCACCGCCTGCTCGGGGAGGACGAGCGAGCGCAGCCCGAGCCGGCCGAGCTCGTCTCGCTGGGCGGCGGTACGGGGGAGGACGACCGCCTGCACGTCCGGGTCGGAGCCGAGCCTGCGGAGCACGTCGCCGAGGAGCGGGTTGCCGCGCCGGTGGTAGAGGGCGACGTCCGGCGGCGTGCGCACGACGGCGAGCAGGCGCTCCCGGTCGAGGCCGAGCGCGCCCAGCACGCTCGTGTCCGGCTCGAACCCGGTCAGGTAGTACTCCTCCTTGAGGCCCGGGTAGCGGCGCACCTTGCGCGCGGGGGCGCCCAGGCGGTCGAGCCGCTCCTGCGGGATCGCCTCCGGCACGACCACCCGGCGCGCCGCCCGGCAGCCGAACCCGTGCTGCACGCGCGCGAACTCGTAGTCGAACGCGTACGCGGACGGGATCCGGAGCGAGCGGGCGGCGAGCGGTAGCTCGTGCGAGGCGTGCGAGAGCGCAAGGTCGAAGCCGCGCTCGCGGGCGAAGCCGCGGAGCGCGGCAAGGCGCCCCGCCATCGCTCGCGCCTTGCCCCACGCGCTGCGGCCACCGTGGCGTGGCCCGACGACCGTGTGCTCGAGCCGGTGCAGCCGCAGGAGCTCGAGCGTCTGCGCGAAGTCCCTGGTCGTGATCTCCACCTCGTGCCCGCGCTCGCGCAGGAGCGCGACGAGCGGCCGCCAGAACGGAACCTGGGGCGAGTTCGTCACGTCGATCCACACGCGCACGCGCCTGACCCTACCGCGGCCCGCGGGCGGATAACGTTTGCTTATGGACACGCGCCAGCTTGCCGCGTTCTGCGCGGTCGTGGAGCGGCGGAGCTTCTCGCAGGCGGCCGAGCGGCTCGGCGTCACGCAGCCGGCGGTGTCCTTGCAGGTGCGGGCGCTCGAGAAGCGCCTCGGC
>DATLYU010000107.1:0-26003 GCA_035574435.1 Gaiellaceae bacterium | reverse complement strand
AGCGGCTGGGTCGGCGCGCCCGGGTCCGCGGGCGGCGGGGCGTCCGGCTTCTCGCCCGGCGGCGGGACGTCCGGCGTCCCGTCCGGCTCGCGGGGCGGCTCGCTCATGCCGGCCATGATGACGGACGCCGCCCTTCCGTGGCCGCTCCGGCGCCGCCCACGCGGACGACGCCGGCCTCCGCGAGCGCCGCGATCTCCTCCGCCGAGTAGCCGGCCTCGCCGAGCACCTCGGCGGTGTGCTCGCCCACGAGGGGAGGCGGCGAGCGGTGCAGCGCCCGCTCGCCCTCGAAAGAGAGCGGCAGCGCGGCGAGCCGGAGGTCGGGGATGGTCGGGTGGGGGAGGGTCTGGAGCATCCCCAGCGCCTGCGTCTGCGGTGCCGCGACCACGTCGGCCACGTCCGCGACGGGTGCCGCCGGCACGCCGGCGGCGCGCAGCCGTTCGAGCCACTCCTCCGCGGGGCGCTCGCGCAGCCGGGCGGAGAGCAGCGAGACGAGCGGCTCGCGGTTCGCCACCCGGTCCGGGTTCGTGCGGAAACGGGCGTCCGCGAGGAGCTCCGGCAGCTCGAGGGCCTCGCAGAGGGCCGCGAACAGGCGGTCGTTGCCGGCCGCGACCATGAGCTCGCGGTCGCGCGTCGGCAGCACCTGGTACGGCGCCACCATGGGGAAGACCGTCCCCTGGCGCCCCGGCACGGTGCCGTCGGCGAGGTACCCGACGAGGTGGTAGCCGACGTACGCGAGGGCCGTCTCGTACAGCGACGTGTCCACGACCGTTCCCCGCCCCGTCCGCTCGCGCTCGTGCAGCGCGGCCACGATCCCGAGCGCCGACCACATCCCCGTCCCCATGTCGATCAGCGAGGATCCGACCCGCACGCCCGGGCGCCCGGGCTCGCCGGTCATGCTGATCAGCCCGCCGGCCGCCTGCATGAGCGCGTCGTAGCCCGGCTCGCGGGCGAGCGGGCCCGCGCGGCCGTAGGCGCCGACCGAGCAGTAGACGAGGCGCGCGTTGCGCGCCCGTACCGCCTCCGGGCCGAGCCCGAGCTCGTCCGCCAGGCCGGGGCGCAGGCTCTGCAGGAAGACGTCGGCGCGCTCCGCCAGGCGGAGGACGGCCTCGCGCCCGCGCTCCTCGCGCAGGGACACGGCGAGCGAGCGCTTGCCGGCGTTCACGGACAGGAACATGGCGCCCTCCCCGTTCCAGAACGGCGGCCCCCAGGCGCGCCCGTCGTCGCCCGTGTCCGGCCGCTCCACCTTGACCACGTCGGCGCCCAGCGCGGCCAGGATCTCCGCGCAGAAGGGGCCCGCGATCGAGGTCGTCAGGTCGAGGACGCGCGTGCCGGCGAGGGGGAGGAAGGGCACCGCGCAATCATCGCCGTTCGCCGCCGCCCGCTCCGGAGGAGGCGGCGCGCCCGGCGGCCGGCGGGCCCGGCGGCTCTGCGAGGATGCGCCGATGCCGCACTGGCTCGACTTCGACTACGTCGCCGACTGGGTCTCCGGGGCCTGGTGGAGCTACTTCGTCATCTTCGGGATCGCGGTCGTGGACGCGTTCTTCCCGGTCGTGCCGAGCGAGACCGTGCTCGTGATCGGCGGCAACCTGGCGTCCTCGAACGACCTCGTGCTCCCGCTCGTCATCCTCGCCGGTGCGACCGGCGCGATCGTCGGGGACAACGTCTCGTACCTGGTGGGGAGCTGGGTCGGCGAGCGCACGATCAAGCGCTGGTTCCGCAGCGAGAAGTGGCACCGGCGCCTGGACTGGGCCGAGCGGACGCTCGAGGAGCGGGGGCCGTACATCATCGTCGTCGCGCGCTTCATCCCGGGCGGCCGCACCGCGGTCACGTTCACCGCCGGGTACGTGCACGCGTTCCCGTGGCGCCGGTTCATCGTCTACGACGTGATCGCGGGCGCGATCTGGGGGACGTACGGCGGCCTGCTCGGCTACTTCGGGGGCAAGACGTTCGAGGAGCACCCCGTGTGGGGGCTCCTCGCCGCGCTCGCGATCGCGTTGACGCTGGGGCTCGTGGTCGAGGCGGTCAGGCACCTCCGCCGGCGCCGGACGGCCAGCTGACGCCCAGCTCGCGCTTCGCGCGCTGCCAGTACGCCACCGCCGCCAGGAGCACGACGAGGGCGAGCATCCCGTGGAACCCGTTCGCCCAGCTTCCCTCCTCCTCGGTGTCTCCGAGGGCGAAGAGCTGCGCAATCGAGAGCACGAGGAACCCGACCGCGGCTCCGACCGCCGTCCACCGTCCCCAGAACGCCCCCAGCGCGCCGATCACGACCGCGAGCTGCCCGAGGTGGACGATGAGCGACATGCCGCCGTGGGCGTCCAGCCAGTCCTCCTCGCCGCTGCGGATGTACGCGGCGATCGAGAAGGCCTGGAAGAGCACGCCGAGGACGACGACCACGGAGCCGACGAGCACCAGCCAGAGGAAGGCTCGCTTCATGGCGCGCATCCTCTCGCAGTGGGCCGGGCGTGGCAACTCTGCGATGATCGGCGCATGGCCACGATCCTGGTGCACGTCACGTCCGGGCCCGAGAGCCCGACCAAGGCCGCCCTCGCCTTCCTCGTCGCCAGGGCGGCGGTGGAGGAGGGCCACGCGGTGTCCATGTTCCTCGCGGGCGACTCCGTCCAGCTCCTGCGCGAGGCCGTGCTCGACTCGCTGAGCGGGCTCGGGACGGGCAGCCTGCGCGAGTCCTACGACGCCGTCGTCGCCTCCGGGGCGCGCCTGTACGCGTCCGGCATGTCGAGCAAGGCGCGCGGCGTGGGCGAGGGCGACCTCGAGGGAAAGCCGGTGGAGCTCGCGCCGCCGAACAGGCTCGTCCAGCTCGCCGTCGAGAGCGACGTCGTCCTCACGTACTGAGCGCCGGCGGCGCGGCGGCCGGCACGTACTCTGGAACGCGTGAACCGGCTCGCCGGCGCCACCAGCCCGTACCTGCTGCAGCACGCCGACAACCCCGTCCACTGGCACGAGTGGGGCGAGGAGGCGTTTGCGCGCGCCCGCGCCGAGGACAAGCCGCTGCTCGTCTCCGTCGGGTACAGCTCGTGCCACTGGTGCCACGTGATGGCGCACGAGTCGTTCGAGGATCCCGCCACCGCCGCGGTCATGAACGAGCTGTTCGTGAACGTGAAGGTGGACCGCGAGGAGCGGCCGGACGTGGACGCCGTGACCATGGAGGCGACCGTGGGGATGACCGGCTCCGGCGGCTGGCCGACCACCGTCTTCCTGACCCCGGAGGGGAAGCCGTTCTACGCGGGCACGTACTTCCCGCCCGAGCCGCGGCACGGGCTGCCCGGCTTCCGCGACCTCCTGCGCGCGGTCGCGCAGGCCTGGCGGGAGCGCCGCGCGGACGTCGAGCGCCAGGCGGGGAGGATCGACGAGGCGCTGCGCAGCGCCGCGCGGCCCGCGCCCGCGAGCGGGCCGCTGACCGCGGCGGCGCTCGACGAGGCCGCCCGCGCGCTCGCCCGCACGTTCGAGCCCGCGTTCGGCGGCTTCGGGCACGCGCCCAAGTTCCCCTCCCCCTCGATCCTCGAGTTCCTCCTCCGTCGCGGAGACGAGGAGGCGCTCGCCATGGTGCGGCGGACGCTCGACGGCATGGCTGCGGGCGGGCTCTACGACGTCGTCGGCGGCGGCTTCCACCGCTACTCGGTGGACGCCCGCTGGCTCGTGCCGCACTTCGAGAAGATGCTCTACGACAACGCGCTCCTGGCCTCCGCGTACCTCCACGCGTGGGTCGTGCTGGGGGAGCCGCGCGACCGCGAGGTGGTCGAGGAGACGCTCGACTACGTGCTGCGCGAGCTCGCGCTGCCCGAGGGCGGGTTCGCCTCCGCCCAGGACGCGGACACGGAGGGCGTCGAGGGGCTCACGTACACGTGGACGCCCGAGGAGGCGGACGCGGCCGGGATCCCGCGCGACCTGCTGGAGCCGTTCGAGCACGGCCGCTTCGTCGTGCGCGGCCGGCTCGACCCGGAGGTGCGCGCGCACGCGCTGGAGGTGCGCGCCGCGCGCCCGCAGCCCTTCCGGGACGACAAGGCGATCGCCTCCTGGAACGGCCTCCTGCTCGCCGCCCTCGCCGAGGCGGGCTACCGGCTCGAGCGGGAGGACTGGCTCGAGGCCGCGGAGCGCCTCGGCGACTTCCTGCTCGGGCCGCTCTCGCTCCCGGACGGGCGGCTCCTGCGCGCGCGCAGGGAGGGCCGGGCGAGCGGGCCGGGCTTCCTCGACGACTACGCGAACGTGGCCAACGGCCTGCTCGAGCTGCACGCGGCGACCGGCGAGGTGCGCTGGCTGCTCGAGGCGCGGCGGCTCGCGCTGCTCGCCGTCGAGCTGTTCGCGGACGAGGAGAGGGGCGGCTTCTTCCTCTCGCCGACCGACGGCGACGCGCGGGTCGCGCGGACGAAGGAGCTGCAGGACACGCCCACGCCGTCGGGCAACGCGATGCTCGCCTGGGTGCTCCTGCGCCTCGCCCGCCTCTGGGGCGACGACGAGCTCGAGCGCCGCGCGGTCTCCGTCTTCCGGCTCGTGGAGCCGACGCTCACGCGCGCTCCCGGCATGGTCGCGTGGGCGCTCTGCGGCCTCCACCTGTGGCTCTCGCCTCCGCGCGAGCTCGCGATCGCCGGGCCGGTCACGGCCCCGGTCGCGCGCGCGGCGCTCGCGCCCTTCCAGCCGGACACGGTCGTCGCGGTCGGGCCCTCCGAGGAGGTGCCGCTCCTCGCCGGCAAGGGCCTCGTGGACGGCCGGCCCGCGGTCTACGTGTGCGAGCGCTTCGCCTGCCGCGCGCCGGTCACCGACCCCGCCGCCCTCGCGGCCGCGCGCGCCTGAGATGCGCGTCTGCCTCATGGTCGAGGGCCAGGAGGGCGTCACCTGGGAGGACTGGATGCGCCTGGCGCGGCTCGCGGAGGAGCAGGGCCTCGAGGGCCTCTTCCGCTCCGACCACTACACGGCCATCATCCGCGAGCACGCCGACGCGCACGACGCCTGGGCGACGCTCGCCGGCCTCGCCGTCGTGACCGAGCGCATCCGCCTGGGCACGCTCGTCTCGCCCGCCGGCTTCCGGCACCCGAGCGTGCTCGCCCGCATGGCGGCGACGGTCGACCACATCTCCGGCGGCCGGGTCGAGGTCGGCATGGGCTCCGGCTGGTACGAGCGCGAACACGTGGCGCACGGCTTCCCCTTCCCCAGCGACCGCGAGCGCTTCGAGCGCTTCGCCGAGCAGGTGGAGGTGGTCGTGCGCTCCTGGACGGAGGAGGGCTTCACGCACGAGGGGCCCGCCTACACGCTGCGCGAGCAGACCGCGTTGCCGCGTCCCGTGCAGACGCCGCACCCGCCCCTCGTCTTCGGCAGCTCGCGCGTGCGACCCCGCTTCGCGGCCCTCGCGGCGCGGTACGCGAGCGAGGTGAACACGCTCGGCGCTCCCGTGGCCGAGCTGCGCGCGCGCAAGGAGCGGCTGGATGCGGCCTGTCAGGAGGCGGGGCGCGATCCCGGCACGCTCACCTTCTCCGTGATGACGGCGTGCTTCCTCGGCGAGGACCGAGCCCAGGTCCTCGACCGCGTCGGCGCCTTCCTGGCGGTGCGGGGAGGAGGCGACGCCGAGGCCGTGCTCGCCGAGCGCGGCGACCGCTGGCTCGCGGGCACGGTGGAGGAGGTCGTCGCGCGGATCGCCGAGCTGCGCGCGGTCGGCGTGTCCCGTGTCTTCCTCCAGCACCTGAACCACGGCGACGACGCCATGGTCGAGCTGGTCGGCCGCCGGCTGCTTCCGGCGCTCACGTAGAGTCCTGCGGGTGGCGACGACCGAGCTGACCGGCGCGGAGGAGGTCGCATGGGATCTCTCCGACCTGTACGAGGGCGCCGACGACCCCCGGCTCGAGGCCGACCTCGCGGAGGCCGAGCAGGCGGCGGCGGCGTTCCGCGAGCGCTACCACGGGCGCGTCGCGGAGCTCGACGCGGCCGAGCTCGCGGAGGCGATCGCCGAGCGCGAGCGCATCGAGTCGCTGATCACGCGCGCGGGGTACTTCGCGCACCTGTGGTTCGCGACGGATATGGCCGACCCGCCGCGCGGCGCGCTCGTCGCCCGCCTGACGGAGAAGGGCGCGGCGCTCGACGCGCAGCTCCTCTTCTTCGGCCTGGAGCTCGCCGCGCTCGACGACGAGCGCGCGGAGGCGCTGCTCGCCGAGCCGGAGCTCGAGCGTTGGCGGCACTGGCTGCACAACGTGCGCAAGTTCCGGCCCTACCTCCTGAGCGAGCCCGAGGAGCGGATCGTCACCGAGAAGTCGGTCTCCGGCGCGCACGCGTGGAGCCGCCTCTTCGAGGAGCTGCTCGGCATGCTGCGCGTGCAGCTCAACGGCGACGACCTCGCCCTCGAGGAGGCCATGTCGCGCCTCTACCTGCCGGACCGCGAGGCCCGCCGGCGCGCCGCCGAGGCGGTCGGGCGCGCGCTCGAGCCCGGCGTGCGCACGCGCGCGTACGTCTACAACACGATCGTCCTGGACAAGGCGATCGAGGACCGGCTGCGCGGCTACCCGACCTGGCTCACGGCGCGCAACCTGCGCAACGACACGACGGACGAGGCGGTGGAGGCGCTGATCCAGGCGACCGTGAGCCGCTACGAGGTCGTCCAGCGCTACTACCGGCTGAAGGCGCGGCTGCTCGGCCTCGACCGCCTTGCCTACTACGACCGCTTCGCGCCGCTCGCCGAGGACGCGGCCAAGGTGTCCTGGGAGGAGGCCCGCGAGATCGTGCTCGGCGCGTACGGGGACTTCTCGGACGAGGTCGGGGACATCGTCCGCCGCTTCTTCGACGAGAGCTGGATCGACGCGCCCGTGCGGCAGAACAAGCGGCACGGCGCGTTCTGCGCGACCACCATCCCCGACCACCACCCGTACGTGCTCATGAACTACACGGGCGACCGGCGCTCGGTGCTCACCCTCGCGCACGAGCTCGGGCACGGGCTGCACGGCGTCCTCACGGCGCCGCTCGGCCTCTTCAACGCGGACACGCCCCTGACCACGGCGGAGACCGCGTCGGTCTTCGGAGAGGCGCTCACGTTCAAGCGCCTCCTCGCGCTCGAGGACGACCCGCTCCGGCGGCTGAATCTGCTCGCCGGGCGCATCGAGGACTCGATCGCGACGGTGTTCCGCCAGATCGCCATGAACCGCTTCGAGGACGCCGTCCACACCGAGCGGCGGGAGCGGGGCGAGCTCTCCGTCGAGCGCCTGGAGGAGCTCTGGCTCACCACGCAGCGCCAGATGTTCGGCGACTCGGTGGACGTGGACGGGTACGGCCTGTGGTGGAGCTACATCCCGCACTTCCCCTCGTCCCCCGGCTACGTGTACGCCTACGCCTACGGCTTCCTGTTCGCGCTCGCCATCTTCCGCCGCTACGAGCTCGAGGGCGACGCGATGGTCGAGCCGTACCTCGACCTGCTGCGCGCCGGCGGCTCGCGGCCGCCTGAGGAGCTCGCGCGCATGGTGGGCCTCGACCTCGCCGACCCGCAGATCTGGAACAGCGGGATCGACGCGCTCGCCTCCGAGCTGGACGAGGCGGAGGCGCTCGCGGCCGAGCTCGGGCTCGGCTAGGGGCCTGCCCGGCCGGCCGGGCGGACGCCGAGGAGCACGGCCTGGACCTCGCGCAGGCGCTCGACGTCGCCGCGGATCCCGGCCACCGCGTCGTTGTAGAGGAACGCCTCGGCGAGCCGGACGATCGCGTACGCGAGCGTGTCGGCCTCGACGGGCGGCTCGTACGCGCCCGCCCGGCGCTCCTCCTCGATGAGCGAGGCGACGCGGCGGACGAAGTGCGGCTGGACGACGCCCGCGCTCGAGGTGATGATCCGCAGCGCGAGCCCTCGCTCCTGCTCGAAGAGCTGGCGGAGGGCGGGGGCGGCGACGAGCATGCGGTTGAGGCGCGTGAACGTGTCCAGGAGCGCGGCGGCGCCGCGGCCCTGCGCCTGGCGCCGCGCCTCGTCCAGGAGCGGGTCGGCGGCGCGCACGAGGGTCTCGCCGATCAGGCCCTCGCGCGACCCGAACCAGCGGTACACGGTCGCGCGGCCGAGGCCGAGCTCGGCCGCGATCGCCTGCACCTCGATCCGGCGTCCCCGCAGGTAGCGGGCGAGCGCCGCCTGCAGCACGTCCTCGCGGCTCGCCGCGGCGGGACGCCCGCGGCGCCGGGCCGCCTCCACGAGCCCGGTCAGAGCCCGCCCGCCTGTCCGTCCTGCTTTTGAAACACGACGCGCATGGTGTCATGATTGACCCCGGTCATGGAAGCGTGGGAGCCCCGGCGACCTCCGAGCAACGCCGTCGGGGCGCCGCTACTCTCGCGCCTGACAGACAGGCAGGGCACTACGGAGCGGATGAAGGAGGAGAGCACGTGCGAAAGCTGATCGTGTCCGCGCTTGCCCTCGTGGCTGCGCTCGCCCTCGCGGCGCCGGGGGCGCTCGGCGGCGCCTCGGAGACAGGCGTCACCGCGCGGACGATCGTCCTCGGCGGGACGTTCCCGCTCACGGGCCCGGCGGCGGCGTACGCGCCCATCGCGGTAGGAATGAAGACCTACTTCAGCTGGGTGAACGCGCGTCGCGGCCCGGACAAGAAGCGTGGCGTCTTCGGCCGGCAGATCGTCTTCAAGTACTACGACGACGGTTACAACCCCGCGAACACGATCCAGCTCACGCGGCGCCTCGTGGAGCAGGACAAGGTGTTCGCGACCGTCGGCCAGCTCGGCACCGAGCACAACCTGGCCGTGCGGCCGTACATGAACCAGCGCAAGGTGCCGCAGTCGCTCGTCTCCACCGGCGCCTCGTACTGGGGCCTGCAGTACAAGCAGTACCCGTGGACGACCGGCTGGCAGCCCGACTACATCGCCGAGGGTCGCCTGTACGGCCTGCACATCAAGCAGAACCACGCGGGCAAGAAGATCGCCGTCCTCTACCAGAACGACGACTACGGCAAGGACTACCTGTACGGCCTGCGCGCGGCGCTCGGGAAGTCGTACGCCGACGCCAACATCGTCGCGCAGGAGGGCTTCGAGGTGACGACGCCGACCGTGCAGGCGCAGATGGCCCGCATCCGTGCGTCCGGCGCGCGCGTGTTCGTGATCCTCGCGACGCCGACGTTCACCATCCAGGCGTACGCGTTCGGCAAGGCCCTCGGGTACAACCCGGATCAGATCTACGTCAACTCCGTCTCCGCGACCGCGGCGTTCCTGAACATCGCCGTCGCCCGGGCCGGGGCGGACTACGTGAACGGGTCGATCTCGGTGACGTACCTGAAGGACCCGTCGAACCCGGCGCAGGCGAACGACGCGGCCATCCGGGAGTACAAGGCGATCATGGCCAAGTACGCCCCGGGCGCGAACGCGTCCAACCAGCTCTACCTGTACGGGTTCGCGAAGGCGGAGACGTTCGTGCAGGCGCTGTACAAGGCGGGCAAGAACCTGACGCGCGCCGGCCTGCAGCGAGCGCTCCTGAGCTTCGACGACACGAACCGCTTCCTGCTCCCGGGGGTGAAGATCAAGACGTCCCCGCGGGACGCCTTCTTCATCAGCCAGATGCGGCTGCAGCGGTTCCAGAACGGCGTGTGGTCCGACTTCGGGCCGCTCGTGGACGGGCGCCCGCGCTAGGCGGGTCCAAGCAAGGACGCGTGGGGTCGGCCGAGCCGGCCCCACGCGTCTCTACAGGCCGAGCTCGTCCAGGTAGGGCTGCAGCTCGGCCCAGTAGCCCTCCATCGTCGTCAGGCGCGTGGAGGCGTGCAGGAGGTCGAGGGGGGCGACGTTCACGGCGCGCACGATCCAGTCCTCGCCCACGTCGAGGACGTTCACGCAGCCGGGCGCCTGCTCGAAGTGGCCGAGGAAGAGCCGCTCGCCGGTCAGGGCGTAGGAGAGGATCGCGCGGTTGACGCCGCCGTGCAGCACCGCGAGCACGGTGTCCCAGCCCGGGTCGGCGAGGAGGCGCTCGAGCGCCGGCAGGACGCGGTCGAAGAGCTCGCCGATCGTCTCCCCGCCCAGGAAGCGCCTCTCGAGCGGCACGATGCCGCGGAAGGCGTGCACGAACTCGTGCCCGAGCTCCTCCGGCGAGATGGAGGAGAGCCGCTCGCCGCGCAGCTCGCGCAGCTCCGGCCACTCCTCCAGCTCGGCGTCGGGGACGACGATGCGGGCGGTCTCGACCGTGCGCGGGAGCCCGCTCGTGAGCACGCGGTCGAAGCGGAGGCCGGCGAGCAGCTCGCGCGCCGCCTCCGCCTGCCGGCGCCCCTCCTCGTTCAGGCCGACGGCGTCCGGCTGCACGGGGCGGCCGCCGTCGGCGAAGTAGGAGACGGCGCCGTGGCGCATCAGGTACAGCCGGCGCCTCATGACGCGGCATAGGATCGCACGGTGGCGCCGGACGACATCGTCCAGACGGCGGACGACGCGCGCGCCGCCGGGCGAGCGCCGCTCCTCGTGCTCGACCGCGTCCGCGCGTTCCTCGACGCGCACGGGCTCGGATCCGGGGAGGTGCGTGCGCGCCGGATCGGCGAGGGCGGCGGCTCCAACTTCACGTTCCTGCTCGAGCGCGGGGGCGAGCGCTTCGTGCTCCGGCGCCCGCCGCGCCCGCCGCTCCCTCCCTCCGCGCACGACATGGCGCGCGAGGCGCGCCTGCAGCTCGCGCTGCGGGAGGCGGGGTTCACGCGGCTGCCGACGATCCTCGCCGTGTGCGAGGACGCGAGCGTGCTGGGCGTGGACTTCTACGTCATGCGCTACCTGGAGGGCGCCGTCGTCACCGACTCGCTCCCGCCGGGGCTCGAGGACGAAGCCGCCCGCCGGGCGCTCGGCGAGGACCTCGTGGACGCGCTCGTGGAGATCCACGCCGCCGACGTGGCGAGCCCGGGGCTCTCCGCGTTCGCCCGCCCCGGGAGCTACAACGAGCGGCAGGTCCGGCGCTTCTCGCAGCTCTGGGAGATCAACCGGACGCGCTCGCTCCCGCTCGTCGAGGAGGTGGGAGCCGAGCTCGCCGCGCGCGTGCCCGAGCCGCTCCCGGAGACCGTCGTGCACGGCGACTTCCGGCTCGGGAACACCATGGTCGCGGCCGACGACCCGTCCCGGATCGTGGCCGTCCTCGACTGGGAGATGGGCGCGATCGGCGATCCGCGCGCCGACCTCGGCTACCTGCTCGCCACGTACAGCGAGCCGGGCGGCCCTCCCAACCCGCTCGGGACGTCGCCTGTGACGGCGCTCCCCGGGTTCCCGACGAAGGCGGAGCTCGTCGCCCGTTACGCCGAGCGCAGCGGGCGGGAGGTGGAGCCGCTCGCCTGGTTCGAGGCGCTCGCGCTCTGGAAGGCCGCCGTCTTCTGCGAGGCCATTTACGGGCGCTTCCTGCGCGGCGAGCTCGGAGCCGAGGACGAACGGGCCGCACGCTTCGAGGACGGCGTCCCGCAGCTCGCGGAAGCGGCCGCCGCCTCGCTCGCGCGCCTCTGAGCGCTGCGGACCGGACCTGTCTGGCGGCGCCGGGACGGACCTGTCTGGGGGACAGACCCCGAGACGTGTCTGAGAGAGACACGGCTGAAGCACAGAACCGCCAGAGCACGCGCCGGGACGTGTCCGGGGGAGACGCGGCTGGGGGACAGACCCCCAGCCAGGTCCGAAGGGGTCAGAGGGCGAGCTCGGCGAGCGCCCGCAGCGCCTCGGGTTGCTGCGTGGAGACGAGGAGCGTGGTCGCGCCCGACTCGCGCCAGGCGGCGAGGCGGTCGGCGAGGCGCTCCTTCGGGCCGACGAGCGCGACCTCGTCCACGAAGGCGTCGGGAACGGCCGCGGCCGCGTCGCGCTTGTGGCCGTCCAGGTACAGGTCTTGGATCCGCCGCGCCTCCGCCTCGTAGCCGTAGCGGGCGAAGAGGTCGTTGTAGAAGTTCTTGCCGCGCGCCCCCATCCCGCCCACGTAGAGCGCGTAGTACGGCTTCAGGAACTCCCGGCCCGCCGCCGCGTCGTCGATCAGGATGACGGGCGCCGACGGGGCGACGTCGAAGCCCGGCCGTACGCCGGAGAGCGCCTCGCCGAAGACTCGCGGCGCCTGCTCGGGCGACCAGAAGATCGGCAGCCACCCGTCCGCGATCTCCACCGCCTGGGCAACCGCCTTCGGCCCCATCGCGGCGAGGTAGATGGGGATGTCCGCCCGCAGCGGCTGCGCCATCAGCTTGAGCGGCTTGCCGAGGCCCGTGCCGTCGCGCAGCGGGATGTCGTAGTGCACGCCGTGGTGTTCCACGAGCTCGCGGCGCAGCGCGGCCCGCACGATCTCCACGTACTCGCGCACCTTCACGAGCGGCCGGCCCCACGGCACGCCGTGCCACCCCTCCACCACCTGCGGGCCCGACGTGCCGAGCCCGAGCAGGAAGCGACCGCCGGAGAGGAGGTCGAGCGTGGCCGCGGTCATGGCCGTGTTCGCGGGCGTGCGCGCCGGGATCTGCATGATCGCCGAGCCGAGCTTGATCCGCTCCGTGGTCGCGCCGAGCCAGGCGAGGACGCTCACGCAGTCCGTGCCCCAGGCCTCCGCCGCCCACGCCGAGTCGTAGCCCAGCCGCTCCGCCTCCTGCGCGAGCGCGATCGGCTCCAGCGGGCTCGTCCCCGGCGGCGCGTACCCCATGTAGAAGCCGAGGCGCACGTCAGACCCGATGGCGGCGGCGGAGCACGGGTGCGATGCTAACGCCGTGGCGATCGCCGACCTGCGCCCGACCGACGAGGTGCTCGAGCTCCGGGCGCGCTACCGCGCCTTCCTCGAGGAGCACGTGTACCCGAACGAGCCGGCGCTCTTCCGGGAGGACGAGGAGGCGGAGGCGCTCCTCGCGCGCCTGCGCGCGCTCGCCCGCGAGCAGGGCCTGTGGGCGCCGCACCTGCCGCCGGAAGCCGGCGGCACGAGCGGCAGCTTCCTCGTCTACGCGCACCTGAACGAGGAGATCGGACGCTCGGTGTGGGGGCAGCTCGTGTTCAACTGCCAGGCCCCGGACGCGGGCAACGGCGAGATCCTCTGGCTCTTCGGGACGGAGGAGCAGAAGGAGCGCTTCCTGAAGCCGCTCGTGGCCGGGGAGGCGCGCTCGTTCTTCTCCATGACCGAGCCCGAGGTGCCGGGCTCGGACCCGACGACGCTGCGCACGCGCGCCGTTCGCGACGGCGACGAGTGGGTCGTCGACGGGCACAAGTGGTTCTCCTCGGGCGCCGAGGGAGCGGCCTTCGGGATCGTGATGGCGGTCACCGACCCCGACGCCGAGCCGCACCGGCGAGCGACGCAGATCATCGTCCCGGCGGACACGCCCGGCGTGGAGATCGTGCGCGCGGTGCCCGTGCTCGGCCACCGCGGCCGCGGCTGGTCGACGCACTGCGAGGTGCGCTACACGGGCGTGCGCGTGCCGGTCGCGAACACGCTCGGCGAGGTGGGGGACGGGTTCCGGATCGCGCAGAAGCGGCTCGGGCCGGGCCGCATCCACCACGTGATGCGCTGGCTCGGGCAGATGCAGCGGGCCTTCGAGCTCATGTGCGCGTACGCGCTCGAGCGGGAGGCCTTCGGGGGGCCGCTGGCCGAGAAGCAGACGGTGCAGAACTGGATCGCCGAGTCGGCCGCCGACATCCAGGCGTGCCGGCTCATGACCCTCGACGCGGCGCACAAGATCGACGCCGGCTCGGAGGCGCGCGTGGAGGTGTCGCTGCTCAAGTTCTACGCCGCGCGGGCCTTGAACGAGGTGATCGACCGGGCGGTGCAGGTGCACGGCGCGCGCGGGCTGACCGACGAGACGCCGCTCGGCGGGATGCTCGCCATGGCGCGCGGCGCGCGCATCTACGACGGGCCGGACGAGGTGCACCGGATGGTCGTCGCGCGGCGGATCCTGCGGGCGTTCGCCGCCGGCGAGGGCTGGCGCTTCGAGTAGCTCGGCGAGCGCCGCGCCTACCGCGGGCCGGGAACGCCGCGGAACTCGTACGCGAGCGGCTCGCGGCCTGCCTGCACGATCCAGGCCTCGCCGGTGCCCCCGCTCGAGTACGCGGCCCACACGCCGTCCGCCACGTCTTCCGGACGGAGGAGGCGGTAGCCGCGCCCGCGCAGCTCCTCCTTGAACGCGCCGGACATGAGCCCGGTGTCCGCCCAGGCCGGGCAGACCGCCTGGACGCGGATGCCGCGGCGTTCGAGCTGCGGGGCGACGGAGCGCACGAAGCCCACGACGGCGTGCTTGGTGAGGCCGTACACGGGGTCGTCGGGGATCGGCGTGAGCCCGGCGAGGGAGGCGGTGACGACGATGCAGCTCCCCGTCGGCATCACCTGTGCGAGGCGGCGCACGCCGAACACGACGCCGTCCACGTTCACGCCCACGGCGCGCCGGTACTGGCCGTCCGTGAGGTCGCGGACGTCGTGCCCGTTCCCCGTCAGGACGCCCGCGTTCAGGCACGCGAGGTCGACCGAGCCGACGTGCCCCCAGGCCTCGGAGTCCGTCACGTCGAAGCCGGTGAGGACGTCGAGCTCCTGCACGTGGAAGCCTTCGGCCTGCAGCCGGCGCACGATCGCGCCGCCGATCCCGCCGGCGGAGCCGGTGACGAGCGCTCTCACGGCAGCAGCACCACCTTCCCCCGGGAGCGTCGCTCCTCGACGAGGCGATGCGCTTCCCCCGCCTGGGCGAGCGGAAGCTCGTGTCCGACCACGGGCCGCACGACGCCACCTTCCCACAGGCGCAGGACGTCCTCGCCCGCCTGGCGCACGAGCTCCGGGTCGAGGGAGAGCAGGCGGCCGAGGTAGAAGCCGTGCACGCCGATGTTGCGGCCGACGAGCCAGGCCGGGCTCACCTCCTGCCAGAGCCCGCCCGCGTAGCCGATCGCGAGCGCGGTCCCGAGCGGGCGCAGCTTCTGCAGGAGCTGCGGCAGGAGCTCGCCGCCCACCGGGTCGAAGACGACGTTAACCGGCTCGAGCTCGCCGACCTCCTCGTACGTGACGGCCTCGACGGCGCCGAGCGAGCGCGGGAGGTCGAGCTTGTCCGGGCTGCCGACCGCCGCCACGGGGCGGCCGTTGAACGCGCGCACGATCTGCACCGCCGCCGTTCCCACCGCGCCCGCCGCCGCGGTCACGAGCACGCGCGCCCCGAAGGCGATCCGCACGAGCTGGGTGAGCGGGATCCAGGCGGTGAGGAAGGCGATCGGGAAGGCCGCGCCCTCGGCGAAGCTCGCGCCCTCGGGGAGCGGGAAGAGCCAGCGCCGCTCGGCGGCCGCGCGCTCCGCGTACCCGCCGCCCGAGCCACGCGCGAACCCGAACACACGCTGGCCATCGAGCTCGCCGGCGATCTCCGACCCGAGCACGGCCGGGAGCTCCGGCATCTGCGGGTAGCGACCGAGGCGGACGAGGACGTCGGCGAAGTTGACGCCGGCCGCCCGCACCTCGACGACGGCCTCGTGCTCGGCCGCGACCGGCTCCGGCACCTCCGCGAGCGCGAGCTGCTCGGGCCCGCCGACTCCCTGCAGGACCGCGGCTCGCACTACCGGCCGGTGAACTGCGGCTGCCGCTTCTCCAGGAAGGCGGCCACCCCCTCGGCGCCGTCCGCGCTCGCGAGGCAGCGGCGGAAGCCCTCCGCCTCGCGGCGCAGGCCCTCCTCGAGCGGCAGGTCGCGCGTCGTGCGGGCGAGCTCGCGCAGCACGGCCACTGCGTGCGGCGAGCGCTCCGCGATCGTGCGGGCGATCCCGAGCGCGGCCTCGTGCAGCTCCGCGCGCGGTACGACCCTCTCCACGAGTCCCCACTCGTAGGCGGTGCGCGCGTCCACGAAGTCGCCCGTCAGGTTGAGCAGCAGGGCGCGCCCGAGCCCGACCAGGCGGGGGAGCCGCTGCGTCCCGCCGCCGCCCGGGATGAGGCCGAGCTTGATCTCCGGCTGCCCGAGCTGGGCGTCCTCGGAGGCGACGCGGACGTCGCAGCACATCGCGAGCTCGAGGCCGCCACCCAGGCAGAAGCCGTGGATCTCGGCCACGAAGGGCGTGCGAGCGGCGTCCATGCGGGCGCCGAGCTTCTGGATCCCGCGCGCCGACCCGACCTCCTGGGAGGCCGTCTCGCGCAGCGCGGGGAACTCGGAGATGTCGGCCCCGGCGACGAAGGCCTTCTCGCCGGCCCCGCGCAGGACGATCGCGCGGACGGCGTCGTCGCCGTCCAGGCGCACGAGCTCGTCCTCCAGCTCCTCGAGGAGCGGGGCGGAGAGCGCGTTCACGGGCGGGTGGTCGATGGTCACGACGGCAACGGCGCCGTCGAGCTCGGTGGAGACGTACGTCACGACGCGGTCTCCGCCGGCTGCCTGGCGAACATGTCGCGCAGCGCGGTCTTGCGGAACTTCCCGACCGCGGTCTTCGGGATCTCCTGCACGAACTCGAAGCGGTCCGGCAGCCACCACTTGGCGAAGCTGGGCGCGAGGAACTCGCGCAGCTCGTCGGGCGTGGCCGTGGCGCCCTCGCGCAGGACGACGACCGCGAGCGGGCGCTCCGCCCACTTTTCGTCCGGCACCGCGATCACGGCCGCCTCGGCCACCGCGGGATGGCCCATGAGCGCGTTCTCCAGCGCGACCGTGGAGATCCACTCGCCGCCCGACTTGACCAGGTCCTTGGCGCGATCCTGGATCTCGATGTAGCCGTTCGGCTCGATGGTGACGATGTCGCCCGTCTTGAACCAGCCGTCCTCCGTCCAGCGGTCCGCGCCCTCGGGCGAGTCGTAGTACGAGGACGAGATCCAGACGCCGCGCACCTCGAGCTCGCCCATCGTCTCGCCGTCCCAGGGGACGAGCCCCTCCGCGCCGCGGGCGCGGATCTCGACGTACGGCGCCGGGATGCCCTGCTTGGCCCGGTAGGCGAACTGCTCCTCCTCGGGCAGCGCGAGCTCGCGGCTCGTGAGCTCCGAGACGGTGCCGAGCGGGCACATCTCGGTCATCCCCCAGGCGTGCAGGATCTTCAGCCCGTGCCGGCGCTCGAAGGCCTCGATCATGGCCTGCGGCGCCGCCGAGCCGCCCACGACCATGCTGCGCACGGAGGAGACGTCGTACTTGCCGGGGTTGGCGTCGAGCTCCTGCAGGATGCCCATCCAGATCGTGGGCACGCCCGCGGTGATGGTCACCCGCTCCTGCGCGAAGGCCTCGAGCAGGCTGGGCGCGTCGAGGAACGGGCCCGGGAAGACCTGCTTCGCGCCCACGAGCGTGCAGGTGAAGGGGAAGCCCCAGGCGTTCGCGTGGAACATGGGGACGACGGGGAGGACCGTGTCCCGCTCCGTCACCGAGAGCACGCCGGCCATGGCGCACGCGAGCGAGTGGACGGCGATCGCCCGGTGCGAGTAGAGCGCGCCCTTGGGCTGGCCGGTGGTGCCGCTCGTGTAGCACATGGCCGCGGCCGCGCGCTCGTCGATGTCCCGGTCCGGCAGGTCCTCGGGCTCGGCGCTCGCGAGCAGGTCCTCGTACTCGAGCGCGCCCTCCGGGGTCGGGCCGTCGCCGACGGCGACCACGTGCTCGAAGCCGGCCCGCTCGCGGAAGTTCTCGACCAGCGGCCAGAGCACCTTGTCCGCGATCAGGACGCGGTCGCCCGCGTGCGTGGCGATGTACGTGAGGTCGTCGGGGTGGAGCCGGAGGTTCAGCGTGTGCGTGACCATCCCCCCCACGGGGACGCCGATGTAGGTCTCGAGGTGCTGGTAGTGGTTCCAGCAGAACGTCCCCACGCGGTCGCCGTCCTGCAGGCCGAGCTCGTTGCGCAGCGCGGCCGCGAGGCGGCGCGCGCGCGGCGCGAACTCGGCGTACGTGTAGCGGTGCCAGCTCCGGTCGGGGAGCCGCGTCACGATCTCGCGGTCGCCGAACAGCTGCTCCCCCCGGCGCAGGATCGCCGGCACGTTGAGCTGGTAGTCCATGATCAGGCCTTCCACCGTCGCTCAGCCTCCTTGCTCGACCGCGGCCGTGAGCGGCCGCTCCGCTTTCCCGGGCTCGCCCTCGAGGACGAAGGCGGCGACGTCGGCGCGCAGCCGCGTGCCGGAGGCCAGGAAGGCCTCGATCCAGAGGGCGCGCTTGTACAGCCGGTGCAGGACGTGCTCCCACGTGAACCCGATCCCGCCGTGGACCTGGATGGACGTCTCGCAGACCTGGACGGCCGCCTCCGCCGCGCTCGCCTTCGCGGCCGCCGCCGCGACCGGCGCCTGCGGGTCGCCCTCGGCCACGCACCAGGCCGCCCAGAGCGCGAGCGAGCGCGCCAGCTCGAGCCGCGTGTACGCGTCCGCGAGCGGGTGCGCGACCGCCTGGTAGCTGCCGATCCGGCGGCCGAACTGCTCCCGCGCGGCGGCATGCTCGAGGGCGAGCTCGAGCGCCCTGCGCGCGACGCCGCAGGCCTCGATCGCGAGGGCGGCGAGCGCGCGCGGGCGGATTCCGTCGAGGGCCTCCGAGCCGGCCAGGCGCCGCCCCGGCTCGCCGCCGCGCACCACGCCGAGCGGGCGCGTCTCGTCGGTCGTCTGCAGGACCTCTCGCTCCGCCCCCTCGAGCTCGTAGATCCCGTCCCCGCCGACCACCGCGATGCGCCCGGCCGTGTCCAGGTCGGAGACGAGCGGGCCGAGCGCGAGCGTCCACGAGGCCTCCCCGGCGGCCACCTCCGCCTGCAGGTCGGCGGGGAGAACGGGCAGCGTCAGCGCGACGGTGGAGAGGAACGGCCCGTGGTAGAGCGCGCGCCCGAGCTCCTCGAGCAGGATCGCCTCCTCGACGAACCCGAGCCCCGCTCCGCCGTCCTCCTCCGCCACCGAGACGCCGGTCCAGCCGAGCTCTGCGAGGTCCCGCCAGGCAGGCTCGGGGGTCCCGGCCAGGAACTCGCGCGCCTGCTCGCGGAGCGCCTCCTGCTCGGGGGTGAAGGTGAAGTCCATCAGCGCGACTTGGGCAGGCCGAGCACGCGCTCGGCGACGATGTTGCGCAGGATCTCCGACGTCCCGGCCTCGATCGTGTTCCCCCGGCTGCGGAGCTGCTGGTACTGCCAGTACCCGGCGTAGGGCGCGTTCCCGTCCCAGAGCGCGGCGTCCGGCCCCAGCAGCTCGAGCGCGAGCTTCGTGACCCGCTGGTTGGCCTCCGACCAGACGAGCTTCGAGATGGAGCCCTCCGGGCCGGGGACGCCGGTCTTCACGAGCTGCGAGAGCGCGCGGTAGTTCGTGTACCGCAGCGCCTGCACCTCGCACCACTCCCGGGCGATGCGGTCGCGCTGGAGCGCGTCGGCGCCGCGGTCGCGGGCGAGCGCGACGAGCTTGCGCACCTGCACCTCGAGCGCCGCCTGCAGCGCGAAGCCGAGCGTGCCGCGCTCGTGCAGGAGCGTCGTCATCGCCACCTGCCAGCCGCCGCCCACCTCGCCGAGCAGGTTCTCGACCGGGACGCGCACGTCCGTGAAGAAGATCTCGTTGAACTCCGCCTCGCCCGTGATCTGCCGCAGCGGGCGCACCTCCACGCCGGGCGCGTGCATGTCCACGATCAGGTACGTCAGTCCCGCGTGGCGCGTGGACTCGGGGTCGCTGCGCGTGAGGAGGATGCACCAGTCCGCGATGTGCGCGAACGACGACCACACCTTCTGCCCGTTCACGACGAAGTGGCCGTCCTCCAGGCGCGCGCTCGTGCGCACGCCGGCGAGGTCGGAGCCCGCGCCGGGCTCGGAGAAGCCCTGGCACCAGATCTCGTCCGCGGACAGGATCGGCGCCAGGTAGCGCGCCTTCTGCTCCTCGGTGCCGTGCGCCATGATCGTGGGCCCGGCCATGCCGAGCCCGATCACGCCGACGTGCGGCGGCGCCTCCGCCCGCGCCATCTCCTCCAGGAAGATGCCCTGGAACGTGTACGGGGCCCCCGCGCCGCCGTACTCCTTCGGCCACGTCAGCCCCGCGTAGCCTGCCTCGTGGAGCGCGCGGCTCCAGGCGCGCAGCTCCGGCCCGTCGAAGCGGGCGGCGCCCCCGCGGTGCCCGCGCAGCTCCTCCGGGAGGTTCTCGTCCAGCCACGCGCGCAGCTCGGCCCGGAAGGTGGCTTCCTCGGGGGTGTCCCGCAGGTCCATCTGCTGCCGATCCTAGTCGCCCGGCGGCGCCGCGTCAGCGCGACGCGCGCCGTTCCGCCGCTCTCGCGTTGCGGCCCCGGCGACGGCCGGATTAGGGTGTGCCGGCGCCATGACCCTCCTCTCGGTCCGCGACGTCACGCTGCGGTTCGGCGGCATCGTCGCCCTGGACGGCGTCTCCTTCGACGTCGAGGCCGGTCACATCTCCGGGCTGATCGGCCCCAACGGGGCGGGGAAGACGACCGCGTTCAACGTCATCACCCGCCTGTACACGCCGGACGCCGGCGAGGTGGAGCTGGACGGCGCCTCCATCCTGCGCGAGCCGCCGTTCCGCATCGTCGGCAAGGGCATCGCCCGCACGTTCCAGAACCTGCAGCTCTTCCGGACGATGTCCGTGCTCGAGAACGTGCTCGTGGGCGCGCACAGCCGCGGCCGCCGGGTCGGGGAGCGGGAGGCGCTCGAGATGCTGGACGTGGTCGGGCTCGCCGGCCACGCGCACGCGCCGGCGGCCGCGCTCCCGTACGGGACGCAGAAGCGGGTGGAGCTGGCGCGCGCGCTCGTCGCCCGCCCGCGGCTCCTGCTCCTGGACGAGCCGGCCGGCGGCCTGAACCACGAGGAGGTGTCCGAGCTCGGCACGTTCATCCGCAGGCTGCGGGACGACTTCGAGCTCACCATCCTGCTCGTCGAGCACCACATGAACCTCGTCATGAGCATCTCCGACCACGTGAACGTGCTCAGCTTCGGCCGCAAGATCGCCGACGGGACGCCGGCCGAGGTGCAGGCGAACCCCGAGGTGATCGAGGCCTACCTCGGCGTGGAGGAGGAGGACGAGGAGCTGGAGGGGGGCGCGTGAGGACGCTCCTCGAGCTCGACGACGTGCACGCTCGCTACGGGCCCGTGCAGGCCCTGCACGGCATCTCGCTCACGGTCGGCGAGGGGGAGGTGGTGGCCGTGCTGGGTGCGAACGGCGCCGGCAAGACGACCACGCTGCGCGCCATCTCCGGCACCGTCGCCCGCAGCGGGCAGATCGACCTGGACGGGAAGCCCCTCCCGCGCAACCCGGAGGCCGTCGCCCGCGCGCGCGTCGCGCACGTGCCCGAGGGGCGCGGCACGTTCGTCGACCTCTCGGTGGAGGAGAACCTGCGCCTCGGCGCGTACACGCGCCGCGACCGGGGCGTGAAGGCGGATCTGGAGCGGGTCATGTCCTACTTCCCCTGGATGCGCGAGCGCGCCGGGCAGCGCGCGGGCACGCTCTCGGGCGGCGAGCAGCAGATGCTCGCGCTCGGGCGGGCGCTCATGTGCCGGCCGCGCCTGCTGCTCCTGGACGAGCCCTCGCTCGGGCTCGCGCCCATGGTCGTGCGCGAGTTCTTCCGCGTCGTGCGGGAGCTGAACGAGCAGGAGGGCCTCACGGTGCTGCTCGTGGAGCAGGACGCGCGCATCGCGCTCGCCATCTCCGCGCGCGCCTACGTGCTCGAGGTCGGGCGCGTCGCGCTCGCCGGGACGAGCGCCGAGCTGCGCGGCAACGAGTCCGTCCGCCGGAGCTACCTGGGCTACTGATGGACGCGCTGCTCGCCGCCGGCTTCGCCGACTTCATGCAGCAGGTCGTGTCCGGCCTGGCCTCGGGCGGGATCTACGCGCTGCTCGCGCTCGCGCTCGTCATCATCCACCGCTCCACGGGCGTCATCAACTTCGCGCAGGGGGAGATGGCGACGCTCTCCACGTACGTGGCCTGGACGCTGTGGGCGAACCACGGCTGGCACTACTGGCTCGCGTTCGCGGCCACGCTCGCCCTCTCGTTCGGCGGCGGCGTCGCCACGCACCGCCTCGTCATCCGGCCGGTCGAGCGCGGGAGCGTGCTCCGCATCGTCATCGTCACCATCGGCCTGCTCATCGCCATCAACGGGTTCGTCATCTGGCAGTGGTCGGGCGAGCCGCAGCAGCTTCGCAGCCCCTTCTCCACCCGGGTGGTGGAGGTGGGCGGGGTCGCCGTCTCGCTGCAGGACGTGGGCACGATCGCGGTCGCGCTCGGGATCGTGGTCGTCCTCTGGCTCCTCTTCCAGTTCACGAAGCTCGGGCTCGCGATGCGGGCCGCCGCCATCAACCCGGAGGAGTCGCGGCTCGTGGGCGTGCGCGTGACCTGGATGCTCGCGCTCGGTTGGGGCTTCGCGGCCACGCTGGGGGCGGTGGCGGGGATGCTGACCGCGCCCAGCGTCGGGCTCGACCCCAACCTCATGCAGGCGCTCCTCATCTACGCGTTCGCGGCGGCGGTGCTGGGCGGGATCGACTCGCCGGTCGGGGCCGTCGTCGGGGGCCTCGCGCTGGGCGTGATCCTGAACATGCTCAGCTACCTCAGCCAGTACGGGTTCTTCGACTGGTTCAGCGAGGAGCTGCGCCTGCCCGCGGCGCTCCTGATCATCCTCGTCGTCCTCCTCTTCCGCCCGGCGGGGCTCTTCGGGCGGCCGGAGGTGAAGCGGGTGTGAGCATCCGCGGCGCCCGCCTCGCCGGCTTCGCGGCGTTCGCGGCCTTCGCGGCCGCGGTCGCCGTGCTGCCCGCGTTCGTCAGCGACTTCAAGGCGCAGCAGTACGCGTACGTCGCCATCTACCTGGTCGCGCTCCTCGGCCTGAACATCCTCACGGGCTACACCGGGCAGATCTCGCTCGGGCACGGCGCGTTCATGGCCATCGGCGGGTACACGACCGCGATCCTCATGGCCGGGAACGACCCCTCGTTCGCCTGCTCCGCCTGCGACGGGCCGATCTCCGGCGGCGTTCAGGACGTGTGGACGATCCCCGTCGCCGGGCTCGTCGCGGGCCTCGTCGGGCTCGCCTTCGGCCCGCCCGCGCTGCGGCTCTCCGGGCTCTACCTCGCGCTCGCCACGTTCGCCTTCGCGGTCGCGCTGCCCTCCGCGGTCAAGCGCTTCGAGGGCTTCACGGGCGGCGGGCAGGGGATCAACCTCTTCGGGCTCCCGGAGCTGACCGGCGGGATCGCGGGCGTCACCGTGTTCGGCCGGACGCTCACGTTCAACGACTGGCTCTACTACCTCTCCTGGTCCGTAGCGCTCGTCGCCTTCGCGCTCGCCTGGCTGATCCTGCGCGGGCGGACGGGGCGCGCGTTCCGCGCCGTCCGGGACAGCGAGATCGCGGCCGTCTCCTCGGGGGTCAGCCTCGCCCGCTACAAGACGCTCGCCTTCGGGATCAGCGCCGCGTACGCGGGGGTGGCGGGCTCCCTGTTCGCGATCGCGAACACGTTCGTCAACCCGGACACGTTCCCCATCGCGCTCTCCATCTTCCTGCTCGTGGGCGTGGTCGTCGGCGGTCTCGGCGGGCTCTCCGGGCTCGTGGTGGGTGCGATCTTCGTCTACTTCCTCCCGCTCTGGGCGCAGGGCGAGGATCTCGGCTCGCTGCTGCCCGACCGGGTGATCGCGGAGACGCAGAAGCCGGGTGGCCCGGCCGTCGTGTACGGCGTCATCCTCATCCTGGTCATGTTCCTCGTCCCGAACGGCGTGAGCGGGCTCTTCCGCCGGCTCGGGCAGCTGCTCACGCGTCGGCGGGGCCCGCGACCGTGAGCGCCTCCACCGCCAGGCCGGCGCGCTCGGGGACGCGGGCGGCGAGCACGAGCGCCTCCTCCCGCGTCGCGCACTCGACGACGTAGAAGCCGCCCACGGCCTCCTCGGCCGCGAGCGGGCCGTGCGTGACCGCCGGAGCCTCCCCGGTCGTCCTTCGACGGCCAGAGCCTGCCCGGCGCGACCCGGTCTGCGTATGCTCGCCGCGTGCGCGATCTCCTCGCCGCCCCGCTCGAGGAGCTGCTCGCGGAGGCGAGGAGGCTCCGCCCGGGCCCGCTCGTCACCTACTCGCCGAAGGTCTTCGTCCCGCTCACGACGCTCTGCCGCGACGTCTGCGGCTACTGCACGTTCGCGCGTCCGCCACGCCGTGGGGAGCGCGCGTACCTGACCGAGGAGGAGGTGCTCGCGATCGCCCGCGCCGGCGCCGCCGCCGGCTGCCGCGAGGCGCTCTTCACCCTCGGCGACAGGCCCGAGCTGCGCTACAAGGTGGCGCGCGAGGAGCTGCGGACGCTCGGCTGCGAGACGACGCTCGAGTACCTCGCCCGCTGCGCGCGGCTCGTGCTCGAGGAGACGGGCCTGCTCCCGCACCTCAACCCCGGCGTCATGACCCGCGAGGAGCTCGAGCTCCTGCGGCCGGTCTCGGCGTCCATGGGGATCATGCTGGAGACGACCGCGGACCGGCTGGGCGCGAGGGGCGGCCCGCACTGGGCCTCCCCGGACAAGGTCCCGGCGCGCCGGCTGGAGACGGTCCGGCTCGCAGGGGAACTGCGCATCCCGTTCACGAGCGGACTGCTGGTCGGGATCGGGGAGACGCGCGAGGAGCGGATCGAGACGCTGCTCGCGCTCAGGGCGCTGGGCGAGGAGCACGGGCACCTGCAGGAGGTGATCGTCCAGAACTTCCGCGCCAAGCCCGGGACGCGCATGGCGGCGCACCCGGAGCCCTCGCTCGAGGACCACCTGTGGACGATCGCGGTCGCGCGCATCCTCCTCGGGCCGGGCTGGCACGTGCAGGCGCCGCCCAACCTCGCCTACGACGACTTCCCGCGGCTCCTGGACGCCGGGATCGACGACTGGGGCGGCGTCTCCCCGGTCACGATCGACCACGTCAACCCGGAGGCGCCCTGGCCGGAGGTCGAGCGCCTGGCCGAGGCGACGCGCAGCCGGGGGCTCGAGCTCGCGCCGCGCCTGCCCGTGTACCCGGAGTACGTGGCCGAGCTGCAGACCTGGGTCGACCCGGCCGTCGCGCCGCACGTGCGCCGCGCGGCCGACGCCTCCGGGCTCGCCCGCGACGACGCCTGGGCGCCCGGGCAGCCGGGCGGCGTCCCCTTCCTCGTGCGCCGGGACGCGCTCCCGCTCGCGCTCGTCGGCGAGGAGCTGGGCGAGGACGAGCTGACGCGCCTGCTCGAGGCGCGCGGGGAGGTCGCGCAGCGGGTGCTCGCCGCCGCCGACCGCCTGCGCCGCGAGGTCTGCGGCGACGAGGTGACCTACGTCGTCACCCGGAACATCCAGTACACGAACGTGTGCTACTTCCGCTGCGGCTTCTGCGCCTTCTCGAAGGGGAAGCTCGCCGCGAACCTGCGCGGCGCGCCGTACCTCGTCCCGCTGGAGGAGATCGTGCGCCGGACGGAGGAGGCCTGGGAGCGGGGCGCGGTCGAGGTGTGCCTGCAGGGCGGCATCCATCCTGCGTTCACGGGCGCGTACTACGCGGACGTCGTGCGCGCGCTCAAGGAGGCGGTGCCGGCGATCCACGTGCACGCGTTCTCCGCGCTCGAGGTGTGGCAGGGCGCGGCCACGCTCGGCCTCCCGCTCGGGGACTACCTCGCCCGGCTGCGCGACCTCGGGCTCGGCTCGCTTCCCGGCACGGCGGCGGAGGTGCTGGACGACGAGGTGCGCCGGGTCGTCTGCCCGGACAAGGTCACGACCGCCCAGTGGCTCCAGGTGCACGACGCCGCGCACCGCGTGGGCCTGCGCTCGAACGTGACGCTCATGTTCGGGCATGCGGACACCCCGCGGAGCTGGGCGCGCCACCTGCTGCGTGCCCGCGAGCAGCAGCGGCGGACGGGCGGGTTCACCGAGCTCGTGCCGCTCCCGTTCGTGCCCATGGAGGCGCCCATGTACCTGCAGGGCCGCGCGCGCCGCGGCCCCACGTTCCGCGAGACCCTGCTCGTGCACGCCGTCGGGCGCCTCGCGCTCCACCCCTGGGTCACGAACGTCCAGGCCTCGTGGGTGAAGCTCGGCCCCGACGGGGCGCGGGAGGCGCTGCGCGCCGGCGTCAACGACCTCGGCGGGACGCTCATGAACGAGTCCATCTCCCGCTCGGCGGGGGCCCTGCACGGGCAGGAGATGCCGCCCGAGCGGATGGAGGCGCTCATCCGCTCCGCCGGCCGCGTCCCCCGCCAGAGGACGACCCTGTACGGCGAGCCGCCCACCGAGCGCGTCCGCGCCCCCTTCGGCGCGCCGC
>DATLYU010000106.1:0-11168 GCA_035574435.1 Gaiellaceae bacterium | reverse complement strand
ATCCGTGTCCTTCCTCGGGATCGGGATGATGACCTCGGTGCTGCCGCTCATCTCGCCCGAGAAGGGCACGCAGCTCGGGTGGATCGCCCAGGGGACGCTGCTCGTCGTCTCGGGCGTCTACTACCCGGTGGACGTCCTCCCCACGTGGATGCAGTGGCTGGCCAAGATCTCGCCGGCGACGTACGCGCTCGACGGCGCCCGGGACGCCATCCTCGACGGGCAGGGCCTGACGACGATGGGCGACGAGCTCTGGCCGCTGGTCGTCATCGGCGTCGTCTCCATCCCGCTCGGGCTCTACATCTTCTCGCTCGGCGAGCGCTACGCGAAGAAGCACGGGAAGCTGAAGAGGTCCGGCTGAGATGGGCGAGGTCGCGATCGAGGTCCAGGAGCTGGAGAAGGTGTTCGACGTCCCGGAGCGCGAGGCCGGGCTCGTCGCCGCGGCCAAGAGCCTCGTGCGCCGCACCACGCGCGAGGTCCGGGCGGTGGACCGGATCACGTTCGCCATCGAGCCGGGCGAGGTGGTCGGTTTCCTGGGCCCGAACGGCGCCGGCAAGACGACGACGCTGAAGATGCTCTCCGGGCTCCTCTATCCCTCGGGCGGCGAGGCACGCGTGCTCGGGTTCGTGCCGTCGCGGCGCGAGCGCGCCTTCCTGAGCCGCATCACGCTCGTCATGGGGAACCGCAACCAGCTCCAGTGGGACCTGCCCGCGCTCGACTCGTACGACCTCAACCGGGCCATCTACCGCCTGCCGCAGGACGAGTTCGCGCACATGCGCGACGAGCTGATCGAGCTGCTCGAGATCGGCGACCTCGTGCGCAAGCCCGTCCGCCAGCTCTCGCTCGGCGAGCGCATGAAGGCGGAGATCGTGGGCTCGCTCCTGCACCGCCCGCAGGTCCTCTTCCTGGACGAGCCGACGATCGGTCTCGACGTGACCATGCAGAAGCGGATCCGTACCTTCGTCGCCGACTACAACCGCCGCTACGGCGCGACGGTGCTCCTCACGAGCCACTACATGGCGGACGTGGAGGCGCTGTGCGAGCGCGTCGTCGTCATCCACCACGGGCGGATCCTGTACGACGGGGCGCTCGCCGGCCTCGCCCAGACGTTCGCCGCGTGGAAGACGATCGCGGTCGCGCTCGAGGACGGCTCCGGCGACCTCTCCGCCTACGGCGAGGTCGTGCACCGCGACGGCGACGTCGTCACGCTGCGCGTCCCCAAGGCGGACACCGCCCGCGTCACCGCCCGCCTGCTGGCCGAGCGGCAGGTGCTCGACCTGAACGTGGAGGACCCGCCGATCGAGGACGTGATCGAGCTCGTGTTCGCGCAGGAGCGTCCCGCGTGAGCGTCGATCCGGCTGCCCTGCCCGCTCCGCCCGCCCCTGCCGAGGCCGGCCGCGTCCGCTCCATGGTCGACCTCTACCTGACCACGATGCGCATGGCCGTCCAGGAGCAGCTCCAGTACCGGACGGCCAACTACTTCTACATGCTCGGCATGATCGCCGAGCCGGTGATCTACCTCGTCGTCTGGACGACGATCGCCGAGCAGCAGGGCGGGTCCGTGCAGGGGCTGAGCGCGGGCTACTTCGCCGCCTACTACATCGTGTGGACGCTCGTCCGGAACATGAACATCGTCTTCGGCGCCCCCTTCTGGGAGTCGCGCATCCGCGAGGGCCAGCTCAGCCGCGATCTGCTCCGGCCCGTGCTCCCGCTCCACTACGACATCGCGTACTTCGCCGGCTGGAAGGTCGTCGTGATCGTCCTCTGGCTGCCGCTCGCGGCCGGCCTCTCGCTCGTGTTCGACCCGGTGCTCGACCCGCGCCCGCTCGAGATCGCGGTGTTCGCCGTCGCCATCTGGGGCGCGTACCTGATCCGCACGATGTTCCAGGAGGCGCTCGGCATGCTCTGCTTCTTCACGACGCGCGGGGCGGCCGTGTTCGACCTATACATGACCACCGAGCTGCTCCTCTCCGGCCGGCTCGTGCCCATGCCGCTCATGCCCGACTGGGCGGAGGCGATCGCTCGCTTCCTGCCCTTCCAGTGGGCGTTCTTCTTCCCGATCGAGAGCCTCGTCGGCGACCTCTCCGACGCGCAGCTCCTGGGCGGGCTCGCGGCCCAGCTCCTCTGGATCCTGGTCGGGTTCGTCCTCTTCCGGCTCTCGTGGCGGGTCGCGATCCGGCACTACTCGGCGGTGGGGGGCTAGATGCCCACGCTCCGACTCGGCTGGCTCTTCTTCAAGCTCGGCGTCCTCAACGAGCTGCAGTACCGCGTCAACTTCGTCGTCTCGCTCTTCCAGTCGGCGATCGCGCTCACGACGGGGCTCGTCGTGCTGGCGCTCGTCTACTCGCACACGGACGAGCTGAACGGCTGGTCGCAGGGCGAGCTGCTGTGCGTGCTCGGCATCTACTTCCTCATGGGCGGGCTGATCAAGACGTACGTGCAGCCGAACATGACGCGGCTCATCGACGACGTGCGCGAGGGCAAGCTCGACTTCGCGCTCACGAAGCCGGAGGACGCCCAGGTCCTCGTCAGCGTGCGCGAGGTGCGGATCTGGCAGGTCGTGGACGTCGTCTCCGGCCTCGTCGTGCTCGGCGTCGGGCTCTCGCGCATCACCGCCGAGGTCGGCGTCCTCGATGCGGCCGCGTTCGCGGTCGCGCTCCTGCTCGGCGCCGCGATGATCTACTGCTTCTGGCTCGTGCTCGCGACCGCGTCGTTCTGGGTCGTGAACATGTGGCACGCGGTCGAGCTCTTCGACGGCATCTTCCAGACCGGGCGCTGGCCGATCGGCATCTACCCCGGCTGGCTGCGCTACAGCGTCACGTTCCTCGTGCCCATCGGCTTCGCCGTGACGGTGCCGGCGGAGGCGCTCACCTCGCGGCTCGAGTGGCCGACGCTCGCGCTTGCGGCCGCGTTCGCGCTCTTCCTGCTCGTCGCCACGCGCCGGTTCTGGCGCTTCGGGCTGCGGCGCTACTCGGGGGCGTCGGCATGAGCGGCGCCCGAGCGCAGACTTGGCACTACGGGCTCGTCGCGCGCTGGTGGGCCGAGTTCAACGTCGAAGGTCCCGAGATCGAGTTCTTCCGTCCGTACCTCGAGGCCGGGCAGCCGGCGCTCGACGCGGCGTGCGGGACGGGTCGGCTGCTCGTTCCGTACCTGCACGCCGGGATCGACGTCGACGGCTCGGACATTTCGCCCGACATGCTCGAGCACGTTCGCAGGCGTGCGGCGCTCGAGGGCCTGCGTCCGCCGAACCTCTACGCCCAGGCGATGCACGAACTCGACCTGCCGCGCCGCTACGGGACGATTCTCGTCTGTGGCGGGTTCGGGCTGGGCGGCGTGCGGGAACACGACGTCGAGGGCCTGCGTCGCATCTTCGAGCACCTGAAGCCGGGTGGGACGTTCATGCTCGACAACGAGGTTCCGTATGCGGACGCAGGCCTCTGGAGCCACTGGCCGCGCAACGGGAGGGCCGAGCTGCCGCGACCGTGGCGTGAGGAGGGATCGCGGCGTACTGCGTCGGACGGCACCGAGCTCGAGCTGCGATCGCGGCTCGTCGCGCTCGACCCGCTCGACCAGTACGTCGTATTCGAGATGCGAGCGGCGATCGTGCGCGACGGCGAGCGCATCCTCGAGGAGGAGCACGAGCTGCGCATGACGCTCTACTTCACGCACGAGATCGAGCTCATGCTGGCCGCGACTGGCTTCGTGGACGTCGAGCTGCGCGCCGGCTACGAGGATCGGCCGCCGACCGGCGACGACGACTTCGTCGTATTCGTTGCGCGGAAGCCGGGCGCAGCCGGCTAGCGCCGCTCGAGCCTGGTAGGCTGCGCGGTCTGTGTGAGGCGACGAGGCCTCGGGCGCATGCCGCCCGGGGTCTTTTTGTTTTCCGAGGGAGGTTTTCATGGCGAGACCGAGGACGCAGGCGCGGGGCCGCATGGTGCGGAGCCGCGACCGCGCGACGTCCAGCGTGGCCGCGCGCCGCGCGGTGCTGAAGCGGATCCGCGACGAGGACATCGAGCACGTCCTCTTCTGGTTCACCGACCTGGAGGGACACCTGAAGTCGTTCGCGATCACGCCCTCCGAGATGGAGGAGGCCTTGAACGACGGGATGGGCTTCGACGGCTCCTCCATCACCGGCTTCAACGCCATCGAGGAGTCGGACATGGTCGCGATCCCCGATCCGGCCACCTTCCAGGTCATGCCGCGTCCCACCGACGAGGCCGGCCAGCCGCTGGGCTCCAAGGTCGCGCGCGTGATCTGCGACGTGGTCACGCCGGACGGCTCGCCGTACGAGGGCGATCCGCGCTACGTGCTGCGGCAGGCGCTCGAGCGCATGCGCAGCCTCGGCTTCGACGCGTTCAACGTCGGCCCCGAGCTCGAGTACTTCCTCTTCGAGGACGACCGCGGCACGGAGACGCTGGACGAGGGCGGCTACTTCGCCATGACCGCGCAGGACGCGGCCACCGAGGTGCGCAACGACACCATCGGCGCGCTCGAGGCGGTCGGAATCCCGATCGAGTACCACCACCACGAGGTCGGCCCGTCGCAGCACGAGATCGACATGCGCTACGCCGACGCGCTCTCCATGGCCGACTACACGATCACGTACCGGCTGATCGTGAAGGAGGTCGCCGCCTGGCACGGCTACTACGCGACCTTCATGCCGAAGCCGCTCTTCGGCGAGAACGGGTCGGGCATGCACACGCACATGTCGCTCTTCCGCAACGGGCGCAACCAGTTCTTCGACCGCCGGGACGCCTACCACCTGTCGAAGACGGCGAAGGGGTTCATCGCCGGGCTGCTCGTGCACGCGCGCGGGATGTCGGCCGTGCTCGCCCAGTGGGTGAACTCGTACAAGCGGCTCGTGCCTGGCTACGAGGCGCCCGTGTACGTCGCCTGGTCGCAGCGCAACCGCTCGGCGCTCGTCCGCATCCCGCTGTACAAGCCGGGCTCCGAGCAGGCAACGCGGGCGGAGATCCGCTGCCCCGACCCCGCCTGCAATCCCTACCTGGCGTTCGCGGCGCTCCTGCACGCGGGCCTGGAGGGCATCGAGCGGGGATACGAGCTGCCCGAGCCCATGGAGCGCAACCTCTACCGCCTCACCGCGGACGAGCGGCGCGAGCGCGGGATCGTGTCCCTGCCCGAGTCCCTCGGCGAGGCGATCGAGGAGCTCGCCGCCTCCGACCTCATGCGGCGCGCGCTCGGCGAGCACATCTTCCCCCGCTACGTGGAGCTGAAGCGGAAGGAGTGGGACGAGTACCGCGTGCAGGTCACGGAGTGGGAGAAGGCCAAGTACCTGGCGGCCCTGTAGGAGCCGCCAGGTCCGGACGGGCGCGCGCCCCGAAAGCCACTTGCACGCGGCGCGTGCGTGTTCCATGATTGCGCTGCAAGGTCGCCGCAAGGCGAGCGGACGGCCTTGTATCTGACGGCCGATCGCGGGCTCCCAGGTGAGGAGCCCGTGGTCGTTCTGGAGACATCTGGGCGGACTCGTCGCTCCCGACCGGCGGAGCCGGCCTCCACGCGAGCGCCGACGGTGCCCCATGGATCTCCGAGCGCTCGTCTGGAAGTCGGTCGCTCCGGTCGGCGGGGAGGCCGTCCAGGCGGCAGACCTCAGCCGGGCTTGGCGGCCATCGCCCACGCGGCCGCGCCCAGCGCGACGAGCAGGACGAGAAGGAGGCCCGCCGCGACCGTGAGCAGCCTGGTGGAGCGGCCGGCCCGCAGGCGGCGCTGGGCGAGGCCTGCGAGGACGAGCGCCGCGACGAGGAGCACCACACCCACCTCGGTCACGGCGAAGCCGATCGCGACCCAGGCCGACTCGATGGCGCTCTCGTCGAGACCCTCCCGGGAGTACGTCCAGTGCCCGGCGCCCCACATGAGCGCATAGCTGGGGACGCCGACGATGGCGAGCGTGCGGTAGCCGAGGCGGGCGAGATCCGGGTCTCGGCGAGCCGAGGCGAGCAGGCTGACGCTCGCCAGGAGGCCTCCGGCGACCAGCATGGCGCCGAGGACGTGCAGGAAGAGCGGCAGGTTCCAGCTCTCGGGCCGGATGGCCGCCAGGAGAGTCATGTCCCCGGTTTCCAGATCATGTCGGCGAGGACGAGGACGAGCGCGAGGGTGGAGACGGCGTGGAGCGCCACGCCCCGCGCCCGGTCCCCGGACCGGAAGGCGACGCTCGAGCGGGCGCCGGCGGCGACCCCGACCGTCCAGAGCACGAACGCGGCCGCGATCCACCCGTCCCACAGGTCGTAGCCGTCGACGGTCAGCGCGAGCCAGGCACCGAAGACGAGCGTGCCGACGGAGCCGGAGAGCACGGCCGCGCGTGCGACCCGCGACGCCGTCGCGACGTCTGCCCCGGGGGCGGCGAGCGCGAGCGTCCAGAGCGCCACCATCCCGGAGACGAGGGCGAACGCGCTCAGGACGTGGAACCCGAGGATCCAGTCGTCCAGCGTCATGACGGCGCGCGTCGGGCCGCTACCCGCAGAGACGCGCTCATTCGGGCTGCCACACCATCAGCGCGACGATCGCGGCCGTGGCGACGAGGAGCGAGGCGTTCAGCGCCAGGTTCACGGGGTCGCGCAGTCGACGGGAGAGGGCGCGGCTCGGCGCGTCGCCTTCCTCGGCCAGGTGCTCGGCGAGCTCGCGCGTCTCGCGGTCCTGCCGGCCGGCCGCCGCGCCGACGACGAGGCTCCAGGCGAGGAGCGCGTACGTGGCGAGCAGCCACGTGGAGTCGAGCTCGCGCTCGAGGTCGTCCGCGAGCCAGAGCCCGAAGCCGACGGCGAGCACGAAGCCGAGGCCGAGGAGCGGGACGGCCGGGCGGACGGCCCGCAGGAGCACGGCGACCTCGCTCGGCCGCTGGCGCCGCAGGGCCGCCACGCGCAGCAGCGCCGCGGCGACCGCCCCCGCGACCCAGAGGAAGGCGCCCACGAGATGTCCGAAGAGCAGCCACTCGTACCGCATCCCGACCGAGCCTAGCGGCGACAATGCCCGAGTGGACGCGACCGCGCGGCACCTGCGCCTCCTGACGGAGACGATCGCCGCCGTCAACTCGTCCCTCGACCTGCAGGAGGTGCTCGAGCTGGTCGCGAGCAAGGTCGCGGACGCGCTCGGGACGGACGCATGCTTCGTCTACCTGTACGACGAGGCCGCGGACGAGCTCGTGCTCCGGGCCACGCACGGCACCCGCGTGGACGAGCTCACGCGAACCCCACGCATGCGACCGGGCGAGGGCATCACCGGAGTGGCGGCCGCCGAGCGTGCTCCGGTCATGATCCCCTCCCAGGCGCACCTCGACCCGCGCTTCAAGGCGTTCCCCAACCTCCCCGAGGACGAGTACGAGTCCATCCTCGCCGTCCCCATCCTCGCCCGGGAGAAGCTCGAGGGCGCGCTCAACGTGCGCACGCGGGAGCCGCGCGCCTTCACCGACGACGAGGTCGAGCTGCTCGTCGCGATCGCCGCGCAGGTGGCGCAGACGATCGAGCACGCCAAGCTCTACGCGGCGGCGCAGCGGCGGGTGGTCGAGCTGGAGGCGCTCGCGCGCATCTCCGAGGCCGTCTCCGAGTCGCTCTACCTGGAGGAGTCGCTCGAGGCGATCGTCAAGACGACCATGGAGTCGCTGCACGCGACCGGGGCGGCGCTCGTCCTCGAGGACGGGAAGATCGCGTGGCCCGAGGGTCGCGCCGGCGCGCACGCCGTCCGCATGCCGCTCCGCTGGAAGCGGCGCCAGATCGGCGAGCTCGTGTGCGACCGGGACACGCCGTTCTCCGACGACGACGTCGCGCTCCTCGAGGCGATCGCCCACCATGCCGCCGTCGCGCTCGAGCACGGGCGCGCCGTCCTTCGCGGCGTGCTCGCCCAGGAGATCCACCATCGGGTCAAGAACAACCTGCAGGCCGTGGCCTCGCTGCTCCGCCTGCAGGCGCGCGCCGAGGACGTTGACCCGCGGAAGGCGCTGCAGGAGTCCGTCAACCGGATCCTCGCCATCGCCGCCGTGCACGAGGTGCTCACCGAGCATCGCGAGGACGACGTCGACCTCGGCGAGCTCGTCGACCGGCTGCGCGCCATGCTCGTCCAGGGGCTCGTGGCCGGCAAGCAGGTGACGGCCGAGCTCGAGCCCGTCTCGCTCGCGGGGCAGCGTGCGACCGCGCTCGCGCTCGTGTTCACCGAGCTCTTCCAGAACGCGCTCGAGCACGGCGGCCAGCAGGTGGCCGTCGCGCTCGCGCGCGAGGACGGCCAGGTCGTGCTCACCATCGCCGACGACGGGGCCGGCCTCGCCGGCGAGCGGACGGGAACCGGGCTCTCGATCGTGCGGGCGCTCGTTCGCGACGAGCTGCAGGGCACGTTCGAGCTCGAGTCCGAGCGCGGGACGCGGGCCCGCGTCGCCTTCCCGGCGTAATCAAGCCGTAAAGCTCCTCGCGCGGCGGTGTCGGCCCGGGCCCGCGGGGGAACGCTCTCCAGGTCCTCGTCGTGGCGCGTCTCCGCGCGCGACGGCCTCGCGCCACTCCCGCCGATCCCGCGGGCGGGAGGAAGGCGAGGAAGAGCTGGCGGGGCCAGGCCCCGCCAGCGGGGGAGGGAACGAGGGGGAGCCGCCGCCGGCTCCCCCTCGCCGTTCAGTAGCCTCGGGCCGTGGGCGCGCGGGTGCTGATCGCCGAGGACGAGACGATCATCCGCCTCGACCTCAAGGGCCTGCTCGAGAGCGCCGGCTACGAGGTGTGCGCGGAGGCGCGCGACGGCGAGGAGGCGGTGGCGCTCGCGCGCGAGACGGCGCCGGACGTGGCGCTCCTCGACGTGAAGATGCCGCGCCTGGACGGCATCGATGCGGCCCGGCGCATCCTCGAGGAACGGCCGATCCCGATCGTGATGGTGACCGCCTACGGGGAGGCGGAGCTCGTCGCGCGCGCGGTCGAGGCCGGGGTGTTCGGGTACCTCGTGAAACCGTTCCGCGAGAGCGACCTGCTCCCGGCGATCGCCACCGCCACCGCGCGCCACGAGGAGCTGCGCGCCCTGCGCGAGGAGGCCGACTCGCTTGCGGAGGCGCTCGCCGCCCGCAAGGCGATCGAGCGGGCGAAGGGCATCCTCATGGACCGCGAGGGGATCGGCGAGCAGGAGGCGTTCGCCCGTCTGCGCAAGGCGAGCCAGCTCTCGGGGCGCCCGCTGCGCGTGGTCGCCGAGGCCCTCATCGCCACGCTGGACACCGGCACGGCGAGACGCGAACCTCGCGTTTAGCACTCCCGCAATGGGGAACCACTCCGCGTGGTGTCTTCTCCACAGGAGGGAGTCATGGCCAGATTCACCCTCGCCGCCGCCGTGCTGGCGGCCTTCCTCGCCACCGCCGCAGCCGCCGCCACGGGGACGAACGACCCGCTCGGCGACCTGCAGTGGGGCCTGAACCAGATCCGCGCTCCGCAGGCCTGGGCCACGTCCGACGGCCGGGGCCAGGTGATCGCGATCGTGGACAGCGGCGTCGACCTCGACCATCCGGACCTGAAGCGCAAGCTCGTCCGCGGGGCGACGTTCACCGGCTGTCCCGACGCCCCCGGGGGATGCGGGAACGGCGACTGGGAGAGCGCTCCCGGGGCCGGCCCCTTCTCCACGCACGGCACGCACGTCGCCGGCATCGCGGCCGCCTCCACGGGCAACCGGCTCGGCGTGGCGGGAACCGCGCCCGCCGCCAAGCTCATGCCGGTCAAGGTCATCACCGACGACGGCGGCAGCTTCGAGGAGGTCGCGGCCGGCATCCGCTGGGCCGCGGACAACGGCGCGGACGTGATCAACCTGAGCCTCGGCGCGCTCCCCGGCGTGCAGGCGCTCGTGCTCGTCGGCGACTTCGACGACGTGAAGCAGGCGATCAACTACGCGGTCGGCAAGGGCGTGGTCGTCGTCGCGGCGGCCGGGAACGAGTTCGCGTCCATCTGCGCGGAGCCCGCCTTCGCGCCGAACGCGCTGTGCGTGGTCTCGACCGACCGCAACGAGGCTCGCTCCTCGTTCTCGAACTTCGCGGTCGACCAGGACCTGAACGTCGTCGCCGCGCCCGGTGGGGCCGCGTTCCTCGCCTGCGAGGACGACGTCGTCTCCTCCGTGCCCCCGGGGACGGAGAGCGTGTGCGGCGAGGAGACGCCCGGCTACGACTTCTTCGCCGGGACGTCCATGGCGACGCCCCACGTCGCCGGCGTCGCCGCGCTCTTGACGGCGCAGGGACGGACGGTGTTCGAGGTGTACGACGTCCTGAAGAGCACCGCCCGCACGCCGGGCATCGCCTTCCGCGGCACGTACACGCCCGTGTACGGGTACGGGATCGTGGACGCGGAGGCGGCGGTCTCCGCGTCCTGACCCGGATGGGAAGCCTGCTCGCGGCTCAGGCCGCGAGCAGGCGCTCCTCCTCGCGCCGGCGGTGGAGCCGCCGCCCGGCCCACGCCGCCGCCGCCACGAGCGCGAACGGGCCGGCCACGATGAGGAGGCCGAGCGCGACGACGCCCTCCCAGACGAGCACGTTCAGCGCCTCGTCGAGCGTGCGGTCGAGCCGGGACGAGGGCGGGACGGCCCCCTGCGCGCCGGGCGTGACGACGGTGAGCTGGAGCGTGGCGAGACGGGCCTCCGCGCTCGTGCCGGCGATCGCGCGGCGCAGCTCCCGCAGCTCGGTCCGGAGCGTGCGCAGCCGCGCCTCCAGGCGCGCCCGCGTCTCCGGGGCGAGCGGCTCGGACTGGAGCCGGGCGACGATGCCCGCGATCTGCGCGCGCACGCTCGCCTCGCGCCGCCGCAGCGCGTCCAGCGACTCCTGCAGGTCGTCGAGCGTCACCTGCTGAGCGACGATGCGGCCGAGCGAGGAGAGCTCTGCGATCGCCTGCTGCACCTTGCCGACGGGCACGCGCACGGTCAGCGCCGCGTGCCCCTCGTCGCCGGTGGCCACGGAGGCGCTGACCACGTGGCCGCCGAGCGCGCGCGTCAGGTCGAGCGCGCGCTGCGCCGCGCGCGAGACGGCGTCCGCGTCCTCGACCTCGACGGTCAGGGTCGCGCTCACGCGCTGTGCGCGGCCGGGCGTCGGCCCGACGGCGCTCTGATCCGCGAGCCCTTCGGGCGTTGCGGTTCCCGGCGCCTCGGACGCACGCTCGCGTTCGGCGTTCGCCTGCGGCGCAGTGGCCGCCTCGAGCCGGCGCTCGTCCGAGCGCGCGAGGCCGACG
>DATLYU010000105.1:0-2471 GCA_035574435.1 Gaiellaceae bacterium | reverse complement strand
CGTCATCCTCTTCGTCTCGGCCATCGCGGTGACTCCTCTCGTCGTCGTCTTCCAGGACTCGACGAGTCTGAGCGCCGCGGTGGCCGGACTACCCGGCTCCGTCCGACGCGCTCCTACACCACGCTATGGGACGTGACCGGGCCGCGACTCTTTGACAAGCCGCACCCTAGGAGGGCTCAGTGACGCTTCACGGCGTCAACAACGTGTCTGGGAACTACAGCTAGCCTGCCGGCTCGCGCGTGCGGCGCGCGCGGAAGGCGACGCGCGCGTCGCGCCAGAGGAGGTCGGCGTTCGGGAGCAGGAAGCCGAGGCAGACGGCGGGCAGCGCGGGCAGCCCGGAGACGTCGCCGAAGACGACGAGCGCGAAGGTGGCGGAGAGCAGGCCGGCCATGCCCGCGAACGTCCAGCCCACGCGCAGCCCGAACCGGGCGGCCGCCCCGAGGAAGAGGGCGAAGAAGAGGAGGTCCGGGGGGCCGAGGAAGATCGCGGCGTTCTCGCCGGGGAAGGGCGAGGCGACCGCGAGGCGCTCGAGCAGCCCCGGCCGCTCGTCGATCACGTGCCGCGTGGGCCCGGAGGCCACCGACCACGCGTCCACCCACGGGACGAGCACGGCGATGAGCGTGACCCACCAGAGGAGCTCGAACACGCCCAGGAAGGCGAGTCCCAGGAGGGCGTAGACGAGCAGCTTGGCGACGTTGAAGCCGCCGTCGTAGTCGGCGAGCTCGAACGCGACCGCCGCCAGGGCGAGCGGGACGGCCGCGAGCAGGAGGCGCGGGTACGGCACGCGCGCGAGCGGCAAGACCAGCCAGACGAGGGCGAGCGAGGCGGGGAGGACGAGGAGCCCCACGAACGCGACGTCCCAGGCCTCGCGCAGGGAGAAGAGGTGCTCGGCGGCGGACGCGTAGCCGGCGACAACGACTGCGCCGGCGCCGAGGGCGAGCGCCCGTCGGCGGCTCAGTACGGGGGCTGCTCGGACCACCAGGCGCCGAGCGCCTTGAAGGCCTTCCAGAACCGCGTCTTCGCCGCCTGCTCGTCCAGCGACTCGTCCACGTCGGGCGTGACGAGCGCCTCGATCGTGGGCGTGAAACGCTGGATCGCGCCTTCCGCCGCCGGGTCGAGGGGATCGGCGAGCGGGAAGGCGAGCTCGTTCAGGAACGCCACCGCCCGCGCGCCCATGACGACCACCATCTTCGGCTGCACGATGTGCAGCTCGCGGGCGAGCCAGGCCGCCGCGTCGGCGGGGTCCTCGGTCCCGAACTTGAGGCAGTTCGTCCCGTACACGGCGAGCGGGTCGATGCGCAGGCGCTGCAGGGACTTGAGGACCGCCTGCCCGGAGCGGCCGAAGAACGCCACCCCCTCCTGGATCTCCGCCGGCTGCGGCGTGTACTTGAGGAGGAAGACGTCGGCCAGCGGGTGGCCCGATCCGACCACGGGAACGCGGAGCTCGTCGCCGGCCCGGGCGAGCTCGTCTCCGAGCTCGTTCATCTCGGCGATCGCCTTCTGCAGGTAGCGCTCGTAGATCTCGTCGGTTGGCACGGCCGTCGGCACGGGGTCCGGGCCACCCTTCGGCTTCAGCGGACCTTCTCCTTGACTTGCGCCGCCCACTTGAGCGACTGGAGGTAGGCGAGCGACTTCGGCCGGCGTAGGACCTCGGCGGTGCGCAGCGCGAGCAGGAACTCCTCCGGGCCCTCGAAGCGGCGCATGCGCAGCGCGCCCGTCCCCACGCCCTGGAGAACGTGCGCGTCCGAGCCCGCGCCCTGCAGGAGCCGGTACTTGCGCGCGAAGCGCAACGCCTCCTCGTTGAACGTCTCGCGCAGCAGGCGGGCGTTGTACACCTCGAGCACGTCGATCTCGGCCAGGTGGCGGTGCAGCGTGGCCGGGTCCGGGATCGCGTGCAGCCGGTCGAACGGGTGCGGCAGGTAGACGAGCCCGCCCTGCTCGCGGATCGCCGCCACCGTGTCCGCGAAGGACAGACCGCGCGGGATCTCCCGCTCCAGGAAGAGGCCGATCACCTCGCCCTGCCGGTCGGTCTTCACCTCCTCGCCCGGGATGACCACGAGGTCGCGCCCGCGCGCGAGCTCGACCGCCTCCAGCGCGCCCCCGAAGACGTTGTGGTCGGTGACGGCGATGGCGCCCAGCCCGCTCCGCTCGGCGTGGTCGAGCAGGTCGGAGACGGGGATCGCGCAGTCGTGCGACCACTCGGTGTGCATGTGCAGGTCGACGAGGATCTCCGGCCGGCCGGCGAGCGGGTCGGTCTGCGAGGCGTGCGGTCTCCGGCGCTTGCGCACGAGGCGGGCGTAGAGCGCGTCCAGCTCGTCGCCGAGACGCTCGACGCTCTCCACCTCGGCGCGGGCGCGGCCCTCGACCGCCGAGGCCGCGCGCGCGTCCGCGTCCTGCAGCAGCAGCGCCAGCGGCTCGCCTCCCCAGGCGCCCTCCTCGGCCGGCGCGACCGCGGCGCCGCAGGCCGCGGC
>DATLYU010000104.1:0-12364 GCA_035574435.1 Gaiellaceae bacterium | reverse complement strand
CGGGCCTCTCGCTCACGCGCGCCCGCCCTCCCGGAGGCACCGCTGGCCCGCGGGCGCGCCGGCTCGGGCAACCGCAGCCCGGCCAGCCGTTCGAAGCCCGCGGGCTCGAGCTCGTGCTGGAGCACGCCGCGCTGCAGGAGCTCGGCGGCCTGCGGGTCGAGCGCCGCCTGCCGCAGCGTCGTGGCCAGCCGCTGCTCGAGCGCGACCGAGAGCGCCTGCCCGCTCGCCTCCTCGGCCAGCGAGACGAGCGCTCGCACCCTCTCGCGGAGCTCGGCGTGCGCGGCGTGCAGGGTCTCCGGCTTCCTCTCCTCGTGCGCCGCCACGAGCCGCTGCGCGGCGCGGAGCAGCGCGGCCACCTCCTGCGGTCGGCGGCGCGCGAGCCGGTTCGCGGCGAACACCGGCAGGGAGGGCTTGCGCAGTGCCGCCAGGGCCTCGGCGTCCTCGCGGCGACCGGCGCCACGCAGCTCGCGGACGAGGTCCGCGCGCCGCGAGACGAACTCCTCGCGGTCGGCGGCGAAGAGCTCGTCCAGGGGATCGTGCTCGGACCGGGTCCGCTCGCGGGTCATCGGCACTCGCTCGACATCCGAACCGCCCCGGCCGGCAGCTCAGGCGGCGAGGTGGGGCCTGATCAGCTCCTCGATCTGGCGCCCGGTGGCACGGCCCTCGAGCCGACCGACGACCCGCCGCTCCTTGATCAGCAGCAGGCTCGGGACCTCGGTCACCTCGAGCCTGCGCGCGAGCGCCTGGTCTCGGTCCACGTCCACCTCGACGACACGGAGCCGCTTCTTCTGCGTCACCTTCACCCACGCGACCAGGCTCTCCATCCGGCGCGAGGCGCCGCTGCGGCGCTGGCGGACGAAGACGAGCACGGGGAGGCGCGAAGCCTCGCTGCGCGTGTCGCGCGCGCGGGGGCTCGTCGACGCAGGTCTCACCACGGTGGTCTGCCCGGGATCCGGAGTCTCGAAACGGCGGGCCCGGGGCGGCACGGCGTTTGGGAACGGTGCTTCCTGGGAACCGGCGGCGGCAAGCGACCAGGAGGAGGCCGGCATGGCGAGCACGACCGTGAGCGGGGCGATGACGTCGAATCCGACGACCATCGCGGCCGAGGCGAGCGTCGTGGAGGCGGCGCGGCTGCTGGCGTCCGAGAACGTCGGCTCGCTTCCGGTCGTCGCCGACGGCACGCTCGTGGGCATCGTGACCGACCGCGACCTCGTGGTCGGCGTCCTCGCGCGCGACCTCGACCCGCACAAGGTGCCGGTCTCCGACGTGTGCACCGAGGACCCGATCGTGGCGACGCCGGAAGAGCCGCTCGACCAGGCGCTGCAGCGGATGGCGGCCGAGCAGGTACGCCGCCTGCCCGTGGTGGCCGAGGGGAAGCTCGTCGGGATCCTCGCGCAGGCGGACGTCGCGCGCTCGGCCGGGGCCGAGTCCACGGGGCGCATGGTCGAGGAGATCTCGGAGCGGCAGTAGCACGCTGCGCGGGCGGGGGGCGACGGCTCCCCGCCCGCGCGCACCTCAGGCAGCCGGCTCGGCCTCGACGTCGGGGATGACCGGCTGGGGCTCGCGGTACGGCCACTCGCGTAGCGGCGGGCCGCCCAGGTGCGGCTGCGGGCCGGGGAGACCCCAGGCCTCGCGATCCTTCTCGAGCTCGGCTCGATCCTGCGGGTCGTGCACGCGCTCGGCGTCCATGCCCCGTGCTCCTTCCGTCGCAGCCCCGCATACCCGGGCGACGTCCGCCCGAAACGCCGCTAGCCAGCGGGCGGACGGACGAGCGAGAGCGTCATCCACTCGACGCCATCGCGGCGCTGCGGCTCGACCGCGTCCACGAGGCGGGAGAGGACGAGGGCGAGACCCTGGTCGCCTGCCGTGCCGGGCGCGAGCGGCCCGAGCGCGACCGCGACCCGCTCGTCGTTCGCTTCCACCTCGAGCCGGAGCTCGTCGCCGCTGCCGGCGTCGAGCAGGCTCAGGATCGCGAGCTGCAGCTCGTCGATGCGCTCGTACGGGAGGGACAGGCGGCTCCCGATGCCGCCGAGGACGAGCGTCGCCACCGTCCGGTAGCGCGGGTCGGCCGGGATCGTGAGCGCGAACCTGTCGGACGCGCCGGCCTTCGTCATTCCCGTCTCCGTGGTCACCTCATACACACCAGTTCTTCTAGACTCGTCGAGTGGACGATTTTGCCGTACGCGTGGAGGCACTGCCCGACGGCGGCCTCGTGGCGCACGTCGCGGGCGAGCTGGACATGGCAACCACGCCGCGCCTCGAGGAAGCGCTCGCCGGCCGCGGTCGCGCGGAGCGCCTCGTGGTCGACCTCGGCGAGTGCAGCTTCCTCGACTCGTCGGCCGTCCGCTTCCTCGTGCAAGCCGCGCGCGAGCGGGAGGCGGCGGGCGGCGAGCTCGTGCTCGCGACCGACGACCCGGGCATCCGGCGCGTCCTCGAGATCACGGCGGTGGACACCGTGCTCACGGTCCACCCGTCGGTCTCGGCCGCGCTGCGGACGGCCGGCTAGCCGGCATCGACGCCGTCCTCGAGGGCGGCCAGAGCCGCGGCGCGCGTCTCGTCCAGCGGGAAGATCCGGTCGAGGAGCGTGATCTCGAAGATCCGCCGGATCTCGGGCCGCGGGGCGACGAGCCGGAGCTGGCCGTTGCGCGCGCGGATCCGCTTCAGGCCGCCCAGGAGGACGCCCAGGGTCATCGAGTCGAGGAACGTCGTGTCGGAGAGGTCGACCACGAGCGCGCGCACGCCCGAGTCGATCACGGTCGCGAGGCGGTCGCGCAGGTCGGGCGCGACGTGCAGGTCGGCTTCGCCGTGCACCACGAGCACTGCGGTGCCGGCGCGCGGCGCCTCCTCGTCGATCCGGAACTCGCCCGTCAGGATCCCGTTCTCGCGCATGTCTGCGCTTCGAGGAGTACCCGGTGCAGGGGGTATCCGAAACGTCAAGACGCCGCACGCACGGCGCGCGCCAGCTCGGGCAGGTGCCAGCGGCGAGCGAGGCGGTCGAAGTCGCGCCGGAAGAGGATCTCCACCGTCAGCCCGGCGCGCTCGCGCGCCTTGCGGGCCTTGCGCCGCTTCCGGCTCGTCAGGTCCTGGCGCATGACCGTGCACTCGACGTAGAGCCCGAGCTCCGGGAGGTAGAAGTCGGGCGTGAACGCCTCGCGGACGGTTCCGTCGCCGTCGCGCTCGAGGACGAACGTGTGCGGCTCGTACTCCCAGGCGATGCCGTGCGCGTCGAAGAGACGTGCCAGCTCGCGCTCGACCGGGTGGGCGAAGCCGTCGTCGTCGCGCATGAGACGGTGTGCCCCGCGCCCCGCGCCTCGCAAACCCGCGGCGCTCTATGCTGAGCGGCCCGATGTCCGTCTTCGAGCTCGAGCCGCAGGAGAGCGGCGACGAGACCGTCGCCCTCGTCCGCGTCTCGGGCGAGCTCGACCTGACGAACGCGCGCGAGCTCGAGCAGGCCCTGGTCGGGGCGGGCGGCGAGGCCGCCGCGCTCGTCCTCGACCTCGACCGCGTGGCGTTCATGGACAGCGCGGCGCTGCACGTCCTCTTCCGCCTCGCCAGGCAGCGGGGCCCGCACGGGCTGGGGCTCGTGTACCAGCCGGACGCGTCCGTGGCGCGGGCCGTCGAGATCGCCGGCCTGACCCAGGCGGCGACCGTCGGCGCCTCGGTGGAGGACGTCGTCGCCGGGCTCGCAAACGGCTGAGCGCGCGCCCCGGGGTTTTTGGGCTCCCTCCCGCGGGTATCTCCCGGCAGGCGACAACCACACGCCAGAAAAGGGGAAAGGAGTCACATGGGCATCAGCCTCAGCATCCTGCTCTTCGCGATCGGCGCGATCCTGACCTGGGCCGTAACGGTCGAGGTCTCGGGGATCGACCTCACGACCGTCGGGGTCATCCTCATGATCGTGGGGATCGTGGGATTCCTCGCCTCGCTCGTCTTCTGGTCGAGCTGGGGCGGGTTCGGCTACGGCCGCGACGGCGGCGCCGCGGGCGGCGCCGGCCACCAGACGAACATCGTCAAGGACTAGCCGGCCTCTGTGGGGATCATCGGCTGGATCGTGCTCGGGCTCCTCGCCGGCGTGATCGCGAAGGCGGTCATGCCCGGCGAGGAGCGGGCCGGCCTCGTCGTGACCATGCTCCTCGGGATCGCCGGGGCGCTGCTGGGCGGGTTCCTGGCGGCCATCCTCGGGCTGGGCGACCCGATCGACGAGTTCTTCGACCTGAGCACCTGGGTGGCCGCGGTCGTCGGCGCCCTGATCATCCTGGCCGCGTGGCACGCCATCCGCGACCGGCGGGCGGCGTAGGGAGTCCGGCCTCGGCGCCGCCGTCGGCGCCGGGTGCCGTCTCGTGAGGAGCGGCGCGCGCGGAGGCGCCCGCCGTCGTCCGACCTGCTTTCCTGGCGCGGTGCACCGCGTTGAGATCGAGCGCGGCGGACCGGCAGGCGCCGCCGTCGTCCACCTGCACGGCGAGGTGGACGCGTTCGTCGCGCCCGAGCTGAGCGCGGCGTTCGCCGAGCTCGCCGGACAGGGGCGCGTCGTCGCGGACCTGACCGCGGTCGGGTTCCTCGACTCCACGGCGCTCGGCCTGCTCGTCCGCGGGGTGCGCGAGCTGACGGAGGCGGGCGGCGAGGTGCGCGTCGTGCTTCCCAGGGGGACGGCTCGCCGGATCTTCGAGATCACGGCGCTCGACCGCGTGCTGCCCGTGGCCGAGAGCCGCTCGGCCGCGCTCGCCGAGCTCGCAGGTTGAAGGGCTACGCGCGCGGCAGGTACTTCGTCATGCGGACGACCGTGCCGCGCCCGCCGCCACCCTCGTCCACGTGCAGCTCGTCCACGATCGCGCGGATGATGGCCATGCCCATGCCGCTCTCGAGGGGGTGCGCGTCGTCGCTCTCGGCCTCCCCGTGGATCCCCTCCCCCTCGTCCTCCACCACCATCTCCAGGCGCTCGCCGTCGAGCCGGAAGGCGATCGCGACGGCGCCCTCCGCACCCTCGGGGTAGGCGTGGCGGACGGCGTTCCCGCAGGCCTCGGTGACCGCCAGCTTGAGGTCGGCGAGCGTCTCCTCGTCCACCGGCAGGTCGCGGGCGAGCCCGCTCAAGGCGAGCCGGGCGAGCAGGAGGTACTCGGGTCGCGCGGGGAACGTCAGGCGCACGAGGGCCTCGCTCATCGCTCGCGCGACACCTCCTCGATGCGGCCGCGCATGGTGGCGAGCGCGCGGCGGAGCAAGCGCGAGACGTGCATCTGCGAGATGCCGATCTCGGCCGCGATCTGCGACTGCGTCATCTCCTCGAAGAAGCGCAGCTCGACGATCTGGCGCTCGCGCTCGTCGAGCGCGTCGAGCCCGGCGGCCACGAGCGCGCCGTCCTCCACCTCGGCGTAGCCCTCCTCGTCGGTGCCGAGCTTGTCCGCGAGGCTGTCCACGTCGCCCTCCTCGAACGGGGCCTGCAGCGAGCGCGTCGAATAGGCGTGTGCGGAGTCGAGCGCGTCCACGACGTCCTCCTCCTCGACGCCCGTCGCCTCGGCGAGCTCGGCCACCGTCGGCGAGCGGCCGAGCTCGCTGGTCAGGGCGTCCAGGACGCGCGAGAGCCGCACGCTCAGCTCCTTGAGCCGGCGGGGCACGTGCATCGCCCAGGCCTTGTCGCGGAAGTGACGCCGGATCTCGCCGACGATGGTGGGCACGGCGTAGCTCGTGAACTCGACTCCGCGGTCCACGTCGAAGCGGTCCACGGCCTTGATCAGGCCCAGGGAGCCGACCTGGACGAGATCCTCGAGCGGCTCCCCGCGGCCTGCGTAGCGCGAGGCGAGGGCGCGGACGAGCGGCATGAGCTCCACGAGCGCCTGCTCGCGGGCCGCCTGATCGCCGTTTCGGTGATAGGCGAGGAGGAGAGCGTCCACGTCTCGATTCATGACCAGGCTCATGGACCTGCGGAGGAGACTACGCGCCGCGGGCCTCGCCTGGCGGACGCGCGAGTCGGCGTCACGCGCATCCGCGGAGGGCCTCCTCGCGCGTGCGGGCGACCGCGAGGCTCTCGCTCAGCAGCGTGAGGCGCAGCAGGCGGCGCGCCGCGGGGTGCCGGCACACGACGGAGAGCTGTCCTCCCTGCGCGCGGACCCGGACCGCGGCCCGCCGGAGCTGCGCGAGAAGGGGCACGCCCGGGTCCGCCAGGTCGCCGAGATCCACGACCACGTGGCGGCGACCGAGCGCGAGGGCGACCTCGATCCGGCCCGCCAGCCCGGCCGCCGATCCGCGCGGGACGTGGGGCACGACCGCGACCGCCGCGGCCTGCCGGTCCGCGGCTGGCTGGCGGACGAGGATCACGAACGAGCAGTACCCGCGGACAGCGCCGGCGAAACCGGCGCGCCCAGGAGCCGCCCGTCCGGGGCGACGACGAGCGGGGCGAGCTCGGCCCGCTCGTGCAGCGCGACGGCCCCGAGTCGGAGGTACCCGTCTCCCGCGTCCACGAGCACGAGCGCGCTCGGAGCGCGGACGCACCCCTCCTCGAACGAGGCGACCGCCCACGGCAGGACACGGGCCGTTCCGTCCGTGCAGGCGACCTCGAGCCCGATCACGGTCGACGCGGTTTCGTCCAGGAGGACGCCGCCGACCTCGCCGACGCGCAGGTCGCGGACGCGCACGGGCGTCCCCAGCAGGTCGGCGAGCAGCATCGCGCAGTGCGATACCCGGGCGCGGGCGGAGCGCAAACCCGCACGGCGTTTCGCGACGCGTGCGAAGTGGGAAGTACCCGTCGTCAGCGACGGCGACGAAAGGAGGAGAGCGTGTACATCGGCGGAGGCGTCCTCGCGCTCATCATCATCATCCTGCTCCTGATCTGGCTCTTCTAGACCGGGCCACCGCCGGCGATCACCTTCTCCACCGTCACGCGCGTCCCGCGCCCGGCGGTGGCGATGTCCACCGCGGACATGAGGGAGCGCATCAGCCGGAGCCCCAGGCCCCGGTCGGAGCGCTGCGCCGGCGGCGCCCAGCGGCCTGAGTCCTCCACGGTCACGCGCACGGTTCCGTCTCGGAGCTCCGCCTCCACCAGGACCTCGTCCTTGCTCGGTGACACGGCGTGCTCGACGGCGTTCGCGCAGGCCTCCCAGGCGGCGAGGACGACGTCCTCGACCTCCCGCGGCGTCGCCGGCGTCCCCTCCAGCCAGGCTCGGAGAGCCTCGCGCACGAGCTCGAGCGAGCTCTCGTGGCTGGGCAGGCGCAGGGCGAGCGGCCTGGGCGCGACGGCGAGCAGGCGCAGCGCGAGGAGCGCGACGTCGTCGCCGCGCGGCTCGTCGCCCACGACCTCGGCCAGCACGTGGTCGAGGAGGCGCTCCGGACTGCGCGGGCCGGTGCGCATCGCGGCCCGCAGCCGCTCGATGCCGTCGTCGATCGAGCGCCCGCGGCGCTCCACGAGCCCATCGGAGTAGAAGAGGAGCACGCTGCCCACCGGCAGCTCGACGACCGCCTGGCGGTACTTCGCCGGCATCCCGGTCCCGAGCGGAAGGCCGCGCCCGCCCTCGAGCAGCTCCACCGTCCCGTCCGGGCGCAGGAGCACCGGCGGGGGGTGCCCCGCGGACGCGAAGCGGCACGCGCCGGACGCGGGATCCACGACCGCGTACACGATGGTCGCGAATGTGGCGTCCAGCACCTCGCCCGCAAGCTGGTCGAGACGGCCGAGCGTGGAGGCGGGCTTGAGCCGGTCGAGCGAGAGCGCGCGCAGCGCGTTCCGCAGCTGCCCCATGGTCGCCGCCGCCTGCACTCCCTTCCCCACGACGTCGCCGACCACGAGCCCGAGCCGTCCGTCCCGCAGCTGGATGGCGTCGAACCAGTCGCCGCCCACGTGCAGCTCGGCCGTGCCCGGCAGGTAGCGGGCCGCGAGCTGCACGCCCGGGACCCGCGGGAGCCGCGCGGGGAGCACGCTGCGCTGCAGGGTGGCCGCGATCGTCCGCTCGGACTCGTAGTGGCTTGCCCGCTCGAGCGCCTGGGCCGCCTGGCCGGCGAGCGCCTCCACGAAGCGGACGTCGTCCGGCGTGAGCTCGGCAGGCGTCCGCCAGGCCACCGTCAGCACCCCGCTCGCCCGGCGACCGGCGACGAGCGGGACGACGAAGGAGGACTCGTACTGCCGGAGCGGAAACCGGCTGGAGAGCTCCGGGAACTCGGCGTGCAGCTCCTCGGACGACGCGTAGAACGCCGAGCGGCGGCGACGCACCGCCCGCGCGGCGGCCGACTGCAGGTCCAGGGGGACCTCCAGCCAGCCTTCCAATGCCGAGTCCGGGAAGCCCCTCCAGGCGAGCGCGCGCAGGAGCTGGCGCTCCTCGTCCACGATCGCGAGCGCCGCGCCGTCCGCGTTGACCGCGGCGCCGATCTCGTCCACGACGACGCGGGCCACGTCCGCGCGCGTGAGCGCGTTCGCGAGCGCCGCGGACATGCCCTGCAGCCGCTCCGAGCGGACGCGCAGCCGCTGCTCCTGGTCGAAGAGCCGGCTGCGCTCGAGCGCCTCGGCGCACTGCGAGACCATCGTCTGCAGCCAGCGGCGCTCGGGCTCGCCGAGCGCGCGCGGCTCCCGGAAGAGGAGGTGGAGCGTCCCGCGCACGCCCGCCCGGGTGCGCAGGGGCAGCGCGACGACGCCCGGCCCGGACCACAGCCCCGCCGGCTCGTCCGCGCCCCAGACCGGCTCGCCCGTGCGCAGCGCGCGCCGGAACGGCACGTCCGCGTGCGGGTCGAGGTCCCGCCAGGACGCGAGCTCGCCATCGGTGAGGCCTCGTGCGGCTCCCAGCGCGAGCTCGGCCCCGTCCGCGAGCACGACGAGGCCCGCGTCCGCCCCCACCGCGGCGAGCGCGTGCTCCACGCACACCTCGCCCACGTCCGCGGTCGTCGCGGCGAGCGAGAGGGCGGCGGTCACCTCTTGCAGGCGGCGGGTCTCGGCCGCCCGCTCGGCCGCCTCGGCCTCTGCGCGCCGGCGCTTGAGCTGCTCCACCGCCAGGCCCGCCTGGTCGGCGAAGCGCCGGAAGAGGACCACCGTCGACGGGTCGGGCTCGGGCTGCTCCTGCCGCCAGGACACGACCAGGAGCATCTCGGCGCGCCCGCCCACGGTGATCGGAGCCCGCAGCGAGGAGCGGATGCCCAGCCGGCGCACGAAGTCGAGGCCCGCGCCGGCGGTCTCGGTCGCCTGCACGTCGGCGACGAACGAGATCCGCAGCGCCCGGACCGCCCGCTGCAGCCGCGGGAAGTCGGCGAGCGGCAGGCGCAGGCCGGCAGGCTCCTGCACCGAGGGCGGGTCGAGGCAGACGAGCTCGAGCTCCCCGTCCTCGACGCGCCAGAGCACGCCGTAGTCGCCGCCGAACGTGAGCCTCGCCTCCCGGCAGATGGCCGCCGTCACCTCCTCGGCCGTCTCCGCGTGGAAGGAGGGCGCGATCTGGAGGATCCGCTCCAGCGCCCGCCGCGACTCCCGCTCCCGCTCGTACAGGCGTGCCCGCTCGAGCGCCTGGCCGGCGAGGTCGGCCACGGTCGCCGCGATCGCCGCGCGCTCGTCGTCGAGCACGCCGGCACGCTCGTACAGGAAGCCGATCGCGCCGGCGAGCTCGCCCGCGACCCGCACCGGCACCGCCACTGCCGCCTGTACGGTCGTCAGGCTCGCGGCGGTGTCCGGGTAGAGGCGCTCGATCGTCGCGCGGTCGTCCGCTCGGAGTGGGATCGCCTCTCGGACCGACCTGCCGATCAAGGTCCCGGCCCCGAGCGGCATCCGCCGCCCGTACGGCGTGCGCGCGGCGAGGCCCACCGGATCGACGAGCACGAGCTCCTCGCCTTCGACGAGCGCGAGCGCCGCCCCGTCGGCGTCTAGGAGCGGCGCGCTGCGCGCGACGAGGACGGCGGTCACCTCGGACGTCGTCGCGGCCGCGGCGAGCGAGGTCGCGAGGTCGCGCAGGGCCTCCATGCGGCGACCCGACGCGACCGCGGCCAGGGCTTCCGAGGTGGCCCGCTCGCGCCCCAGGCGGAGAAGCCCGCTGACCGCGACGACGAGCGCCGCGACCGCGAGCGCGACCCCCCAGCGCAGGACGGCGGCGCCCTCGCCGACGAGCTCGCCGCGCGGCTCGAGGAGCAGCCAGAAGCTCGCCGTCCAGCCGACCGCGATCGCGGCCAGGCCGGGCCCGAGGCCGCCGTACCACACGCTGAGGGCGGCGGCGCCGAGCAGCGTCGTGAAGATGGGGGCCTCGGCCACCTCGAGCAGCGCCACGGACAGGAGCAGCGCGAGCAGGCTCAGCAGGATGGCGAAGAGGTAGCGCGCGAAGGCGGGGCGCCCGCGGTCGGCGACGCCGTCGCCGGCGAGAGGAGCTCCCTCCGTCACCCGCCCATCATGGCCGCTCAGATCCACCTGCGCGCGCGGGCGACGAGCACCGTGCCCAGCGCGACGGCCGCCATCCCGGCCACGACGACCCAGAAGTACGCCTCCGTCTCGAACACGCCGAGCCGGAAGTTCATGCCCAGGATCCCCGCCACGAGGGAGCCCGGGAGCAGGAGCACGGACGCGAGCGTCAGCACCTTCATGATGTCGTTCGTCCGCTGGCCGGTGCTCGCGATCAGCACGTCGAACGAGGCCGTGACCGCGTCGCGGCTGTCGCGCGCCGCCTGGACGACCTGCTCGAGCCGGTCGCGGAGGGCCGCGAAGCGCTCCGCGGCGTCCTCGCCGCCGAGAGCTTCGAGCTCGGGCCGCGCGAGCGCCAGGAGCAGCTCGCGGTGCGAGACGAGAGCGCGGCGCAGGCGGCCGACCTCGCGCCGGTGCTGGACGAGACGCCCGAGGAGCCGCTCGTCCGCTCTCGCCTCGCCCCGCATCGCGCGCGCGTCGACCTCCTCGAGCGCCTTCTCGATCTCCTCGAACGCGGCCAGGTAGCTCGCGAGCACCCACTCGAGCAGGTTCGCGAGGAACTCGGGGCCGTCCAGCCGGCCGGTCTGGCCGGAGCCCGTCGCCCGCTCGCGAAAGGCCTCCAGCATCGCGACCGGGCCCTCGTGCACGGACACGATCCACCGCTCGGAGACGAGGCACGCCACGCGCTGCAGCTCCCGGTGCTGCGCGTCCGAGGGCGCCCAGGCGGTCACGTGCAGGTAGGCGCCGTGGTCGGAGAGCTGTGCGCCGCGGCCGCCGTCCGCGAGCCGCTCCGCCGTCTCCCGCTCCAGGTCGAGCGCCGCCGCGAGCTCCTCGATCTCCTCGCGGGTCGGCCGCTCGAGGTCGATCCACAGGATCGCCGACCGGCCGAGCCGCGGCAGGCGCTCCGCCCAGTCCTCGAGCCGGTCGACGTCGTCCCGCTCGAAGAGGAGCGCCGTCGCCACGACCCGTGCACATACCCGCTCAGCCGCGGCGGGAAACGTCAGGCGAGGAGGTACGCGACGACCACGATCGCCAGCGCGAGCGCGAATCCGATCGCGACGACCGTGATCGCCGAGCTGAGCACGAGCGCAGGCGTCGCGGTCGTGCGACCCGCGGCCAGCTCCTGCTCGTCGGTGCGCTCGCGCGGCCGCTCGTCTTCGACGTCGCCGCCGGCGGGACGGCTCGGCCGGTCGGGGTAGCCGCTCATACGAGCGCGAACGCCGGCTTGTGCTCCACGAGCTCGACCTCGACGCCGTCGGGGCCCTGCACGAAGACGGCCCGGCTCAGCTCGGCGTCCACCGTGCGCGTGACCGTGAGGCCGCCTGCCTCGGCCTCGCGGCGGGCCTGCTCGGCCGACTCCACGAGCAGGCCGAGATGCCCGAGGAGCGGTCGCCGGGCGGGCTCGGGGGACCCCGGGTGCAGCTCGAGCGCGAACGATCCGAGCCGGACGCGCGCCGCGCCGTCGGCCGGCGCCTCCGCGGCGAACCCGAGGTCGCGCCAGGCGCGCATGCTCGCGGCCGGGTCCGGCACCGCGAGCGCGAGGTGGTCGAGGTCGACCTCGCCCTCGGCCGGCGCCGGCACGAGCGAGACCTCGAGCGGAAGGTCGAGGTCGAGGCGCGATGCCGCCGCCGCGCACGGCACGCCGATCGCGAGCCGTACGAGCGGGCCCGCCTCGCGGCTTCCCTCGGCCCGGACGAGCGTGATCTTGCCGCGCTCGGGCGCGCGTCCGAGGAGCACGAACTCCTCCGTCCGCTCGAGCACCCGGAGCGGGAGCCGGGCCCGGAGCCGCTCGCCGATCCGCTCCGGATCGGGCACGAGCAGGGCGACGTGATCCACGCGCTGGGGCCGCATGCCGGTCGGGTACCCGGCCGCCGGGACGGGCAAACGGGTCGAGCTACGCGAGCAGCGGCTCGAAGCGCTCGCGCCACTCGCGGTCGCTCACCGAGCGGCGGAAGAGCTGCTCGAGGACGCTCCGCGGCGACCGGCGCTCCTCGTAGGCGACGAGGCAGACGCAGGCGA